>CAZIVE010000157.1:0-5706 GCA_964542435.1 uncultured Parabacteroides sp.
TCATTCGCTCTGAATGCACAACCACGCGTTCCGGGACAGGAACGTAAACCATTGGAAAATGTGATTTATCAATATCGCGATACATCGCATTCCATTTTGAAGAGGGCTCAGAACGGACCGCAATTCATGATTTATCCCGACAAGTCATTGTCGGCTGCGGAGGCTGAAGCTTTGGTGGATGAGTTGGGATTGAAAGCGATTGTGAACGAACAGTCCGGTTCTATCGGAGTATTCAAACCGGTCGGCGCTACGTATGATAACACAAAGGATTTCGAAGCATACAAGAAATTCATCGATGCAAGCCGCGTCATTGGGAATCTGAAGATCATTGGATTCGGACGAGGCGCTACGTTCGTGAACAACATAATTGCTCCGAATGTCAACGAAGTGGCCGGAATTTTCACCTATGGCGGCAAACTGAATACGAAAAAAGCCGACATTCCCGTACCTGCTTACATTGCTCTTGGCGACAAGAAGCTGGCACAATATTATATCCATGCCAATGCAGCCAAAGAGATCAGCAAAGACGGACAGCACATCATTTACGAAAATGGTGACGAACCTTTGCAGCGCGTCGTTGTAGGATTAGATAAGAAAGCCACACGCACAGAAGCCATGGCTGACGCCTGGAAGACGTTGCTTTCGAAGAACTATCGCTACAGCAACTTCAAACATACTCACTACATGGGCGCCACTTTCGGTCAATATGGTCCATACGAATTGGAACCGTTTACCATCATGGAGGAGATCGGGATCAAGAGAATCGCAAAGAAAGAGATCATCTGTGGTCCTGACAGTCCGAGCAACAAACCCTATTTCTGGTACGAATACATTCCGAAACAGTGTGAGAATGCAACGAAAGGAACTGTACCGATGGTCGTGATGCTTCACGGACATCAGAACGACAACCGTACGCAGAGCGAGACTTCCGGATTTGTAGAAGTGGCAGCTAAAGAAGGAATCATCCTTGCCGAGATTGAATGGCAAGGTTTGGGACGCGACAATGGATCCGATGTCGGACTTGGATTGGGAGGAATCGAACTGGTCATCATGAACATCGTACATCGTTATCCGCAGATCGATCCTTCGCGCATCTATTGCCAAGGGTTGTCAGCAGGCGCCATGCACAGTGCCGCATTGGGAATAGACAAGAGCTATCTGTTCGCCGCCGTCGCCAGTCATTCGGGTGGCATTTTTGATATGCCGGTTTATACCTTCTCGTACGAAACGCTATTGCGTAATGCCCTTCAGAAAAGAGGACACGTCGAAACTGCCTATTTTCTTACGGTTGGAACAGACGATGACACCATTGGTTTCCCCAAAGAAGGCAAATCCAATGGCAGTCCATATTACAATGCACTGAATCTCTATGCCACACTCAACGACATGCCAGCCGTTCAAATTGATTTCCATGCTGAGCCGATTATAGGCGTAAAACTGGAGAACAGGCAGACGATTGAAACCAACAAACACATCACCTTGGAAACCGGGAATCTTTGCAAGAACGGAATTCCGATGATGCAGTTCACAGCAATCATGCATTACGGACATTGGAATTTCCGCCCGATGGCACAGCGTATGTGGGATTTCTTCAAGCACTACAGCCGCGATCTGGAAACGGGAAAACTGATTTATCATCCGTAAAAACAATTTATAACTATACACCTCATCATGAACAGTAAAATCATTCTTTTAGGAGCCTGTCTGGCAACCTCTATAATGGTGTCGGCACAAATCCAATCCACTCCGCAATCAGCCAAACAGCGTATGATTGCACTCACCGATATAGGAAACGAGCCGGACGATTCGCAGACGATGGTCCGTCTCATGCTCTACTCCAATGATATCGACATCGAAGGACTTGTCGCTACAACTTCCATTCATCAAAGCGACATGGCACAGCCCAATTTGATACGAACCGTCGTAAATGCCTATGCCAAGGTACGGCCTAATTTGCTCCTCCATGATAAAGCGTATCCTTCAGCCGAACATCTAATGTCGCTGGTTAAAGCCGGCTCATCACTCTATGGGATGAAAGGCGTGGGCGAAGGCAAAGATTCAGAAGGTTCTGAATGGATCATTAAAGTGATAGACAAACAGGATGCTCGTCCATTATGGATTACGGCTTGGGGCGGGACGAACACGTTGGCACAGGCACTTTGGAAACTGCGCAAGACAAGAAGTGAGTCCGAAATGAACGCCATCATTGCAAAATTGCGCGTTTATACTATTTCAGACCAAGATGATGCCGGATATTGGATTCGCAACAACTTCAAGAATCTCTTTTATATCTGCAGTCCCGGATCGTATCTTAGATCCACTTGGGGAGCTATTACCGGACCGAATAAAGGTGCAAACAACGAAATCATGAGCAATGAGTGGATCTATAAAAATATTCAGACGGGGCACGGTCCGCTTGGAGCTGTTTATCCTGACATATCCTTCGGCAACGAAGGCGATACACCTTCCTGGCTCGGATTAATCCCAAATGGACTTAACGACATGGAACATCCCAATTACGGAGGATGGGGCGGACGTTATGAATTCTATATGCCGGAAATAGACCTGAACGAGCATACCTTCGTTCCCGTTCAGAAGGAGACGCGTCCCTTTTGGACCAATGCTGAAGATGAATTCAAACCTTATGTCCATCAGAAATGGAGAGCTGAAATCACACAAGACACCGTAACATATAAAGACAATCTCGTCACGCTCTGGCGATGGAGAGAAGATTTCCAGAACGACTTTGCTGCTCGTATGGATTGGTGCGTAAAACCATTCAATGAAGCCAATCATGCTCCGGTAGTAAAGTTAAATCACAAAGATAACATCACTGTAAAATCCGGCGAACAGATAGTCCTCGATGCGACTCCGACCACCGATCCTGATGGCGACGGGCTTAGCTTTCTGTGGTTTCCATACAAGGAAGCAGGAACATATAAGGGGAATTTGAGAATGGGCGTAGCCAACATACCACGCTTCCCACATATCAAAGCACCTGAAGTAGAAAAGCCCGAAACGATTCATTTCATTGTCGCGGTCACCGATAAAGGAATGCCACGACTGACTCGCTATAAAAGAGTCATCGTCACAGTGAATCCGAAATAATTATTATATTTCGCACCGATACCGAAAAGAGACACAATGAAAAAAGAAATTCTTGTCCTATTCTGTTCAGCATTATGCTTGACAGCCAGTGCCAAAAGTCCTGATGGCTTCCTTCTGAAAGCAAAGGAACAGCCATTATCGAACGCTACAGTGGAGAAAACTGTAAATAATTTGTACGACAGAATGAGCCAGAAAGAACGCATTGCGCAACTTCATGGCATGTATGTATCTATCCTTTTCAACAAAAACGGAGAATTGGATACGGCTAAGTGTAGAAAACTCATTCCTGACGGAGTCGGACATTTCTCACAATACGCGAGCAATGCCACCATGAACCCTGACAGCCTACGTGACATGGTCGCAGCTGTACAAGACTGGATCATCCACCATACGCCGAACGGAATACCGGCTCTCTTCCATGAGGAGGTCATTTCCGGTATTGCCGCCAATGACGCCACGGTCTATCCGCAGCAGATCGGCTTGGCTTGCTCATTCAATCCAGATTTAGCCATGGAGAAAACGCGTCAAACAGCTGCTGACATGAGAAAGATTGGTGGAATGCTGGCGCTGTCTCCGATGGTAGATGTGGTAAGGAATCCCTATTTCAACCGTTTAGAAGAGTCTTACGGTGAAGACTCCTATCTTTCGGCAGCCATGGGTGTCGCATTTGTCAAAGGTCTTCAGGACGACGGGCTCAACCATGGAATTGCAGCATGCAGTAAACATTTCCTCGGTTATGGCGGCGGATTTGAATCACCTACCAAAGAACTGATGGAAGAGATTTTAATGACTCACGAAGCTATGATTCGCGTAGCAGGAAGCAAAGTCGTTATGACCGGTTACCACCAGTTTAAAGGAGTCAATGCTGTTGCCAATTCGGAACTGATGCAAAAAATCCTGAGAGGATATATAGGATATGATGGTGTATTTGTCAGCGATTACGGTTCCATCGACCAGATAAAATCGCAAAAAGACGCTCTTCATCGTGCTGCAGCTGCTATAAACGCAGGAAATGATGTGGAATTCCCGAGCGGAATCGATTATATTCATCTTCAGGAAGCCATAGATTCAGGTCTCGTAACGCAGGAGACATTCGAAAAGGCAGTCAAACGGGTTCTTACGCTGAAAGCACGTCTCGGACTTCTTGATGCGAATGCCATCTTGTATCAAAAAGGTCCTATCACTTTTGATACACCTCAAGAAAGAGAAACGGCCTATCGTCTCGCTTCGCAATCCGTCGTGTTGTTGAAGAACAATGGCATTCTCCCTTTGATCCATCCTCAAAAAATTGCCTTGACAGGGCCGAATGCCAACTCGATGTGGGCCATGCTTGGAGATTATACGTATCAGGGCATGTTGCTCTTTTGGCATCGGCAAAACCCAAGCGCCAACAATCCGAAAGTTGTAAATCTGAAAGAAGGTTTGGAGGCAAAACTCCCGAAAGGATTCTCTTTGACATACAACAGAGGCTGTGACTGGACTGAAAAAGCAGAAACCAAGATTGCAGAAGGCGGCGATGAACGTGCAAGAAATTTATGGAACGATAACCGTCGCATTGAAACCGGAGAAGAGATAGACTTGGCAAAAAGCGTCCAAGAGGCATCCGAAAGTGATGTAATCATTGCTGCTGTGGGAGAGAATACGCTTTTATGTGGAGAGAATCGCGATCGCGGTAGTCTTAGGCTGCCAGGGAATCAAGAGGATTTCGTCGAGAAACTGATTGCCACGGGCAAACCGGTTGTACTGGTTATCTTTGGTGGTAGAGCGCAAGTCATCTCGCGTCTTGCTGATAAATGTGCCGCTATCATTCAAGCCTGGTATCCCGGAGAAGAAGGAGGTAACGCACTTGCCGATATTCTTTACGGAAAATTTAGTCCTTCCGGAAAGCTTTGCGTCAGCTATCCTGCCGTAGAACTGAACGAGAACATTTGCTATAATTATTCCCTTAAACAGGACCAAAGGATTGCCTATCCATTTGGATATGGATTGAGCTATACGAATTTCAACTATTCGAACCTTGTCATCGATAAGAGCGTTAAAACATCTTCGGATCAAATCAAGGTTAAATTTGATGTGACCAATACGGGTACATATAAAGCAGATGAAATTGTGCAGCTCTATTTATCCCCAACTTCTGCATCTTCGAACCTTAAGCCCATCAAACTGCAAGGTTTCGGACGCGTTAGCTTGTCACAGGGAGAAACGGCAAAAGTGGAATTTCTTCTTTCGCCCCAGCAATTCGGCTATTATGACAATGGAAAGTGGAGCATCGACTCAGGCGAATACATCATTAAAGTGGGCGCTTCGTCCACTGATATCAGATTGTCCGGCAAGATTATCCTTTCAGGACAGAAATTTTCAATTCCTTTGCGTTCGGTCTATTTTTCCGAAATGAAAACCGTTGCCGTTAAAAACAAATAACAACGCGAAGGAAATGTAACGCATCAAAGTTGTCTCTTTTCAACCTATTAGTAACCCCAATCGGTCATTCGAAATATATATTTGTGGCATATCATGACCGATTGGGTTAAATTCCCGCGGAAATGTGGCAGCCTTTCCAACAGCCAGCATTGTTCCATACATGAATGAAATATAGTT
>CAZIVE010000158.1:0-5503 GCA_964542435.1 uncultured Parabacteroides sp.
ATCCGAAAAGGGTCGATCTGAAGAAAAGTGCCTCAAACGGAATCCGAAAAGGGCCAATCCCATGAGAATGACCTTAAACGGAATCCGTTTTCACAAAAGTTCAATCAAATTTTCATAATCATCAATCATTTCGTACTATCTTTGCTGTCGCCTGCGAAAAGCGGCTGATGTTTCTTATATAAATCATGAAAAAATTAAATTTTGCATTGTTGTTCTTGTTCTGCCTTCTTCTTGCCGGGAATGCAGATGCCAAAAGCGGAACAAAAGTGATAGCGCATCGCGGTTATTGGCGTTGCGAAGGCTCGGCACAGAACTCCATTCGTTCTCTTGAACGTGCCAATGATATTCGGGCTTACGGTTCTGAATTCGATGTTCATCTTACGTCGGACAACGTCATCGTCGTCAATCACGATGGAACGATCCAAGGTTTCGATATTCAAAATACACCCTACGACCAACTGAAAAACCTCCAGCTCGCCAACGGAGAAACGTTGCCTACGCTGCGTCAGTATCTCGAGAAGGGAAAACAGCTGAAGCATATCCGCATGATTCTCGAGATCAAGGAACATGCCACGCCGGAACGCAATCACGAAGCTGCAGACAAAGTGTATGCCATGGTAAAGGAATTGGGCATGACCGGCCGCACGGAATTCATTTCGTTCAGCCTTGAAGCTTGCAAGGAGATGATCCGCATCGCACCGAAGTCGAAGGTCTATTATCTGAACGGCGAACTCTCTCCGGCTC
This sequence comes from uncultured Parabacteroides sp., assembly GCA_964542435.1. Classification (GTDB taxonomy): domain Bacteria; phylum Bacteroidota; class Bacteroidia; order Bacteroidales; family Tannerellaceae; genus CAZIVE01. The sequence continues at coordinate 745 of CAZIVE010000158.1, forward strand.
AGTTGAAGCAGCTCGGTTTTGCAGGCCTCGATTATCAGGATAAGGTCATGGACGAACATCCCGAATGGTTCGGCGAAGCAAAACAAAACAATTTGAAGGTAAATGTGTGGACCGTGGACGACGAAGCCAAGATGGAAGCCTATTCCAAAGAAGGCGCTGATTTCATCACGACCAATGAACCTGTGAAGGCTCTGGCCATCGTCCGCAAATAGATCAAGTAACAGATGAAAATAGGTAGAAGCATCTTGTTATCGATACTCTTGTCGGTAACTTCTCTCTCGTATATCCAAGCACAATCGAAGACAGAGGTTCGCGCTGTCTGGCTCACCACCAATTACGGTCTGGACTGGCCGCGTCATATCGCCAACAGCGAGCGCAGCCGTCTCGCGCAGCAGGAGGAACTCTGCACCATTCTCGATAGTCTTCAGGCTGCCCATTTCAATATGGTGCTTTTGCAGGTCCGTTCGCGCGGTGATGTGATCTATGATTCGCAGATCGAAACAGCGAGCAGCACCTTCTCCGGCACGTACGGCGAACTTCCCGGTTATGATCCGTTGGCTTTTGCCATTGACGAATGTCATAAGCGCGGCATGGAATGTCATGCATGGCTTGTCACATTTCCTGTCGGGACCGATCGCGTGGTGAAGGCGGAGGGAAGTCGGTCGGTCGTGAAACGTCATCCCGAACTGGTGAAACGCTTCAACGGCACATGGTTCCTCAATCCCGGTAATCCCGAGACGGGAGATTATCTTCTTTCCGTTGTTCAGGAACTTGTCAACAAATATGATATCGACGGCGTCCATTTCGATTACATCCGTTATCCGGGCGATGCGTATAATTTCCCGGACAAGGCAGAGTATAAGAAATACGGCGGAGAATTCAACAGCATCGAAGATTGGCGTCGGGATAATGTCAATCAGGTGGTGTATAAGATTTACGATTGGGTGAAAAAGGTGAAGCCTTGGGTGCAGGTAAGCAGTTCTCCGCTTGGCAAAGCCGCCCGCATCGCCGCTTTCCCGGATGCCAAATGGACCGGCTACGAAATGGTCTATCAGGATGCCCGCGAATGGATGATGCGTGGCAAGCACGATATGGTTGTTCCGATGATGTATTATCAGAATGACAATTTCTATCCCTTTGTATGCGATTGGGTGGATCATTCAGCCGGAAGATATGCTGTAGCCGGATTGGGCGCTTATCGTATGGAAGACGAATCGGATTGGATGGTAAGCGACGTGACGAAACAGATTGACTATGTCCGTGAGAACGGAATGGCCGGTTGCGCCTTCTTCCGTTGCGCCAATGTGGTGAAGAATGCCGGTCTGTTCAATGCCCTCAAGAACGATTATTACAAATATCCTGCCCTTCTTCCGCCGTTGACCTGGCTCGACAAGTATGTTCCCGCTCAGCCGGATCCCGTTGTTGTAAAGCGCGAAGGAAACAACCTGGTTCTTACCTGGGCGGAACGAGACAAGACGAAGCCACTTACTTATACTTTATATTGTTCGCACACCAATCGGATCGATTCAGATTCCGCAAAATGTGTTCTTGCAACCCATCTGACGGAAAACAGATATGTGATACCTGTCGATAAGACAACAGATCAGGGCTATCTTTTCAGCGTATCGGCATCGACACGCTACCGCAATGAAAGCCCGCTTTCCCGTGAAGTTTTTTATTATTGTTCCGAATTCAAAAAATAATTGGAAGTCCATGCAACTTTTTAAGCAGTAAAATCATCTATAAGATGTGCAGCCAATGGAGAACATGGATGTGGATTGAAGTCAATGAATGAGCAACAACTTATAGAAGGTTGTCAAAAAAGAGATAGACGTGCTCAGAAAGAACTATACGAAAAGTATTCCCGGCTGATGATGGGAATTTGCTTTCGATATCTGGGCGATAAGGAAACGGCCGGCGATGTGATGCAGGATGGTTTCGTTACGGTCTTCTCTGCAATAGACTCATTCAAAGGCATTGGTTCATTCGAAGGTTGGATGAAAAAGATCTTCATCAACCGGGCCATCGAAGAGCTGCGTAAGAACGATGTTCTGCGCAATGCCGTTGACCTGGACGATGTGAATGAGACAGCCTCTCCCGATGAATCAACCCTATCCGGAATCTCGGCTAAAGAGTTGCTCGACCTGATAAGCGGATTGCCGCCCGGTTTCCGGAGCATCTTCAATCTGTTTGCCGTCGAAGGCTATTCGCACAAGGAGATTGCTGAAATGCTCGGGATCAGTGAAAGCACTTCACGGTCGCAGTTTTTACGAGCCAGGCATCTGCTTCAGGTAAAGATTAATGATTTGTATGGTACAGTATATATATGACAGAGGATAATAAACATATAATGGACGAAAAGTTGCGCCGCGAACTGCTTGACTTCGAAGTCGAGCCGCCGAAGGACAGCTGGGAGAAGATATCCGAAAGGATAGAGCAGAAGCCGGTTGTCGTGACGATGCACCGTCGTCGTTATTGGATTGCTGCCGCGGCTGTGATCGCTCTGCTCATGGGAACCGGTACGCTGCTGCTCATGCATCAGAGTGATGAATCTGCCCCGGTTGAATTGGCCGGTACTTTACCGAACGAATCTATTCCTACGAAGCCCATGGCTGTCGCTCCGGAATCGTCATCGGATACAGAAGAGAGTGATCTTTCGTCTGTTCAGCCTGTCCAGGCTCAAGCTTTCCGTGCCAAGGTTGCTCCCGTCAGCCACGCTCAGACAAAGAGTCTCATCGCTGCTGTTGCAGAGCCGATGACAGAATCGTCTGAATCCGTACCATCTGAAGCCGATCAGGTAGAAGCCAAGGAATCGGTTCAGGCTGTCCAGAATTACCAGGTTGTCACGAAAGCTGACGAATCCGTGAATGAAGATAAGGATAAGACGACGTCAAAAGCTGTAGCTATTGATGCGCAGTCCAAAGCCATGACGATGTCACGCAAAGAGAAATTGGCTCAGAAGGCAGAACGTCCTGAGAAGATCAAACAACAGAAGAAACCCAGAAAGTGGAGTTTCGGAATGGGCGGCGGAAGTCTGTCCGCATCGTTCAGCGATCAGCCGATGTTTGCAGCGTATGATGTAGCGGCTTCGAATGGCGGTTATTCGATGTCGAACGGCGTGATCGATTCCAAAACGCATAACAATGCGTTGTTCTTGTCCAATTATCACAATCTTGGATCGAGGACGGAGAAGAATCACCACAGACCGATTTCAGTAGGTATTTCATTGTCCCGTAGGCTCAGTGACAGATTTTATTTGCAAACGGGTTTGAATTATTCGTATATTGCGTCCGATTGGAATAACTATGGAGCCGTTGAAACGAAGATCGACCAGAAGCTTCATTTCATTGGTATTCCGTTGTCTGTGACCTATCGGATCGCTGAGTGGAATCGTCTGATGCTTTATGCTTCAGCAGGTGTGATGGCTGAGTACAACATTGTGGGACATCAGTATCTCTCCTACAAAGTGGACAATGACAATACGTTCAAGAATACGACGTCCTCCCGCATGAAGCCGCTGTTGTGGTCTGCCGGTTCCGGAGTCGGAGTCAGTTATCCGGTCTTTAAATTTGTGAGCGCCTATGCTGAAATCCGGGCATCCTACTATTTCGACAATGGCAGTGAGATCGAAACGATACATTCTGAAAAACCATTCAACGTGGATCCTCAGATTGGCTTTCGTTTGGGCTTCTAAAATGAAACAACATATATATTAATATAAAACGATTTGAAAAAGATGAAAGCAATGAAACTGATGAGTATGGTGGCGGCAGCTGCTGTTTCCATGGTTATGATGACTTCGTGTCTCAGTGATACGAACGACAATTTTAATGGCTCAGCCTATGCTGTAGGTCGCACTACAACGAGTGGAGCCAAACTTCTCGATGTTTACACGAGCTATTATGGCATTCTGCCGTTGTACAGTGAAAGTTCCGCAAAATGGGCAGAAGCCGGAGGTTGCTATTTGGTGGATTATGATGTCAATACCGGCGACTCGAAGAACTCGGACTATTCATCCAACGGCTATTATGTAGCCACGATCTCGAAAACGTCTGATATAGACAAGGGCAATTCCGTACTTACTCAAAGTGATACGACGAAAGTCCTCACCAACGAACTGCCTATCACGAATGCCACAGGTTTGGCTTATGTAGATTATTATCTGTTCATCGCCTCTTCCATTAATGAACCGGCCAAGCAGCAGAATCTCTTCACGCTCTATGGCACGACCAGTCAGTCGTTGTCAACAGATAGCAATGGTCCGTACTTCGATCTCTTCCTTCGTGTCGTGAAACAGGTGGATGCTTCCGGTACAGCTACTTCTACAGAGGAAGACAGAGCTTTCGATATCAAGACGTGGATCACCACCTTCTCTTCTGTCGCAAAGGCTGCCGGCAAGTCTTCTTACAAGATCAAGATCAACTATCCGAGCAGTATCAGTTCTAAGGATAGCACAGTGACCTGGAGTTCTTTCTATATGACTGTTCCGGTTGCTTAACTCGTAAGGTTCTTACATTATTATATCGGGAAGCGTTGTCCTTTGGGATGGCGCTTCTTCTTTTTATAGGATGGATTCGTGAGCGTGCTCGCATTCCGATTGGATTGCAACCTGTAGCGACGATGCATGGTGGCAGATGTGCAACCTCTCCGAGGTTGATGTTTTTTTTGTGGGGCGATGCGTTTTCTACCGATAGATTCAGACCTAACGGCCTGAAAGAAAAAGGGGGAACATAGAATCGTGGCAAAACACCGCATGGCG
>CAZIVE010000159.1:0-5475 GCA_964542435.1 uncultured Parabacteroides sp.
CGAATCTTATCAGCAGATAATCGGAAATCGTGCTGCCATCGTGTACTATATAGTAGATGTATAAAAGAAAGACAGCGATCAGGTCAATGCTGAGAAGATGGTCATGTAGATCAGCATGCCCATGATATCGTCGATGATGGTGATGAACGGTCCGGTGGCAATGGCAGGATTGACTTTAAACCGATCGAGTGTCATGGGAATCAATGTCCCGAAGATACTGGCGAACATGACGACGGCGAAGAGGCTCAGCGAAACGGCTATCGTGATGGTGCGGTCGCCGAGCGTAAAGAAGTTGTAGATGAAGATGACCAGACTGATGATGCTCGCGTTGATGAGCGACACGGCAGATTCCTTGATCACCTGCATGTAGATTTTGCTATCTTTCAGTGTATTGTTAGCCAGACCTTGCACGATGATAGCCGATGACTGGATTCCCACGTTGCCGCCGGTTCCTCCGATCAGCGGAATGAAGAGGGCTACTTTGGGATCGCTGGCAAGATGACTTTCGAATCCACCCAGAATCGAGGCGTTGCTGATACCTCCGATCATTCCGATGAGCAGCCAAGGCAGACGAGCGGCGGTCTGGGTAAAGACCGTATCCGAAGTCTCCACGTCTTGCGAGATACCGGAAGCCAACTGATAGTCTCGATCGTGCTGTTCCTGGATCTGATCCATGACATCGTCGATGGTGATTCGTCCCACGAGACGTCCGATGCTGTCCACGACAGGCAGTGCCACCAGGTTGTATTTGTTGATGGTGAGCGAAACCTCTTCCACAGGATCGGTGTCGAGAACCGAGATCGGCTCTTTCTTCATGACGTTTTTGATCTTCGAGACCGAAGGATTGGTGATGAGGCGTTTCAGAGGAAGTACGCCTCTGAGCCGTTCGTCGTCGTCCACCACATAGACATAGTAGATCTCGTCCATCTCTTCCGCCTGCTTGCGCATCTCGTCGATACATTTAGGCATGCTCCAGTTTTCGTTGACGACGATCATTTCCGTTCCCATCAGACCGCCGGCGGTGTCTTCGTCATACTTCATCAAGTCAACGATATCGCCGGCCTGTTCCACATCGTCGATATGCGAGAGCACCTCTTTCTGCTGCGCTTCGTCCAACTCCAACATCAAGTCGGCGGCATCGTCGGTCTCCATGTTGTCCACAAACTGTTTTGCAATCAGTTCGTTGGGAAGCTCTTTCAACAGCTTGTGACGGTCCTCCTCGTCGAGTTCCATCAGAACGTCGGCCGCTTTCTCGCCGTCCATCAGCAGATAGAGATAGACCGCTTCGTCGAGTGACAGCTCCCTGTACAGTTCGGCGATGTCGGCAGGATAGAGGTCTGCCAGAAGCGTCTGCGCCTTGGCGTCGTCTTTATTGGCAATGATCTCCTTGAGGTTGTCGATGTATTCTTTCGTCAGTTCAATCATCGTCGTGTGGTTGCTTTATTTTTTGAGATTCTGTTTCGCAAAGGTGCGTCAGTTCTACAAACTCCTCCACAGAAAGCTGTTCGGGACGTTTGTTGAAGATAGGCTGTGCATAGCCATCATACTCTTTTCCGAGGATCGGTTTCATGGAGTTGCGCAGCGTCTTTCTCCGTTGGTTGAAGGAGGTCTTGACCACCGATTTGAACAGAGCTTCGTCGCAACCCAGATCTTTCCGGTCATTGCGGACGGCTTTGATGACGGCACTCTTCACTTTGGGAACCGGATCGAACACCTTCTCACTGACGGAGAAGAGATAGTCCACCTTATACCATGCCTGCAGCAGTACGCTGAGGATGCCATACGCCTTGCTTCCGGGCGGAGAGGCGAGTCTTTCGGCCACCTCTTTCTGCAACATTCCCGCGCAGCATGGAATCTGATCCCTGTGGTCGAGAAGTTTGAAGAAGATCTGGCTGGAGATATTATAAGGGAAGTTGCCGATGATGCAAAAGGGCTGAGAGAAATGCTCCGAAAAGTCGAGCTTTAGAAAATCGGCAGCAAGAATGTGGCCTTCGAGAGCCGGAAAATGGGAGCGGAGGTAATCCACCGATTCGTTGTCCAGTTCCACAACGGTGAGGTCGTGTTGTTCTTCCAGCAGATATTGGGTAAGCACGCCCATTCCGGGGCCGACTTCCAATATAGGCATTCCTTTATATTCGTCCATGGTTGCGACGATTCGACGTGCGATCTGCAGATCCTTAAGAAAGTGCTGACCCAACGCTTTTTTTGCTTTGACCAAACTCATCCGATTAAGAGTAATGCGAATTTTCTAAAATTATGTTTACCTTTGCCTGTTGAAAATCGACAACGATTCACAAAAGTACAAAAAACTATTTACAGCACATTACCCAAGATGGATTTTAAGAAGATTCTGCGTACGATACTTAAGGTTGTCCTACCATTGGCTTTCGGCATTTTACTGTTGTGGCTACTATACCGTAAGCTCGATATCAGTGAAATCTGGCGAGTCATACGCAGTGACGTTCGATACGATATTATTGCCTTGTCGCTCCTTTTCGGACTTTTTGCCAATATCATCCGCTCCTATCGTTGGGCGCTTCTCATTGATCCTTTCGGTGAAAAATACAAGATGCGCAACATCATCTATGCGGTGCTTGGCAACTATGCCGTCAATCTGGTCTTACCGCGTGTCGGTGAAGTCTGGCGTTGCGGCGTGATCACGAAATACGACAAGATCTCCTTCACCAAACTGTTGGGAACGCTCTTCATCGATCGTGTCTGCGATACGTTGATGGTGGGCATGATCACCTTCTTCATTTTTGTCTTCAATATTGGATTCTTCACCCGTTTCTTTGCCAAGAATCCGGGATTGCTGGATGGGTTCAATTCGATGTTCAGTTCGATCTGGATCTATGCCATCATCATTATCCTGGCTCTTTTCATCTGGTTCATCTTTACCTACATGAGCAATTATACGCTGGTGCAGAAGGCAAAGGACATGTTCAAGAATATCTGGACCGGTATCAAGAGCCTTTGGCTGATGAAGCACAAAACGCGTTTCATCATCTACACGCTTCTGATCTGGGGCGGTTATTTCTGTTATTTCTATATCACCTTCTACGCTTTCGGTTTCACACGCGACCTCGGAGTCGTTGTCGGACTGATTGCCTTTGCCATGAGCAGTATCGGTGTAGCTGTGCCTGTGCAGGGCGGCATCGGACCGTGGCATTTCATGGTGATCGCGACGCTGGTTTGTTTCGGTGTCAATGACAACGACGCAGCCGCTTTTGCATTGGTGGTTCATACCGTTCAGACCGTATGGACAGGACTCTGCGGACTCTACGGAGTGATTGCATTGCCTATCGCCAATAAAAAATGAATTGACGGTATAATATATATATGTACAATTAAACGTAACATTATGTCAGCAGAAATCAAAAAACTTTCTCCCGAATCTGTCTGGGGTTATTTCTACGAGCTTACGCAGATTCCACGTCCGACAGGACATGTGAAGGCGCTCGCCAGTTATCTAATTTCTTTCGGTAAAGAGCTTGGACTGGAAGCTGAGCAGGATGAGGTTGGCAATGTGCTGATTCGTAAGCCTGCTACTCCAGGTTATGAAAATCACAAGACCGTCACGATGCAGTCTCACATGGATATGGTTCCACAGAAAGAGACGTCGCTGCAGCATGACTTTACAAAAGATCCTATCGATGCCTATATCGAAGGCGAATGGGTGACCGCTCGTGGAACGACGCTTGGCGCAGACGACGGAATGGGTTGTGCTCTTGCTATGGCTGTTTTGGCAGACAAGACGTTGAAACACGGTCCGCTGGAAGCTCTCTTCACGGTGGACGAAGAGGTCGGCATGGACGGAGCCTTCGGACTGAAACCCGGATTTCTGAAAGGAGATCTGTTGCTGAACTGTGATTCCGAAGAGGAGGGAAATCTCTTCGTAGGTTGTGCAGGCGGAACAGACATCAACGTCTCGCTGCAGTTCAAGGAAGATCCGAACATCCCCATCGGCGACGTAGCTGTAAAGGTAGAACTCACGGGATTGAAAGGCGGTCATTCGGGTGTGGATATTCATCTGGGACGTGCCAATGCCAACAAACTGATGTTTCGTTTTCTGAAAGAGGTGGTTCGTGATTATGGAGCACGGCTTTCTTATGTAGAAGGCGGCTCGCTTCGCAATGCCATTCCGCGTGAAGCCACAGCCATCATCACGATTCCCAACGGCAATGCAGAAGCTTTATGGGAACTGGTTTCCGATTATCAAGATACATTCCGCAATGAATATGCAGGCATCGAAGACTCCATCTCCTTCAAAGCGGAGAAGACCGAACTTCCCGAGACGTTGATCCCGGTTGAGATTCAGGATGATTTCATCAACGCCATCGAAGGTTGTCTGAACGGTGTGATCAGCATGCAGCACGATTTCCCGGGAACAGTGGAGTCATCGAGCAATCTCTCTATTGTAAAGACCTCCAACGGCCTGATCGAAGTGCAGCTTCTGGTGCGCAGCTCATCAGAAAGTCGCAAGGCAGCCATCAACTCCAGTCTGGAGAGCGTATTCTCCATGGCCGGATGCAAAGTGGAAGAAGATTCTTCTTACAGCGGCTGGCAACCCAATATTCATTCGCCGTTCCTCCAGCTGATGGCGGACACTTACAAAGAGCTCTTCCATGAAGAACCGAAGGTGAAGGTGATGCATGCCGGATTGGAATGTGGTATTATTCAGGGTGTTTATCCTGACATGGATATGGTTTCCATCGGTCCGGATCTGGAACATCCGCATTCTCCTGAAGAAAGAGTTGGAATCAAATCCGTCGAGAAGGTCTGGCAACTTATTTGTGCCGTCCTTGAGAAGGTGTAACCGATGAACGATAAAGATACAAAGACTATGGTGAACGTCCCGGAGCCTACGTTGCGTAGGCTTCCGTGGTATCTGGCGTATCTGAAACTGATGAAAGATCGAGGAGAAACGTTCGTCTCTTCCACGCAGATCTCCAAAGAGACAGGTGTGGATTCCAGTCAGGTTGCCAAAGATCTCTCCTATGTGAATATCTCAGGAAAGACACGTGTCGGGTATGAAGTGGCGACGTTGGTCGGTGTACTGGAAGACTTCCTCGGTTTCACGACGCAGCACGAAGCGGTGCTCATCGGCGTAGGTAGTCTGGGCGGTGCACTCTTGCAGGATTCCGGATTGAATCAGTACGGATTGAAGATCGTGGCCGGATTTGATATCCGCTGCGAACTTTGCGGAACGGTCATCAACGGCATTCCGGTTTACGACATCGCAAGTTTCGAGGAGAGGAACAAGGAACTTCATGCTACCATCGGAATTCTCACAGTCCCGGTGGACAAAGCGCAGGATGTTACCGATCTGGTGATCCATTATGGCATCAAAGCCTTGTGGAATTTCACACCTTCGCGTATTCGTGTCCCCGAAGATATCGTCGTGCAGAATATTTCGATCTATGCACATCTCGCTGTCATGTACAATCGTTTGAACGCATCGCTACAGTAAAGGCG
>CAZIVE010000160.1:0-5448 GCA_964542435.1 uncultured Parabacteroides sp.
GATAAGAAAAATCCGGACGGACGTTGAGCGAAGCGAGAACCTGTTCCATGGTTTGCCCTGCATGAACATTCGGACGACTCCATATCTCATTGATAAGACGATTGAATTCTTCTTCTGAACCGTTCAATTCGGCTTTCTGTGTCGGACGTTCGCCACAGATCTGTACGCCGGCTTTCGACAGTTCGTCCAGTTTGCGCAGAACAGCAATCGACATACGGTTGCAGTTCTTGTCCAAGGCAAGCAGGCGATAAGTCATCCCTGTTTTTGATGAGGTCACATGGTCGTTGTCAGCTTGAAGCACATTACGCAGTGCATCGGAACTGACATAGTCGAAGTTGTAGCCTTTCGGAACAGCCGGAGGCGTTTCGCCGAAGAGTCCGGTGATGTTGTTGTCCTCGCCATAGTAGTAGGCGACGTCAGCAACAAACTGTCCCTGCTGCATCATATAGCTCGTACGCGCAAGATAGTCTGTCCATGCTTTTGCCTGACCGGACCATGTGTCATGACGGTTGAACCATTGTCCGAAGATCATCAGTCCCAATCCGGGCACTTTATCATCTACTGGTTGATGAACGGAGGTATGAACCACAATGCGGTTCAGTCCGCTGGCAAATTCGAGATCGGCGGTCGGCTTCAGATTCTCTGGACAGTAAGCCCAGGCATTCTGCAACATACCGACTGTTGTAAGAGATTCGGCAGCGACGAATTTCTGTCCGTAGATATGTGAGACAGAAGCAGACTCGCGGATATCAGCCTGTGCATTGATGTTATTGACACCTCCGAATCCGGCAGTCGGAACCCACATGGCCGACATTGGAATGTCTGCCTTCTTCTTCACGTCCATTCCGTCGGGCATATAGACGCGGCCGTTTTCATGTGATTCAGAGTAACGTTTCATGCCACGAGCTGCCAGTATCCCATTCAGGTTTTCATAGTAGTTCTCTACAACCAAATCACCGATCGTCTTGCGCCAGTCCCAAAGAAATTGTTCACTTTCTGTCGTGTTCTTCACAATCTGTCCTGTCAGTACAGGCAGCCAGGGAAGCAGTGCATAGCCGCAGCGTTTCTCAAACTCTTCCGGAAGAAGTTTCGTCCAGGTGTTCTGCTGCGCTTCGTAACTGTCCGTGACAATATATTCCATGCCACCTTTGCCCAGTTTGTTACCGGTGGCATCTTTATACATATCGAGATAATAATTCATATAGTCGCTTACGGCCTGTGCGTCCATCTTATCAACTTCAAGACCCGTAGCTTCAGGCGATGCAGGATGATTCTTTTTCCCGGTCAGGGCGAATCCGAAGCGGAGAATCTTCCATTTGCCTTTCGGAGCGTTCCAGTCGAGATTGCCGTTGGCGTCCATCTTGTCGGTGATGTTGATTACTTCCGTTATCCCCTTTTCGTCTGGCGTGACGTAACTCTGAAGAGAAGCATCGGGGCAGAAACCTGCCTTTGTCTCGCTGCGGTTGATGTAGGGCGAAGTGAGAAACACCAGTTCTGAAATCTTTGTGATGATTGGAGCGTTGCTATTGCCCGTCGTTCCGCCGAATGCGGCCAATGGATCAGCTCCGGGCTTGTGAAACGCAACGCGGAAATATCTTGCTGTGACTGCCGGGAACGTGATGGTTTGTTCATTTACACCGCCAGCCGGTACGTCAACTACTTTGTGGTAGCTGATGTTGTCGTTACTCGCTTCCAGTTCACGCGCTGAGCTTGCCGTCGTCTGTGAAGCAATCATATCGCTTGTCAGAGAGATGCCACGAATGAGCTGCGGCTTTCCGAAGTCGAATGTGAGATAAGACACGCCCGATGTCTTGTCAATTTCCAGCGGGGCGAAGTCGTTCAGGTCGGTGTTGCTCAATTGCTCCAACGTGAAAGTACCGTTGCTTGCCGTTATTTTCGGGTTCATCTCTTTCATGGAGAGATCATCATCAGATAGGCGGCAGGCCAATACTGCAATATCTTCATAATATTCCGACGCGGCAGGTGATTCGGCTGTAAAAGCCTCGTTCTGCGTGGGAATGTTTTGGAAAGCGGATGATGTGGTGAACGGTGCCGGCATAGCCATCTTGACAGACTTCCCGCCGTTCACACGCAGCTCGCGCCAAACGAGTTTCTTCATTCCGTCCTTCGGCTTCACCCACGGACCGCCGCTTTGACTCCATCCCGGCGATGCTGCAGTTGCTAGTTCCATGCCCAGCGAGTCGGTGAGATGTGTGGCATATTGGAAGGCGTCCTTCCATTCGGGTGTCATGTAGATGAGACGCTGCTTCACGATCTGCGGTGTTGTCAGTCCGGCATCGAAGCTTTGTGCTCCGCCGATACCTGAGTTGTGCATCCACATCAGGTCCTTATAAATTCCGTCTTTCGTAATGTTTCCGTTCATCCAGTGCCACCAGACGCGTGGTCGCACCTCATTGGTCGTAGGATTCTTGAATCCTTCGTACAGCTGGGCCTGTGTAGTCCCGATGCCGGACATTGCGATCAGACAAGAAAGAGAAAGTTTTAAAATACTGTTTCTATTCATGATAATGATATGATAGTGTTTTCAAGTTGTTTTGCTTTATGTGACAAATGTAGATCGAATGGGTAGAAGGGAAGCTTCTAAAAATGATAAATTACCTTACTGTTTTGACACAGAGCGGCCGCAATGAACGAGAAGTACAGATTGGTGTACGAAAAGGATAAAATCAGAAAGGAAGGTAGTGTTATTTTTGCTGTCAAAACGATTAATTGAATGGTATAATGAATAATAATACAATGATTTCACGACGAGTGATGGCGGCTTTGATCGTGCTGCTGTCGGTGACAGGTAGTTTGAATGCGGAGATCGGGAAACGTTATTTGACGGATTGGACGATGTCGTCGGCTGATAAAAGTGTTCGGGTGACGGTGCCGACAACGGTCATGGGCGCTTTGACGAAGCAGGGATTGTTTCCGGATATCATGGAAGGTGAGAAAATCAAGACGGTGGACCGCACGCTATTCGCCAAGCCTTGGACCTTCACAACCGATTTCAAGATGACGAAATCCGCAAAGGGCCGTGTGCTGCTGAAATTCTACGGCGTGAACCGCTCAGCGAATGTCGTGCTTAATGGTGAGAAGGTGGCCGATACAACTCAGATGTTCGGTGCTTTCCGAATCTTTACCTATGATGTAACGGATAAGGTGAAGGCGGACAATCGTCTGTCTGTGGAGATATTCCGTCCCAAAAAGGGCGATTTCAACTACGGCTTTGTAGATTGGAATCCCGAACCAGCCGATTCCAGCATGGGCATTGTCCGTCCCGTCGAACTGATCACCACCGATGGAGCCGTGCAGATCGCTTCCGGTTCCGTCCATTCCAATACTATAATTTCCAGTCCGACGCACGAAAGCTGGCTGACGCTCGATGTGCAGCTCTGCAATCACAGTGACAAGGTGGTTAAGGGAAATCTTGTCGGTCACATTGATTCCGGCGACGGAACGTCTTCCGATGAAACTTTTTCCTTTCCCGTGACGCTTGCTCCCGATGAGCAGCGTACAGTCAAACTCACTTCGGCCGAAGCGGCCTGCCTGCATCTTCAGCGTGCACGGCTTTGGAAGCTCAATGTGGAACAGACCGATGGCAAGCGCAATGTACCTTATCAGATGAGTCTTCAGTTTCAGGAGACGGACGGCACGACCGATGACAGCCATGTACTTCCGTTTTACATCCGCAATGTCGAAACCTACCGTACCGCAGAAGGCGCGCTGGGTTACATCGTCAACGGACAGAAGACGCTGCTTCGTTCCGCCGGTTGGACCGATGATATCTTCCTTCGCGATTCCGCTCAGAACATTTCCTATCAGCTCGATTATGTGGAGGCAATGCATCTCAACGCACTTCGCCTCGAAGGATTTTGGGGAACGACCGATGAGCTTTATCGTCAGTGTGACGAACGCGGCATCATGGTTCAGGTAGGCTGGAGTTGTCAATGGGAATGGGGCCAATTCATCGGTAAAGCGGTGGATGAAACGTATGGAGGCGTTACTTCCAAAGCGGATGTCGATCTGATCGCTGCCTCTTTCCGTGATCAGGTGACGTGGCTTCGCGTCCATCCATGTATCATCGGCTGGTTCGTAGGCAGCGACAAACTGCCGTTGCCGGAACTGGAACAACGGTATATCCAGATTCTTCGCGAACGGGACGATCGCACTTATGTCCTTTCAGCAAAAGGAAATGTTAGTGCTGTTTCCGGAGGTTCGGGCACGAAGATGAACGGACCGTACGAATATGTCGGTCCTTCCTATTGGTACACGAATACGAACCTTGGAGGAGCTTTCGGTTTCAACTCGGAAACAAGTATCGGCGCGCAGCTCCCGCAAAAGGAATCGATTCTCCGATTTATTCCGAAGGAGCAACTTTGGCCGGTGAACGGCAGCGCGTGGAAACAGCATTGTGTGTTCACATCCGCTCTGACCGGTTTCCTCGACAAGCTGACCGGTGAAATAAGAAACACCTTCGGAGAAGCAGTCAGTTTTGACGATTATCTGCACAAAGCCGATCTTCTGAATTATCAGAGTACGCAAGCCATGTTCGAGGCTTTCCGTGCCAATGTTCCTGTCACGACCGGCGTCGTTCAATGGAAGCTCAATTCCGCTTGGCCCTCTTGTTATTGGCAGCTCTATGACTGGTATGGCGTTCCGAATGCAGCCTATTATTCCACGCGCCATGCCAACGAACCTGTGCAGGCTGTCTATAATTACAAAGAGCATGCTGTCTATATCGTCAACGCGACAAACGCGAAATCCGTAGTCCGTCTCGAAGTGAAACGGTACGACGCGACTTCGAATCTCATCCTGTCAGATAGTGTCGCCTCCGTTTCTGTCGAACCGAACGGTTCGGTCAAGGCTTTCCCGTTGCCACAGACGGGCAAACTCTCTTTCCTCTTTTTGAAGGTAAAGAGCATCGACGGTTCGTGGGCAGCCGAGAATGAATATGTATTGAGCGGAACGGACGAAGTGGACAATACAGCCAAATCCACCTGGAACTATACTCCTATAAAGCAATACGCGACAATGAAGGAGCTGAATACGCTTCCGCCTTCGCATCTGGCGATGAATGTACGGAAGGTTGAGACGAAGGACGGAAAGAACACCCTCGAAGTCACGCTGACGAACCGTTCTTCTGTGATCTCTTTCTTCAACCGCCTCGTTTTGAAGGATCCGAATGGACAGATTGTAGCACCCGCTCTTTGGAGCGACAACTACGTCACACTTCAGCCCGGCGAGGTGAAGCATCTGACGGTTTCCTTCTCTTCACAGGTCGGGAATCTGAGCTTGACTGTAGATGGATGGAATGCGGAAATCCTCAAGAAGACGGTGAAATAGAGAAGGAGAGGAAGGCAAAAAAAGCATCGCTTCCGTCACCTTTCTTGTGTGCTTTCGCGCAGAATAACTTGAAGTAATGCTTTCTTTAGCAAATATAGA
>CAZIVE010000161.1:0-2248 GCA_964542435.1 uncultured Parabacteroides sp.
GCGGTCTTTTCCAATCTGTAAGGAAGATGTTTTGTAGATTGTACGCTTATGGGGAGTCGAACCCCAATCGTCAGAACCGGAATCTGAAATTCTATCCATTGAACTATAAGCGCGTGTGTCAAACGTCCTATTTGAAGCGGAGACGTGGCAAAAGTAAGGAGAATGTTTCAGATTCGCAATAATCCATCCCAACATTCTTTCATCGGACGAACAAGGCTTTTCGCATTTCCATTTGGCTCTTTGAACTACTTTTTGTTGCATTACGCTTGCCTGTCCTTATCTTTGTCATCGTTTCACTATTCATCTTTAGGCATATGATTGTTAGGAAAAGTATAAAGCTTTTGATCGCTATAGTAGCGCTGATTGTGGTTATCGTGGCTGTTACAGCCATTTTTATCTCTCCTGTAGCGGAAAGGTATATAGAATCGCATTCTAAGGAACTTATCGGACGACAGGTTTTGATGGACAAGCTTCATATCAATATCTTCAACGGTTCGTTGAAGGTTGTCAAGCTTCGCATGTATGAGAAGGATGATAAGACCGTTTTTGCATCCATCGATTCCTTTGCCATTCGGCTGAATCTTTTTCCTCTCCTGCAGAAAAATCTTGACATTGCACGGATCAGCATCATTCGTCCTTATGCGGAGATCCTTCAGAATGGAAACAAATTCAACTTCGACGATTTGATGAAGAAGGATTCATCCGATAAACCGTCTGATCCGAATGCTTTTCCCAGAAAAATTATCTTGCGAAACATTTTGCTCAACGGCGGACGACTTGTTTATACAGATCAACAGCTTGGAAACACGATACGCTTGAAGAATATGGGCGTTTCCATTCCGTTGCTTGCTTTTGGCGGCGGACGAAGCAATGCCGGCATCAAACTGAAAATTGGAGATGCAACGGTGAGAAGCAAGACAACCATGAATATGTCCGACAATACCTATTCGATGCAGCTTCAAATAGATCATCTGCCTGTGAATATCATCAAACCGTACATCGAATCGCTGTACAGCATCGGAGATTTGAAGGGAACAGCTGATTGCAGATTGGTGGTGAAAGGGAGTTCGGATCATATCATGAGCTTTCGTGTGAGCGGAACGGTCCGTGGAAAGAACCTGGCTGTCAGCAATCGGAAAGGAGAACCGATCGTAAGTATCGGAAGCCTTGCAACGGATATCGACAGCATCGCTTACGATCGAAATACGTATATATTCCGAACGATGACGCTGCAAAATGCACATCTCTATTATTTCCTTTATCCGAAGACCGACAACTTCACGGCTTTCTTGACAGTTCCGAATGCCAAAGTCGAGAAGAAATCATCCGCTTCAGAGCCGCCGATGGTTTTCCGCATCGGAGAACTGAATGTGCAAAGTTCGGAAATGACGTATGAAGATCATACGATGCATGAAACGTTCGTCTTTCCTGTAACCCATCTCAGTCTTGTAGCTCATCATTTCAGCATGAACGGAAACAATAGCTTCGAAGGAACGGCTTCGCTTTCGCATGGCGGCAGACTTTCTCTGAATTGGAGCGGTAATTTCGACGATATGCGCAACCAGCAGTTCCTCATTGCTTTGCGCAACTTCAATCTTCCCGATGTCAGTCCTTATTGCATGGAATATACGGCGCGTCATATTACCGGCGGAAACATGAATTTCACCAGTCGCAATCGGATTGCGGACAATCATATCAACAGTCTCAATACCATCGATATTTTTGACATCAATGTGGATAAGAAACACAAGGATTTCAAGGCTGAATATTCCAAAGTACCGCTCAAGGCAGCTTTGTTCGTACTGAAAGACAAAGACGGAAAGATTCAATTTGATGTACCGGTGAAAGGTTCTCTCGACGATCCGGAGTTTTCCTATCGTAAGATTGTGTTCAAGACCATTTTTAATCTTTTGGTAAAAGTGGCTGTTTCGCCGGTTCGTTTCTTCGCTTCACAGTTTGGATTAGACGGTGATAAGTTGGCACAGATGAGCATCGATCCGTTGCAATCGGAGTTGACCGCCGAACAATATGCCAAACTGGATCAGATCTCACAGCTCTTTGCCAAGAAATCCGGTTTGAAGCTGACGATGACGCAATGTGCGGATTGGAAAGAGGCTTTGGACGATTATACGCAATTCACGCAGAAGCAGGCGTTCCTTGCTTCGCAGCATCCGGAACGCAAAGTGCCTGCCACTTATGAAGAGACGAAGAATGTAAAGGATGGCGATGAAGCGTTCAAAACGTTCTG
>CAZIVE010000161.1:2348-5428 GCA_964542435.1 uncultured Parabacteroides sp.
GAACCTTGAAACAGCATTCCCATTTCACGACGAAGCATGTTCAATTCGTGCTTGTTCATCTTGATGAGATCGCGTCCGTCGTAAAGAATCTGTCCGGAATCAGGTCGTAACAGTCCAATGATGTCTTTGATGAGCACCGTTTTTCCCGAGCCGCTTCGTCCAATGATCAGATTGGTTTTCCCCGGTTCGAATAATGCGCTGATGTGGCTTAAAACCACACGACCGTCGAACGATTTGGTGACATCCTTAACTTCTATCATTTAGGTAAGCATTATTTGTGTTAACACAAGATCGGCGAGGAGAATCATGACACTGCTCATGACCACGGCATTTGTACTGGCTTTGCCCACTTCCAATGCGCCGCCTTTGACATTGTATCCAAAATAGGAGGCGATAGAGGAAATGATGAAGGCATATACAACCGACTTGATGATGGAATACCAGATGTAGAACTCGGTAAAGAAGTATTGCAGTCCGTATTCGAAGTCAGAAGGCGTCATGTTGGTCGCAGAACTGTAGCTGGCCAATACACCGCCCAATATTCCGGTAAACATACTGAATACAACCAAAACAGGAATGAACACCATCAAACCGACCATTTTGGGAAGAATCAGGAAGTTTGCGGAGTTGACGCCCATGATTTCCATCGCATCGATCTGTTCCGTGACGCGCATCGTCCCGATTTCGGATGCGATGTTACTGCCGACTTTGCCGGCCAGAATCAGACACATGATAGAAGATGAAAATTCGAGGAGGACAATCTCTCGTGTACTGTAACCGATCGTGAATTTCGGAATCAGCGGATTACTGATGTTCAGTGACAGCTGTATCGCAATGACCGTTCCGATGAATACCGAGATGATAATGACAATCCACAATGAATCGACGCCCAATTTGTAGATCTCCTTGAGAAGCTGACGGAAGAACATGCTCCATTTGTCGGGAATAGTGATGCACTTGCTCATGAGCAGCGTGTATTCACCTAATCTGTGTAATGCTTTGTTCAACATCTGAATCTATAATTGGATAATCTTTATTAATTTCACTTAGTGATTGTTCGTGCAAAGGTAAGCTATTTCTCCCAAATAGCGTTTTCCTCTTGCATAAAACTATTTAAATCCGTTTCTTTGCAGCACATAATTGGGTTGAAATGGAAGAAACGGAAGAGACAACGAACGTCGTTGAACAGTCTGAACAGCTTGAGCAGCCTGCTGCTTCGGAAGAGCTGAATCAGGAAATGATACTCCGTACAGAAGATTTGGTAAAGAAGTACCGAAATCGTACGGTGGTGAATCATGTCTCCATCAATGTGAAGCGAGGTGAGATTGTCGGTCTTCTGGGTCCTAATGGTGCCGGAAAGACGACTACTTTCTATATGACGGTCGGTTTGGTGACGCCCAACGAAGGAAAGATCTTTATCAACGACCAGGAAATCACGAAGTATCCGGTTTATCGTCGTGCCAGATGTGGCATCAGCTATCTCGCTCAGGAAGCTTCCGTGTTCAGAAAGATGTCGGTCGAAGATAACATCCGTTCCATTCTTCAGATGACGACTCACACTATCGAATATCAGAAGAACCGTCTCGAAGAGCTGATCTCTGAGTTCGGTTTGACCAAGGTCCGCAAGAATCTGGGCGATCAGTTGTCCGGCGGTGAACGACGCCGTGCGGAGATTGCGCGTTGTCTTGCCATTGATCCGAAGTTCATCATGCTCGACGAACCTTTCGCAGGCGTCGACCCGATCGCTGTACAGGATATCCAAGGCATCGTTGCCAAACTGAAGCATAAGAACATCGGCATCCTCATCACCGACCACAATGTGTATGAGACGTTGAGTATTTGCGACCGCGCCTATCTTCTGTTCGAAGGAAAGGTGCTGTTCCAAGGTTCTGCCCAGCAGCTCGCCGACAACGAGATCGTACGTGAGAAATACCTCGGCCGCGACTTCGTCCTCCGCAAAAAGAACATCTGATTTTATCTCGACAGAATATAGGTGTACAATTCCTCAATGGCAGCTTGTAGGCTGTTCGTATAGTTTAATGTCATCAGACGTTCATCCATGTAACATCTCTTATTTATTTCAAGCATAAAAGAGCTGTATTCATAACGGCTTTCCGGTGTGATGCTGTTCGAAAAGGGATGGTTGAATTCCGACTTTATATGGTATTTTCCAAGGATGTCTTGAACATCCTTTAAAAAGTGCGCTGAAGGCTTCGACCAGTCTTCATTAAATCCGATGCAGATATCCACATGAGGCGCCATATAGGAAGGAAAAGAATGACAGTCAATCAAGACATCATGATCATCGGTTATTAGCGCTCCTAAATCCTTTTGATAAAGATGATAATACGCAATCAATTCCTTTTCCCTTTTCTCTGAGATCGCTCTTCCTATTCCTTCAAATTCCGTATAGATGATGCCTTGTCCCTTTTCTTCCAAAGGATCATCAACAAGCCTTTCGACATCTACAACGAATCGGGATAAAGGACATCTTTTCATGATCACATTCGGATCGGCACTCGAAAACAGGAAGTCCGTAAACCAATCGGTCCATTTGTTTACTTTTCGCTGCAATAACGGGATATTAATCTGCCAACCGTTTTCTCTGTTCCAAACGCCCTCTATACTTGCATGCGGTACGTTAAGGATAATTCTCTTTGTCATAATTATTACGCTGATAATTATGCAGTGCAGACCAAATCTGAAAAGAAAGGTTTTTAGCGTTGTTGTTTTAGGAGGCCGCAAGCACCACAAATCACCTCCGTGTATTCTTTTGTTTCAGAATCACGTTACAAAGATAAACAGGATCTGCGAAACGGAAAAATACTCTCCGCCTTCTTTGCTTTCTCAATGGCAGATGATTTGTCGTCCAAGTATCCTTCCAGAAACCTAAAAACCTACTTGGACACTGACAGAATACCTTTCTAGAAACCTAAATTCCTACTTGGACGCTGACAGAGTACCTTTCCAGAAACCTAAAAACCTACTTGGACACTGACAGAGTACCTTTCCAGAAACCTAAATTCCTACTTGGACGCTGACAGAGTATCTTTCCAGAAACCTAAATTCCTACTTGGACA
>CAZIVE010000162.1:0-5346 GCA_964542435.1 uncultured Parabacteroides sp.
CAGAATTAACTTCAATCTGTCACAATAGATCCTCTGTTTTGTCTGCTCAAGAATATCATTGAACGATATCGACGACGACGATACGGAGATTGGAACCGACAAAAGCCTCCTTTTTTTGCCTATTGTTTGAATTGGACAACAGATTGTTTGAGATGAACTAGCCCCTTGCTCTTGGCAGATATAATTTTGCAACGAAATAAGAACATTTGTCAACCACTTATAAACAGAAATAGGATGAAGGATTTAAAAAAAGTATGTTTCTCTTCGATTTTCTTTCTTTTAGTTATTCTACTGGGATCTTCAACGCTGAATGCGCAGAACAAAAAAGACAGCACGCAGACAACAGAGCAGTCAGACCGTAATGTCATGCTCAACGCTGCGAGCAACAACAAACCGCGCGAAGTGAATGTCGGGATTCCGGCCACACGCTCGACTGTACTGGAAAACGATCTGCCTGTCACCTTCAATATCGATCCGGAATTTCAGGAATACCGATGGCGCCAGAGCGTCAGCCTTAAAAGCGTAGGACTGCTTGACCTGCATGCGACAGGCATCTCAACGCATGTCATCAACTATGCCGTCAACTCCTACTCAAAGTTCGGGGATGATCATCGGGCTCTCGATGCCAGCTTTTCTACAAGCCATTTCGGCTGGCTGAAGGCAGATGTCAATACGTCCGGTCCGCTGGGAAAAGGATTCTACTACACAGCCGGCGTGTATCTCAACTACGATCCTGAATCCTACAAACTCAAGTTCACCAACTATTCTGACAAGACACGCATCTTCCGTGCCGGTCTGACCCATCGCTTTGCCAATGGAAAAGGCGAACTGAACGTGCTCTATAAGTTCTCTCAGTCTGCCGTGCTTTACAATGCGGCCGTTTTTGAATACCAGAAGGGAGGAAAGGCCAAAGAGGTGGACTATTTCCGCATCGGACGCGACTCCTATCTTCCTGTCGAAGATGCCATCAGCTTCCTGGATGTCTTCTCAGGCAAGACCTATACCACCAAGATCGGGAACTTCTCCGACGACCATTCCACCGTGCATTCCGTTGACTTCCTCGGGAACTATAAGATCAATGACAACCTGCAGTTCCGCTTTTCCACACGCTATTACAACGCCAAGGAGAACTGGATCTTTATCGCGCCATCGAGCATTCAGAGCGTAACGGCTGCCGACGGCTTCCATTATGCTGACGGTACGGCTTACGAAGGCCATGTGCAGACCTCATTGGCCGAACAGGGCGCTCATGTTCCCATCAACGTGCTGATGGGACGTGCCGAACTTTCCTATCGTCTCGGTTCCCACCATTTCCGCACCGGACTGTTCGACTATTTCTACCACGAAGGCAACTTTGCCCACAACCGCGCACTCTTTTATCAGGAGGTGGCAGCCAATCCGCACAAACTGCTCAACAGCAATACCGATTCATACGGCGTCTTTGCCTACAATACAGGATCGCCCGTGCACAAAGGCAATGAGAACAAGCTCAACCTCTTCCTCATCGACCAATGGAATGCGACGCCTTGGCTGGACATCGACTACAGCCTCGACCTGCGCTATCATCGCATCGACGGCTATTCCAACACCGACAGCCGCACCGCAGGATTCACCATGGTGGGCAAGCAATGGACACCCATCAAGGAAGATTGGCTCAATCCGGGCGCAGGACTGAAAGGCACCATCAAACTGACGCGCAACTTCGGCTTCGAACTCAACGGCATCTACACCACCAGCAACGGGGCCTTGGGCAACTACTCTTCGTCCGTACGCCCGGTAGTGAAGTCGTCGCACAGCCGCTTTGCCAGTGCCGGCATCTACTACAATGCGCCCTTCATCAATATCGTTTCGCAGTTCACCTACATCAGCGTGGACAACAACAAGGGATTCCTCACGCTGGTCAATCCGGACAACTCGGCCGACATCAACTCGCTCACGGCCATCTATAAGATCAAAACAGCAGGCTGGACCACCGACATGATCCTCACGCCATTCCGCGGCTTCAATCTCCATGCACTGCTTACGCTGCAAAGCCCGCAGTACGACGACTTTACCTTCTCTGCCTACGGACGCGAGATGAATTATAACAAAAAGACCGTGCAGGGAATCTCGAAGACGCTCATCGAACTGGATCCGAGCTACACCACGCACAACGGCAAGTTCCGTCTCTGGGCCAGCGCACGTTATTTCAGCAAGCAGTATGCCAACTACACCAATGTGCTTTACTTCAAAGGATGGTGGGAAACCTTCGCCGGCGTCAGCTACAAGCTCAACCAGCAGGTCGGTCTGGACATCAATGTTGTGAACCCGCTCAACCAACGCGGTGCGAAGGGAACCATCAACGGAGCCGAGATGATCACCGACCCAACCCCTTACTACGGCCGACTCATGACTACCGGCAGCTACATCCGCCCGTTCACCGTGGAAGCCACCGTGACCATACATATCTAAAGAAGTTGTGGGTATAAATGCCATGCATGGAGGATTTTCTTTACATTTGCCTCTATAATAAATGTATCGATATCATGAATGACGTGCAGCAGAGAGCAGCGGCCAAAGCGTTTGCAGCAAAATGGGAGAACCGAGGATATGAGAAGGGTGAAAGTCAGCCTTTCTGGATTGAACTTTTGCAGAAAGTGCTCGGCGTAGAGGATCCAGTAGGATTCATCACGTTCGAGGAACAGGTTCACCTGGATCATACCAGCTTCATTGACGCGAAAATCCATGCGACGCATGTGCTGATTGAACAGAAAGGAATCAATAAGAATCTGCTCAGCCCGATCTCGCAGTCCGACGGATCGCAGCTCACGCCTTTCCAACAGGCCAAACGCTACGCTGCTGAACAGCCCTACTCCGATCGACCTCGATGGATCGTCACCTGCAACTTCGCCGAATTCCTCGTCTATGACATGGAAAGGCCCAACGCTGCGCCCGAGAAGATCCTGCTCAAGGATCTCGAAAAGGAATATTACCGGCTCAACTTCCTCGTCCATACCGACGACGAGAACATTCGGAAAGAGATGGACATCTCATTAAAGGCCGGCGAACTGGTGGGCATGCTTTATGACGCACTCCTCACCCAATATGCCGACCCGCAGAACGAGCAATCGCTGAAAAGCCTCAACGCGCTGTGCGTGCGACTCGTGTTCTGCCTCTATGCCGAAGATGCCGGAATATTCGGCGGTCACAACGCCTTTCACGATTACATCCGCAGCTTCCTCCCGCAGAATGTGCGCGGCGCGCTGAAGGAGCTTTTCAAGGTGCTCGACACGAAGCCTGAAGAGCGCGATCCCTATCTCAACGACAACCTGAGAGCCTTTCCGTATGTCAATGGAGGCCTCTTTGCAGACGAAGAGATCGAAATCCCTCGCTTCACCGACGCGATCGTTCAGCTTATTCTCAAAGATTGCTCCGAGGACTTCGACTGGAGCGGCATCTCGCCCACCATCTTCGGTGCCGTGTTCGAAAGTACGCTCAACCCCGATACGCGTCGCAGCGGCGGCATGCACTACACATCCATTGAGAACATCCACAAGGTGATCGATCCGCTCTTCCTCGATGATCTCCACAAGGAATTCAATGACATCCGCCAGGTGGCCGTCGTCAGGACCCGCGAGCAGCGGCTTAGGACTTTCCAGGGCAAGCTGGCGGCACTCACCTTCCTCGATCCCGCCTGCGGAAGCGGCAATTTCCTCACCGAAACGTATCTCTCGCTGCGGCGTATTGAAAACGAACTGCTGAAGGAGCTGAAACGCGACAGCCAAATCTCCCTCGGAGGCGATTTCAGCCCCATCAAAGTCTCTATCGGACAGTTTTACGGAATCGAGATCAACGACTTTGCCGTTACCGTCACCAAAACGGCACTTTGGATTGCCGAATGTCAGATGATGAAGGAGACGGAAGACATCGTAGGCCGCACCATCGACTTCCTGCCGCTCAAGACCTATAGCAACGTGACCGAAGGCAACGCCCTCACACTCGATTGGGAATCGGTCATTCCGCACGACCGACTTCACTTCATCATGGGAAACCCGCCGTTCGTGGGAGCGAGACTGATGAGCACAGAACAGAAAGACAATCTTCTGAATGTTTTTGGAAAAGACTGGAAAAATGCAGGGAATCTTGACTTCGTCTGCTGCTGGTATAAGAAAGCGGCAGAAATGATGCGACAGACATCCATCCGCTCTGCTCTTGTTTCTACTAACAGCGTGACGCAGGGCGAATCGGTGGCCAATCTCTGGAAGCCGCTCTTTGAGCAAGGCATCCATATCGATTTCGCTTACCGTACTTTCCGATGGGACAGCGAAGCCACGATCAAGGCGCATGTGCATTGCGTCATCGTGGGCTTCAGCGAAGCAGCTAACAACAAAGAGAAAGTGATCTTCGACGGCGATTCAATGAAAAAAGTATCCAACATCAATGCCTATCTCATAGAAGCCGATAACGTGTTTGTAGAAAGCCGAAGCAAGCCCATCTGTGATGTACCTGAAATGGGAATCGGGAATAAACCGATCGACGGTGGCAACTATCTGTTCAAGAAGGAAGAGATGGAAGCCTTTATCAAGAAAGAACCTGCATCGGAGAAATATTTCAGACCTTGGTATGGTTCCGACGAGTTCATCAACCGCAGACCGCGCTTTTGCTTGTGGCTGGGTGAATGCTCTCCCAATGAGATTCGCCAGATGCCGGAATGCAGGAAACGAGTGGAAGCTGTAAGAGAATACAGACTGAAAAGTCCGAGCGAAGGAACGAGAAAGATTGCTGATAAACCTACAAGATTCCATGTAGAAAATATGCCAAAAACAGATTATATAATTATTCCAGAAACATCATCTGAACGAAGGAGATATGTGCCTGTTGGATTTCTAACTCCTGATATTTTTTGTAGTAATGCTGTTAGGCTGATTCCCAATGCTACCCTCTATCATTTCGGCATCTTAACCTCCAATGTTCACATGGCATGGATGCGCGTTGTATGCGGACGTTTGAAATCTGATTATCGTTATTCTAAAGAAATCGTTTACAATAACTTTCCCTGGCCCATTCCAACGGAGGAGCAGCGGACGAAGATCGGGCAGACTGCGCAGGCGATACTCGATGCGCGGGCACTCTACCCCGACAGTTCGCTGGCTGATCTTTATGACGAAGTGACCATGCCGACCGAGCTACGCCGTGCTCATCAGGACAACGACCGCGCTGTGATGCAAGCCTATGGCTTTCCCGTTCGTGACTTCAACGAGTCAGACTGCGTAGCCGCACTTATGAAACGGTATCAGGAACTGACGAAATAGAAACTTTCAAAATAAAACTTTGCAAAAAGTTTGGTTTTATGGTTTTGTAGTGCTA
>CAZIVE010000163.1:0-2582 GCA_964542435.1 uncultured Parabacteroides sp.
GTTGGTAATAATTCACCCCGATTATTATCCGTAGGGTCACAGTTGGTAATAATCCGATGATGTTGCGACTGCAGATTCCCTTTTTACGGCAGATGTCACAAGCAAATCTTCAAATTTATTCGTCATCGGTTGGGTCACTTACAAACTATTATCTAATTTTGTCGGGAAATAACAAAATATCAATCATAAAACAAGATAATGAACAAATCGTTAAACCGTGAGACCATCTGCGTTCAAGGAGGATGGCAACCTAAGAAAGGAGAACCGCGCGTTCTGCCCATTTATCAAAGTACAACATTCAAGTATGACACCAGCGAACAGATGGCCCGACTGTTTGACCTGAAGGATGCGGGATATTTCTATACACGTTTGCAGAATCCGACCAACGATGCCGTTGCTCAGAAGATTGCTGATCTCGAAGGCGGTGTAGGTGCCGTTCTCACCTCTTCCGGTCAGGCTGCCAATTTCTTTGCCGTGTTCAATATCTGTGAAGCCGGCGATCACATCGTCAGTGCCAATGCCATCTATGGCGGAACGTACAATCTGTTCGGCGTAACCATGAAGAAGCTGGGCATCGAAGTCACTTTCGTGAATCCAGACGCTTCAGAGGAGGAGATTTCGGCCGCTTTCCGTCCGAACACCAAATTGCTGTTCGGCGAAGTTCTCTCCAATCCAGGCATGGAAGTGCTGGATATTGAGAAATTCGCTCACATTGCACACAGCCACGGCGTTCCGTTGATTGTGGACAACACCTTTGCTACACCTATCAACTGTCGTCCGTTTGAATGGGGCGCTGACATCATCACACATTCCACGACTAAATACATGGACGGTCACGCTACACAAGTGGGCGGAGCTGTTGTGGACAGCGGCAACTTCGATTGGGATGCACATGCCGACAAATTCCCCGGACTGACGCAGCCTGACGATTCTTACCATGGTCTTACCTATACGAAAGCTTTCGGAAAACTGGGTTACATCACCAAAGTCACCGCTCAGCTGATGCGCGATCTCGGTTCGATTCCCTCGCCGATGAACTGCTTCCTGCTGAATCTCGGACTGGAGACATTGCATCTCCGCATGCCGCAGCATTGCAAGAATGCTCAGACCGTTGCGGAATGGCTGGATAAAGACGAACGCGTGGCTTGGGTCAACTATCCCGGACTGAAGAACAACAAATATCACGCTCTGGCACAGAAATACATGCCTAACGGAACCTGTGGCGTCATTGCATTCGGACTGAAAGGCAGCCGCGAAGATGCCATCCGCTTCATGGACCATCTGAAGATGATCTGCATCGTCACACACGTTGCCGACGCCCGTACCTGTGTGCTCCATCCTGCCAGCCACACTCATCGTCAGCTTTCCGACGAACAGCTTCGTGCAGCCGGCATTGCTCCCGACTTGATCCGTCTCTCTGTTGGCATCGAGAATGTCGATGACATCCTAGGCGACATCAAACAGGCGCTGGATCAGAAATAAAATCGATCGGAATCACGTGCCTCTTTTCTGAGGAAGCCGTAACATAACAAAGGCCATCCGGTGGTAAAGGTGAAATGAAATCACCTGCCGCCGGATGGCCTTTTTTGTCGAAATCCCATTTGAAAACCGGAATTTTGACAACGGAGATGCCGTTGTCAAAAACACTCATTTGTTTTTGTTCCGCTCGCGATATTCTGCGGGAGAACATCCGATGTGCTGCTTGAAATATTTGCCAAAGAAACTCTGAGTGGCAAAGTTAAGGCTGTCGGATATCTGCTGGATCGTCATTTGAGAACCCAAGAGACAATTTTTGGCTTCCGCAATCACATAGTCGGTAATGATGTCACGGGCATAACGTCCGCTCGCCTTACGGATGCTCGTCGAGAGATGCTTGGGCGTGATGCACAGCTTGTCTGCATAAAACTGAATCTCGCGGTTTTCCTTGAAATAGACCGGAACAAGCTGAAGAAACCGTTTCAGCAAATCGTCTCCCCGACCATTGGATTCTACAGGTAAAAGCGGCGTGGCAGAGGTGATTTCGGAACAGGAATAGTAGAAAAGAATGCGGATGTAGCTTTGCAGGATCTCATTCTTAAACGGCTGATCATCCAAGCGAATCGTACTATCCATCAAATTATATAACGAAGTAAGATAATGCATGAGATTATCACTGAGACGAAAACAAGCGCACTCCTCAATTCGATTTTTCGTCTCTATCAGCAGCAAAGTATTGTTGATGGAATACATGAAATTGGCATCATTGCAGGCAAGAATGAAATAGTGCGTAGATTGAAGTTCTCCTAACTGCTGGATCGTCTCTCCTTCAATTAACACACAAACACAGCCCGGAGTGAGATGATACTCTCGTGAGTTGACCTTGACACGTGTCTCTCCTTCGAGGCAGCAAAATACCATCGTAGGAAAATTCAGTCTGTAGGGACACTCCCCTTTTTCACGAGGAAAAGGTTTGACATCTTTTGAATCGTAAAAAAGGAACTGGTCGGTGCTCCTTCCATTGATACCTTTAACTATACTCTCGAAATCGAGATCCATAATCCGCTGTTCAGATTCCATCTTGTTGTTCTATTTGTCCACAAATA
>CAZIVE010000163.1:2682-5141 GCA_964542435.1 uncultured Parabacteroides sp.
CTGTTCAGATTCCATCTTGTTGTTCTATTTGTCCACAAATATATTCAAAATATCGTATGGTCATCTTCATACGACAAAAAGAACATTTCAAGCGACTTAAAATTAACAATGCATTGGTTTTGATAAACGACTTTTGTAACAATAAAAAAGAATTCAATCATTAGCTACATTAAATATGAAAGGGAAACTGAATTATTTGTCTATCTGCTTACTGCCGCTGATCATCATGTCGTGCGGAGGAAATGAGAAAAGAGTGGTTGCCACACAAACCGTGGAGGTTGTCAACCCGGTAACCAACGGAAACGTCGGCAACGGAACGTTGTCGGGCGTAGTAAAAGAGAACAACACCCTGCTCCTTGCCTTTGAAACACCGGGCAAAATCGAACAGGTTTATGTCCGCGAAGGTGACTATGTTCAAAAGGGAAAACTGGTTGCCACATTGGACGACAAGGATTATGTACTCGGCGTCAAATCCATCCAAGCTCAGTACAACCAGCAGAAGAACGAAGCAGCACGTCTGAAGGTGCTCTTCGAACAGAGAGCGCTCAGCGGAAACGACTTCGAGAAGACGATGAGCGGACTGGAGCAGACCAAAGCCCAGCTCGACACGTACAAAAACAAGCTTTCTTACACGCGTCTGACAGCTCCGGTGAGCGGTTACATACAGAGCGTGAGCTTCCATCGCGGCGAAATGGTCAACGCAGGCACTGCCATTGCTTCCATGATCGACGTCAGTCGTCTGGAAGTGGAAGTTTCTCTGCCTACCGATTACTATCTGAACAAAGAGCACTTTGGCAAAGTAACCTGCACCAGTCCTCATTTTCCGGGGAAAGTGTTCAATCTCTCCAATATGAACATCGTGATGAAGAGCGATGGCAACCAGTTGTATCAAGTCAAATTCACCATTGAAGGGAACGATGCAAAGACATTGACAGCCGGAAGCAATGTAGAGGTCACGATCCCGATCAACGGAATCAGTACCGATCAGACCATTTTACTTCCGCAATGTGCCGTAGGAAAAGACAAAAATGGCTCGTTCGTGTGGATTGTCACCCAAGACAACAAACTCAAACGTTGCGCTGTTGAGATGGTTTCACTCGACGGTGGTTCGGTGAAGGTAAAGGGAACGCTGAACGCTTCCGACCGTGTCGTAAAAGCCGGCGTCCAGACGCTACACGAAGGTGAGAAGGTAGAAATACATACTACGGCAACCCCAACCAATGAAGGAGGACTGTTGTAATGAAACTGACTGAATATTTCATCCACCGGCCAACACTGTTCTGGTCGCTGATGGTCGGCATCCTTCTTGCAGGAATCTACAGCTACATCAAGATGCCGAAGCTGGAGGATCCGACGGTCTCCGTCAAACAGGCGATGGTCATCACGCAATATCCCGGAGCTTCGGCTCACGAGGTGGAACTGAAGGTGACGAGCGTCATCGAACAGCAGTTGCGTACCATGCCCGACGTGTCCGAAATCCAATCACAATCCACACCCGGAATGTCATCCATCACCGTTGAGATCGACTTCGACGTGATGCCTGAGGAGATGCAGCAACGCTGGGATCTGCTGCGCCGCAAAGTCAACGACATCGCTATGCAGCTGCCGCAAGACTGCAACAAACCGATTGTCGTGGACGACGTAAGTGAGGTTTACGGCATGTATTTCGCTGTCACAGCCAAAGGATATGATTATCCGGAAATGTACAAATGGACCGATTACCTGAGACGTGAGCTTCTTGCCGTGGACGGTGTGAAACGTGCAGAGGTAAAGAACGACCGTCAGGAATGTATCGATATCACGCTCAACAAAGAACAGGTCTCACGTAACAGTTATCTTCCGATGCTCATCATGTCAGGCTTGCATGCTGAAGGAGCGATGGTCAACGCCGGAGCATACCGCAGCGGAGAAGCCGACGTGCCCTTCCGCGTGGATGGAATCATCAAGAATGAAAAAGACGTGAGCAATCTGATGATCAAA
Organism: uncultured Parabacteroides sp.; assembly: GCA_964542435.1. Classification (GTDB taxonomy): domain Bacteria; phylum Bacteroidota; class Bacteroidia; order Bacteroidales; family Tannerellaceae; genus CAZIVE01. The sequence continues at coordinate 4,663 of CAZIVE010000163.1, forward strand.
TCATTCACCAAGCAGCAGATGAAGCTGGGCGACATTGCCAAAGTAAAACGCACCTACACGGATCCTCAGACCAACGGAATGTGGATCAACGGCGAACCGGCCATCTCACTGATGCTCTCTGCCGAAGATGACGCCAATGTATCGGAAGTGGGAAAAGCCGTCATGGCACGTCTCAATGAACTGAAGCCAACACTTCCCGCTGGATTTGAAGTACAGAAAGTGTTCTTCCAGCCTGACAAAGTGGACGAGGCCAACAACAGTTTCGCCGTCAACCTGATTGAATCGGTCATCATTGTGATCATCGCCCTGATGTTTGCCATGGGCATTCGTCCCGGATTAATTATCGGAGCGGGATTGATCTTTACCATAGCAGCATCTTTCCCTATATTGCTAAGTTTGGGGACGACCATGCAGCGTATCTCTCTCGGCGCCTTCATTGTCGCGATGGGCATGCTCGTGGACAACTCCATTGTGATCAT
>CAZIVE010000164.1:0-5127 GCA_964542435.1 uncultured Parabacteroides sp.
CATTGACTCATATGCACAAATATAAGAATAAAATGAGAAACGAATAAAAAAGCCGCCCGAATCATCGGGACGGCTTCCAAACATAAATGCAGTTAAACTCAGTAACACATAGATAAGGACTAATAGCCAGGGTTTTGAGTTATAACGCCACTTCCACATTGATCTATCACAGCCTGCGGAATGGCAAAATATTCATTCTTTCCTTTTATAAAATGAGCGTTGGTTAAATGTGTGCGTTTCACTTTCTCTTTGGTTATGTATGCGTTGATAACCTCATCTGCAATGCCCCAACGAACCAGGTCGAAGAATCTCTGACCTTCCATGGCGAATTCAAGGCGCCGTTCTGTACGCAAAGCTTTCAGTGCCTCATCCTTCGAGGTGAACGACGTATAAAGTCCAACTTTGTACTTGGCTGCGTCTCCTGTTCCGACACCGGAAACATCTTCCCAACGTACACCTTTGCTCTTGGCCGCTCTTTCGCGAACCATGTTGATGTATTTCTGTCCGTTCGTCAGATCACCCAGTTCAATAGCAGATTCAGCTCTCCAGAGCAAGACATCAGGATAACGGATGATATAGAAATTCAATGCGTTCACGTACGGCCAGACTGCGAGATAATAGGATGAGTTTTTGGAAACCAGACGTTTCTTTGGACTGTAAGGTCCGTAAACCGAAGATTCGCGAGGAGTCCAATTGTAAAGTTGCATATCCATCCAAGGCTTTCCGGGACGCGCCACCGTATGATCCAAGCGGATATCGACATTGTCATTGTCCGTTACATCGTTTCCGTCGTAGACAGGCAGACCGTTGGCATCGGTTTTAAATGCATTCACCAGATTCTGCGAAGGACGCATAAAGCCGTAGCTCGGATACGGGCCGCCAGGAGGAAGCAGACGATCGCCGGCATTGCCGTTATAATTATACGTCGAGCCGTCGTTGATGCAACTCTGCACGGCAAACAGGATTTCAGACGAATTGTCATTTTCAGGCAGGAAGACGTCGCGAAAATTGGGAAGCATCGAATACTTGCCGGAACTGATCACCTCGTCTGAAGCTACTGCACAATCCTTCCAGTCTTTCGTATACAGGTAAACTTTCGCCATGTAAGCGCGAGCGGCCATCTTTGTCGGACGTGCCACTTCAGACTGACTCTCAGGAAGAACTTGATAAGCAGCCTGAAAGTCGCTCAAGATCTTCTGCCAAAGCTGATCGGAAGAGAATTCCGTATTGGATACTTTCGGAAAGCTGCTGATATCCGTCACAGATTCGTCAAGATAAGGAATCTGATTGAAGATGATCTTCAGATTGAAATAGAAGTGGCCGCGCAGGAATTTCATCTCTGCGATGCGCTGATCTTTTTTGGCATAATTACTCTTCGAAAGGATTTGTATGGCTCTGTTGCATCGTGCCACACCTTCATAGAGAGCCGACCATTTACGGTCGAAGTCTTTACAGGTCGCATCGGCGCTGAAGATCTCCATCAAATGGATTTGATTCTGGTCGCCGGTACCGCCGCCGCCTTTGTAGAAGTCATCCGAAACGACATCACCGAATTGCCAGTTGGAACAACCGGAGTTCAGTCCACTACTCGAGCTGTCGTACTGACCATCGAGCACCGAATAGGCGGAAGTGACCAAACCTTCTATGTTTGCATCTTGCGTAACCTGACTTTCCGTCAGTTCACCTGTAGGAGTCTCATCGAGAAACGATCCGGAGCAAGAGGAAGCAAGAAGAAGCGAAGCGATAGATATAGAATATATATATTTCATGATTGTAATACAGTTAAATTAAAATGCGACATTGACTCCGAACGTATAAGACCTTGACAACGGATAGATTCCGCGATCGATGCCCATATCCAGGTTACGCGAACTTGACGTGTAGCTTTGCAGTCCGACTTCAGGGTCGATGCCATCATACGATGTGATCGTAAACAGGTTGGTGGCCTGCAAGTAGAGATAAGCGTTCTGAACGTTCAGCAGAGAAAGAATATTCTTTGGCAGCTGATAACCCACTTTCAGGTTTTTCAATCTGACGTACGAGCCGTTTTCGATGTAATAAGACGAAGGACGGATATTGTTGTTCGGATCGTCCTGTGTGACGCGCGGAACAGACGTATTCGTGTGCGTCGGCGTCCAAGCATTCAGGATCGTAGAATTTTTATTGTATTGCGACTGATTGAAGAACTCGCCAAGATATTTGGTCAGGTTGTAAACATCATTCCCGAAGGATCCGGAAAAGAATGCGGAGAAGTCGAAGTTCTTATAATTGAAGCCGAGCGTCAATCCCGCTGTAAGATCAGGATGCGGACTGCCCACGAAACTGCGGTCGTTTCCGTCAATCTTACCATCGCCGTTCATATCCACGAATCTAATATCTCCGGGATGTGCATTCGGTTGAAGTTTTTCACCACTCGAATTGACATAGGAATCAATCTCCTGCTGACTCTGGAAAAGTCCGTCTGCCTTGTAAACGTAGAACGAAGCGATCGGATGTCCGACAGCTGAACGTGAAATCTCCTGATCGAAGTTCACACTGTGCAGCATGGTGTTTGGAATGCCGATGTAGGAAACGCCGTTGGAGAGTCCCGTCATCTTATTCCGGATCACAGAAAGGTTCATGCCCACATTGATTCCGAAATCTTTGTCAAGCGACTTCTTATAGTTGATCTCGACTTCGACACCTTTGTTATTCATCTTTCCGATGTTATCCCACATCGTGGCATTGGTGCCACCGACTGTCGAGACAAGCGGACGTGCATAAAGCAGATCCTTCGTGTCTTTATTGAAGAGATCCACCGTCAGCAGCAGTTCGTTGTTCAATAATCCCAGATCCAATCCGAGATTGGTCTGCGTCGTTGTCTCCCACTTCAAATTCGGATTGCTCGTACGTGTCTGCGTGTATCCGGTATAAACGGAACTTTGACTTCCGTCCATCGGGTAGTTGGAATAGTCCTGATTGGATGAATAAGAGTCTATGGTCGAATAGGCAGGGATATCGGAATTACCGTTTTGGCCCCAGCCGAAACGAAGTTTCAGATCGCTGATCAGATTCGAGTGGAAAAACGCCTCATTACTGATTCTCCAACCTAACGAAACAGCCGGGAAGTTGCCCCATTTGTTCTTTCCCAATCGCGACGAGCCATCGCGACGCAGTGTAAACGCTGCCAAATAACGATTATTGAAAGAATAGTCGATCTTGCCGAAATAGGAGGTCATGCTATACTGTTCCATCGAACCCGTATTAGTCTGATCGGATGTTCCTCCGGCATTGAGATAGTGAAAGTTCTCGTCGTCGAAGGCGAATCCTTTTCGAGTGGCTGTGAAATACTCATAGCGGTTGCGTAACGACTCGGTTCCCAGCAACACATTCACATCGTTCAATCCGAACGACTTCAGGTAATTCAACGTATTGGTGAAAACCCAGTTGAATCGGCCGCTGTTCGTATTGGTCAATGTGCTCAAGGCCTGCAGAACATTGATCTCGCTGAACTTGGGTGAATAATCTCTGAGATTATAGTTTTTGTAGTCCGTACCGAAGTTGCTTTTAAACGTCAATCCGTCTATCGGCGAAATCTGGATGTAGGCGTTGCCCATGATTCGGGTATTGTGCTCGTTGTTGTCCTTGTTGCGATAGAGTGATCCGAGCGGATTCTCGATATCACCGAAAGGATTGCCTGCAAAATTGCCATTATTATCATACACAGGAATGATCGACATATACTTGTAGGCATTGTAGAGCATGCCGCTCAGAGCGCTGTTATTGGTGGCACCTACGCCCCAATCATGAGAGAGAGAAATGTTTTCACCTATAATTGCATGTTTGTTGAACAGTTTCCACTCTGAATTGAAACGACCGTTCAAGCGACGGAAACCCGTGTACTTCATAAGTCCGTTCTGATCAAAATAGCCGGCTGAGAAAAGCTGACTGCTGGTGTCATCTGCCTTCGAGAAAGAAAGGTTATAGGATTGTACAATAGCCTTTCGCAAGATTTCCTGCACCCAATCCACATCGTCGGAAGGAATGGTCTGCGCTTTGTCGAGATAGGACGGAATGACAGCCGTTGTACCATTGCCGTAAATATCGTTGGCGGGAGTTTTTCCGTCGTTGGTCATAGCTGTCCAAAGCATATCGCCATATTGCTGCGCGTTCAGCATGCGCAACGATTTCGCAGCCTCCTGGAAGCCGGTGTATGCGTCGAAGTTGACCGTCATCTTTCCCTGTTTCCCCTTCTTTGTGCTGATGATGACAACGCCATTGGCAGCACGCGCTCCGTAAATGGAGGCCGAAGAGGCATCCTTGAGCACCTGCATCGATTCAATATCGTTCGGATTCAAGAAATTGATACCGTTTTCTACCGGAACGCCATCGATGATATACAAAGGGTCGTTGTTACGGACTGTAGAAAAGCCACGAATACGGACTGCGACACCGCCGCCCGGCATATTGTCCGGCATCACATTGACGCCCGAAAGTTTTCCTTGCATCATCTCATCGACACTGGATACGGGAGATGTCTTCACATCGTCCAACTTCAGGACAGCAACTGCGCCCGTCAAATCCTTTTTCTTTTGTACGCCGTAACCTACGACGACCACTTCGTCCAATTTTTGAGTATCTTCCAACAATTTGACATCAAGAGTGGACAATTCGCCCGCTTTGAATTCCTGAGTCAGATAACCGATGTAGGAAATCTGTACGACAGCGTTGGAAGGGACATTTCGTAATTCATATTTGCCATCCAGGTCGGTTACAACGCCATTAGTTGAACCTTTCACGACCACATTGGCACCGATAATCGGTTCGCCTTTTGCATCTTTGACCACACCTTTCAACAGATGCGATTGCTGTGTCACACTATAAACATCCGCTACAGACAAGTCCGTAGATGGTTTTGTTTGCGGAACCATGTCGTGAGCAGAAGAAAAAGCATCTGCTTTCACAACATTCGGCGTCAGACAGAGAGAAAGGAGCACAGAACATTTCATCATCTTCTCCAGACATTCCGGAGTGCATCCATGGAATTGGGTTCTGCGTGAGTAAAACTTTTGTTTCATATTCATTCAATAATTAGAATTCGCCGCAAAAGTAGCCAGCGCATGTTTCAGAAAGGTTACAAGCAGATTT
>CAZIVE010000165.1:0-4994 GCA_964542435.1 uncultured Parabacteroides sp.
TCGAGGCTCGCACGGTCGATCGTATCGGAGTGGGAGAGAATCAGTCTGAACGTGATCATAAAGTAGAGAGTCAGCTGAGTTACATCTATCCGCAGGAGAATCGTCTTGGCCGTGACGTTCGTCAGAATGGTTTTATTCGCTATCAAATTGCAGTCGATCCTAGTGCATCCAACGAACTGATGCTGACATTCTGGGGCGACGGAAGCCGCAGTTTCAAGTTCGATGTCAAGATCGACGGACAACTTATGGACAACGTAGAGGTTCAGGCCGATGCCAAAACAGAGGGTAAATTCTACCACAAGATGTTCTCGATCCCCGAATCCTTGACGAAGGGAAAGCAGTCTGTCCAGATTGAATTCACACCTTCAGCAGGTCATCGCAGCGGAGTTATTTACGGCTTAAGTATTTTGAAAAAGCAATAGTTAGTAACGTTAGAAAGGAAAAGGGGTGCGTCTGAGTGATGCATCCCTTTTTTATTGTGATTATTCCAAATCTGTCATTAGAAAGAATGAAATTCAGGCATTTCACCGGGTGAAACGCTTAAAACATTCTTAAAAAGTCGTTTCACCGGGTGAAACGAACAAAACGACTTCAAAAAAGTTGTTTCACCAGTGCAGGAAGCTTTTTAGAAGTTATATTGGCACTTTCACCAGTGCAGGAAGCTTTTTAGAAGTTATATTGGCACTTTCACCAGTGCAGGAAGCTTTTTAGAAGTTATATTGGCACTTTCACCCATGCAGGAAGCTTTATAGAAGTTATATTCACACTTTCACCTATTCAGGAAGCTTCTTACGATATGTTTTCATTATTTCAACTTTGCGGAAGCTTTTCGTACAAATATTTGAATGGCCGGTTTGGGATATACTTTTATCTCTTGGATCTTACGGTAGCGCAATCTTTTGTCTCTTGATAGATTGCAGCCATCTCCTTTGCTGAAAGCGCTCTGTTGTAAACAGACAACATGCCGATCTGTCCGGCGAAGAAATTTCCGATTTCGTTGCTACGGTCCACAGCGCCTACGGTAAAGTCGGCGCCCTTTTTGCCTCCGTCAAACAATCCGAGTTCGTAAGGATAAGGGTTGACACCTTCGCGCGGCTCGAAGAGGCCGTTATAATAGGATTTTGCTTCGTGCGAATCGTAGGAGAATCCGATCAGCGTCCATTCGCCAAGGTTCACTTTTGATCGGCCGATGGAAACATCTACACAATATTTGTTTCCCGGCGTCGGTCCGCCCACTCCGGAAACATGTCCTGAAACCTGATCGGCACTGTTGTAAAGCTGAATATTCACAAACAGACAATACTGACGTAGCTTGCGCGATTCGTTCCACATTCCAGCTATCGCTTCACATTCCGGACTTCCCTTTTGTCGTTTCACCCACGCCAGAACTGTAACCTGCGCATTCTTCCCGTGAATATCCAATCCCGGGCACTTTTCCCTTGGAATATAAAGATATTGACCTTTGCAGATGTTGATCGATTTCCCGGAAACCGGACCTTCATCCTTGATTTCTATTGGCGTATTGCCGGCATTCAGAGTGTATTTGTATTTTCCCTTGGAGACGAATGGCGTTTTCCCGCTGAAATCCCAATAGCAAAGCAGTCCTTTCTGCTTTACCATCATCTTCACAATCTTTTTGTTCGGTTGGAGCGCGGTCTTATTCTGGGCAACGCATTCGAAAAGGGTTGATTGAAGCAGAAGCCCGATCAATAGATATGCCGCAATGCTGAAATAACGCTTTGTCTTGTTGTGTATCATATTAGAATAAACGGATGGTTCTTTCATGTATAAAAAAAGATTCGCTTCTATACGAGCGACCGAAGCCTGCGCATATAGAAGCGAATGCAGATGATTCCTTATGAAAGAGCAGCGATGGCGGTTCCGATAAGATTGGCGTTGTCCATGCTGTTGATATCTACATGGATGTCGTCAACATGATATTCGTTGAATACGCGCTGCAGGTTCTTTACGACCAGATCCTTGTAGTTTGTGCCGTTGTTGTCCTTGCTCCAGAAGAGGCTTCCGTCTGCTGTCAGCATGATCTTCTTGATGGATGGCGTCTGAGCTTTCAGCTCGAGAACCAATCCTGCGATCTGAGCGGCAACCAAAGCGGCGGATCTCTCATAGATAGCGCGAGCTACCTTGACATATTCCTCTTTGTACATGTCCGGATAGTTCATGATGCTGGTCAGTTTCTGAGCGTCGAATGGTTCTTCGAACTTCGTAGCAGAGAAAGCAGCCTTCAGGATCTCGCCGAGATACATTCCGGAGATAGCCTTTTCGAAACGCTGCGTGCCGGGTTTGTCAGAGAGTTGATCGACCTTGTCGTCGCATGCTACGAGATGAGGCGGGAAGAAGTTGCCTGATTCGAGGTTGACCGGAATCAAAGCTTCGGGATTGAGTTCCTTGACATAAGAGAGTTTCGGAATCTTATTGACCGGAATCAGTGTTGCCATGTTCGTACCTGTTCCGACGATCAGTCCGATATATGCATCGTAACCAGAGAAAGTCAGTCCGGCGAAAAGACTTGCAACGGTGTCGTTGATAACGCGGATGTTGCTGAACTGCGGGTCAGCCTTCTGATTCAGATAGTCAACCAGAGGCTTTCCGACAGGCTGTCCAACCATTTCATTGATGTTCACACCTTTTGTCCAGCGTGCCAATGTAGCATCGCCGTCGAGTGTAGAATCAGCAGGATAAGAGAAGCAATAGCCGATCGGCATTACCTTGTCGCGCTTTGTCTCCAGAATCGGATCAGCCATCTCTTTGAAGAGGTTCTCACGCGTAAAGCCCGGAGTCTTCATGACTGCAAGGTTCCGTTTCCAACCGTTCTCAGGACGGATGACGGGTTTCTCGCCGTCGAAGTTGACGATAGCGACGCGATAGTTTGTACCACCGAGGTCTAGAACCAATGCTTCACCTTTTACTTCGGTTGTCGGATGAACGAAAGTCGGGATGCAAGCCAGTTCTGTCTTGTCTTTAGCCAAGCCAACGTTCAGTTTTTTACGAAAGTCTTCGATGATATCGACCATCTGCTGAAGACTCAAAAAAAATTCATTTTCTTCCATGATATTAAATATTAAGTAATGATTGATTTGAATAGTAATCAGAATTTAGCCTCTTTGATGTTCATCTTCTTGAAGTTGTCCTGCATCTGCTGCTTCAAAGAGGGAAGCTTGGCGAAGTCGATGTTCGCCATCTTCAGTTTGCTCTTGTCGATGCCGTTCTGCTTGTCGTCAACAACCTTGCTGAAGAGTGTGTCTTCATTGGACCAATCGGAATAGAGTATCTTGTTGTCGGTCACGTAGCCGATGCGGTAATAGCGTGTGACATCGCGATAACCGGCCACTTTGCTGACATTGATCATCAGTTCGCCGTCTTTTGTAGGCATAGCTGAGAACTCGCAGATGGAATAATCGCCTTTCTGATAGTCGTAGCCTTCGCCGGCATCGTCATAGAGACGGCCGAAAGCTTTTCCATCGGCATCCGGATTGACGAGCAGCGTGATGGAATCGGTTTTGAAGTCGGCTGTGCTCTCAATGGCTTTCGTCATCGGAACAATTGCTCCCGGACGCAAAGCTACGAATGGCTGATAACCGTCGTCATTGTCTTCGAGTTTGAGAATATCCCAGTCGCCTTTCGGCAGTCTCAGGGATTTGCTCCAGCGAGGAATGATCAGCAGATCGCCACCCAGCATGAACGATTCCTGTTCACTGCGGAGCGTCGTGTCCTTTACATCGCTCATGAAGACAGGTCTCATGATAGGCATTCCGTCGGTTGTGGCTTCCTGAAAGAGCGTATATATATAAGGTAAGAAACGATATCTGCGTTCGATAGCTGTGCGGCAGACGTTCTCTGTCTTTTCGCCAAATGCCCAAGGCTCCTGGTTAACCGTGCCTTTGGCTGCATGATTGCGGGCAAAGGGGAAGAAAACACCCGAAGCTGTCCAGTAGGAGAGAAGATCGGCGTTGCAGTCGAGAGCAAAACCGCCCATATCCGGACCGTTGAAAGGCTGTCCTGAAAGACTCAGATTAAGTGACATCGGAATGGAAGCCAGTAGATGTTGCCAACTGGAAGAGTTGTCTCCTGTCCAAGTGGCAGCATAACGTTGTCCGCCCAGGAAGTTGGAACGGGAAAGTACGAAGGGGCGTTTCGATGGATTGGCTTCCATGATGCCTTCACGCGTAGCTTTGACCATATTCATTCCAAAAAGGTTGTGATAACGAAGATGTGTGCCTGAAGGCCAACCGTCGCCACCTTTGTGAACATTCGTCGGAGGCATTGAAGCGTCCACGCCTTTGAATACGGCAGGTTCGTTCATGTCGTTCCAAACGCCGTCCACACCTTTCGCCATGAAGTCTTTGTAGAGCGTGCTCCACCAGCCGCGAACTTCGGGACGTGTGAAGTCAGGAAATACACAATCACCGGGCCAGACTTCGCCGACGAAGGTCAGTCCGTCTTTGTCTTTCACCCAATAGTCGCCTTTCGTTCCTTGATTATATACGAAATAACTCTCGTCTTTCTTGATTCCGGGGTCGATCATATAGACCGATTTGAAATGTTTCTGATGCAGATAATCGTTCAGTCCTTTTGGATCCGGGAACTGTTTCGGGTCGAAGGTGAAGACGCGGAAAGCATTCATGTAATCGATATCCATCCAGATGACGTCGCAGGGAATATGATGATTTCTGAATCCATCGGCAATTTCTTTTACGCGGCTGTCCGGATTGTAAGAATAGCGGCACTGCTGATAACCCAAAGCCCAAAGCGGAGGCAGCTGCATGGTTCCTGTGAGATTGGCCAGTTCTTTCATCACTTCGTCCGGACTGTTTTTCTCAATCACGATGACACGCGGCATCGGACCTTCGCTGATGAAATGGATACCATTCTTCAAATCGATTGTCGATTTCCATGAATTGTCGGCAATGACACCGAACGAACTACCGTCGGCACGCACACCTAAGACCCAAGGATGAGCCTGGTAAAGCTGTTTG
>CAZIVE010000166.1:0-4987 GCA_964542435.1 uncultured Parabacteroides sp.
CTGCGAATCCTGGAAGCGGTTCGTCTTCTCAATTTGGTTTCTAAAGTTCGTTTCTATCAGGCTTCCACATCAGAGCTGTATGGATTAGTTCAGGAGATCCCTCAGAAAGAGACGACACCTTTCTATCCAAGAAGTCCCTATGCGGTTGCCAAGCTTTATGGTTATTGGATTACGGTCAATTACCGTGAGGCGTATCACATGCATGCATCCAATGGCATTCTTTTCAACCATGAATCACCGTTGCGAGGCGAGACATTCGTTACCCGTAAAGCAACGCGTGCAGTGGCCAGAATAGCTCTCGGTTTACAAGATAAGGTGTTTATGGGCAATCTTTCTTCAAAACGAGATTGGGGTCATGCCAAAGATTACGTTCGCGCCATGCATGCTATCCTGCAGCAAGACACTCCATCCGATTATGTGATCGCCACGGGAATATCGACTACCATTCGTGATTTCATTCGAATGGCTTTTGCTGAAATCGGCCTTGAAGTCACTTTTGAGAAGGAAGGCGTAGAAGAAATAGCCCGTTTGAGTGGAGTTGATGAGAAACGATTTGCTGAGAAAGTCGGTGAGTCCTATCTTGTTAATATAAATAAAAGAATGGGAGAAGAGGTCGTCGGTGTCGATCCTCAATATTTCCGTCCTACAGAGGTGGAAATGTTATTGGGCGATGCCTCCAAAGCCAAGCAGGTCTTAGGTTGGGAACCTCATTATGATTTGCCAAGATTGATAGAAGATATGATGAATTCTGATATAAAATTGATGAAAAAAGAATCATATTTAAAACAAGGAGGCTACAAAATATTGAATTACTTTGAATAATTTTTAAACAAAATGTGAAAAATGTTTGTTGTTTAGTAGAAAAGACCTAATTTTGCATTGGAATTAGGCATTAATAGAGTTATCTAATTGAAAATGATTGTTTAATATAATTGTTGATAGAAATGAAAACAAGAGTATTTCTTTTGGCTTTATTGTCGGTTTTCGTTATTTCTGTCTCAGCACAGGAATTTAAACCGCAGATTGGCTTCAGTAATGAAGCAGGTTACAAAACTAACTTCAAGAAAAATAAAGCAGGTGATAACTGGTTTATTTCACTCGCAGGTGGTGGAAGTATCCTTTTAGGTGATGATAATGGAAAAACAAGTTTTGGCTCTCGTCTGAACTTTGCTCCACAGTTCTCTCTTGGAAAATGGTTCAATCCGTATTTGGCTTTCCGTTTGCAGTTGAACGGTGGCGCTATCCACGGTTGGGATTATGATAAATCTGCAGTTGGTTTGATGCAGCACAACCATTATATGGCTGCTCACGCAGACTTGTTATGGGATGTTACGAACTTCTGGGCTCCTTACAATGAGAACAAGATCTTCCGTCTGATTCCTTGGGTCGGCTTTGGTTATGCACAGCGCTTCAAGACAGATGATGATGCTACGTATGCAAGAACAGAATCTCCTACGTTGAATGCCGGTATCTTGACACAGTTCCGTTTGAGCAAGAGAGTTGATCTGAACGTCGAACTTCAGGGATCACTTCTTAACGAACAGTTCAACCGTATCAGCCACTACCACTTGACAGATGGTATCGCTCAGCTCTCTGCTGGTTTGACATTCAAATTGGGTAAGACCAACTTCGAAGTTATCGAACCGATGGATTACAACATGCTGAACGACCTGAATAGCCAGATCAACAAACTGCGTTCTGAGAATGAAGAACTCAGCAAACGTCCGGCTTCTTGCCCTGAATGCAAAGAGGCAGCTCCTGTTACTAACGTAAATAACTATCTTGAGAATGTAGTATTCTTCCGTCTGAATAGTTCTAAGATTGACAAGAACCAGCAGATCAATATCTACAACACAGCTGAATTCATGAAAGACAAGAACGTTCCTATCAAGGTCGTTGGTTATGCTGATAAGAAGACTGGTAAGTCTGACTACAACATGAAGCTTTCTGAAAAACGTGCAAGAGCCGTGGCTAAAGAGCTTATCAACAAATATGGTATCTCTTCTGACCAGATCACGATCGAATATAAGGGATGTGAAGAACAGCCTTATCAGATCAACAACTGGAACCGCGTAGTTATCATGCGTGCAAATCAGTAATCGATTCAGATTAATTAAATAAAAAAGGCTGCACTTTCGAGTGCGGCCTTTTTTGTGAAAGAATTTTAAGCTACTTTTGTAATCGTATATTTGTCGTCTCTGCATGGAAGTCAATAAAAAGCATGGCTATCTGATACAATGGCTGATTGGAATGGGGGATTTGGTTGTACTGAATCTGCTCTTTGCGATCGTGTATTATATCCTAGGTCCTCGATATACGAGTGCTATCAATCAAAGTAACATAAGAGAAGTCCTTCTCTTATTGAATTTCTGCTATTTCTTTGCCGTTTATTTTGTCCCGATTCAACTTCATGCATCTGTCGTCTATCTCGATAAGATCGTGCAACGAGCTGTATTGCTCGCTACCTTATTGACATTTCTTTTTGCCATTTGTCTTATCTTTCTGAATGTAGGCGATGTGCTCGCCACTTTCTTGATTGTATTCTATGTCGTTCTCGTCGTTGTCTTTTCTCTTTGGCGTGTGATTGTGCGAATCTCTCTGAAGATATATAGAAGAAAAGGCTACAATTTTAAACGTGTGATCATCGTTGGTGCAGGAAAGAACGGAATGGAGCTTTACCAGCAGATGAAAGATGATCTTGGTTATGGATTTAATGTGATGGGCTTCTTCGATGATAATGTCTCCCTCAAGAATGTCCTCCCCAATTATCTGGGAATGACCTATGAAGTTGAGGATTATGTCATGAAGAATAATGTGGATGAAATCTATTGTACGCTTCCTGGTACGAACGATGTTAAGATGTTGCGAATCTTGAATTTTGCCGAGAAGCATATGGTACGTTTTTATATCGTCCCGGAATTCTATAGGAATGTCAAGAAGAGCATGTTGATGGAGATGATGGGCCCGATTCCGCTGCTTACGATTCGTCGAGAACCATTGCAAGCGGTATATAATCGTGCCTTGAAAAGATTGTTTGATATTCTCTTTTCATTGATCGTATTGGTTTGTGTCTATCCTTTCTTATATATCATCTTTGGCTTTCTTATCAAAAGAAGTTCTCCGGGGCCGATTCTCTTCAAGCAGAAGCGGACAGGTTTGAAAGGTCAGGACTTCGAATGCTATAAGTTCAGAACCATGGTCGTGAATGATGAAGCTGATACCATGCAGGCATCTGCCGATGATCCGCGCAAAACGAAAATCGGCGATTTCTTACGTCGTACCAATTTGGATGAATTCCCGCAGTTTATCAATGTATTGAAAGGTGATATGTCGGTTGTTGGTCCGCGTCCTCACATGCTGAGGCATACGGAAGAGTATTCTGCCATCATCGACAAATATATGGTTCGCCACTTAGTAAAACCTGGATTGACAGGTTGGGCTCAGGTAACAGGTTATCGAGGAGAGACAAGAACATTGGAGCAGATGGAAGGCCGAGTAAAAAGAGATGTTTGGTATATTGAGAACTGGTCTTTTTTTCTGGATCTGAAGATTATCGTTGTGACCATCCTGAATATGTTCCGTGGCGAAAAGAATGCTTATTGATTTCTTTATTGATTTGACTTAGGTAGAACTAATATGCGCTTCGGTTTGTCTTTTTGTTCAGTATTCATTAATTTTGTATCATAATGGGAAGAATAATGGCTATCGATTATGGCCTGCGTCGTACAGGACTCGCAGTGACGGATACGTTACAGATGATTGCCAATGGACTGACCACGGTGGCCACAGCCGATTTAGTGAGCTTCATTCAGAATTATGTGAAGAAGGAACCGGTTGAGCGCTTTGTGGTAGGACTTCCCAAGCAGATGAACAATGAGCCTTCGGAAAGCATGAAGCAGATCGAGCCTTTCGTGGCAAAGCTGAAGAAAGAACTGCCGGAGATTCCGGTGGAATATCTGGATGAAAGATTCACATCCGTACTTGCTCATAAGGCGATGTTGGAAGGTGGAATGAAGAAGATGAAACGTAGAGATAAAGCCATTGTGGATGAGATCAGTGCCGTCATCATTCTTCAATCTTATTTAGAAAATACAAAATACAATAAACGATGATTTTACCTATTTATCTTTATGGTCAGCCTGTCTTAAGAAAGGAGGCTGAGGCTGTTCCTCAAGACTATCCTGAATTGAAAGAGCTTGTCAACAATATGTTTGAGACTATGTATCATGCGGACGGAGTTGGACTGGCTGGTCCTCAAGTGGGATTGTCACTGACTCTTCTTGTTCTAGATGCCGATGTGCTGAAGGATGATTATCCAGAGTGTAAAGGTTTCAAACGTGCCATGATTAATCCGGAGCTTTTGGAAACGAGTGAAGAAACTGTTTCTTTGGAAGAGGGTTGTCTAAGTCTTCCTGGAATTCATGAGAAAGTGGCAAGACCGGCAAAGATCCGTGTGAGATATAAAGATGAAAACTGGATTGAACATGAAGAATCGGTTGAGGGATTTGCCGCTCGCGTGGTACAACACGAATATGAGCATCTCACCGGACATGTATTCATCGATGATGTTTCTGCCATTCGTCGCCAGCTGAACAAAGGCAAGTTGAACAGCATCATCAAAGGGACGGCCAAATGTTCCTATCGCGTGAAAGCTATAGGTAAGTAGGCTTTTTCCTTTCTAATAGATTATAATATGAGGCGACTTTTCTCGTCTCATATTTTTTATTTCAAGGTTTCGATAACTTCCCCGGATATGTAATTATGTTCTCTTTTTGCTGAATTATCTGACAAAAATGAAGCGGAATGTCATATTTGCATTATCTTTGACATAAATACCGAAGATAAGCTGCGCCTCGGGATAATCAAAGCAAGCTTTGCTTCTCCTCTCGACTTGCATTATCTTTGATATAAATACCGAAGATAAGCTGCGTTTCGGGATAATCAAAGCAAGCTTTGCTTCTCCTCTCGACTTGCATTATCTTTGATA
>CAZIVE010000167.1:0-4970 GCA_964542435.1 uncultured Parabacteroides sp.
CTTGCCCTGTTTCGGATTGGAGCAAGAGTCATAACAAGCCACTTGATTTCCATTTGAAAAGGTGTTATCATCGATCGATACGGCGCCCGTTCACAGCGAAGAGGCTTCTTCAAGTCTAAATAGAAAAACCGTAAACGGCAGTGCACTTTTGACAGGTGAATGCCCTTAAACTGTGGACGGATAAGAAATTCGGAAGGTCAATTGTTTTCTCTGAGCGCCATCACCATGCCGATGACTTCGGAGTAGTCGTCCAAACCGGAATCAATGTTGTTGCCTTTGAGATAGAGATTGTAAAGGGCATCCTGGAAATCGTTGAGAAGCGGATAAGATCGTGAATCCCAATATTCACGATCCTGATGATAGACGGCTTTAACAGAAGGAGAAAGCGTAGCGAACCAATCTTTGGCTGCTTTTTTCCCATAAAGTCCCTGAATGTTGATCAGAACGGATGGAAGCAGACCGAAGTAACCGGAGAAACGCAGGGCTCGATTCGAAGAGTTGGTGCAAATCAGATAGGCATAGAGGTTGGCTTCGGCCTCTTCGGCAACGCCGAGGACATGAGCCATCTCATGTGCATATGTGAAAGGGTATTGAACGGGCAGCAGCTCTTTATTGAGAGTATATTCGTTGAAAAAAGGACCAAGATATCCCAATACGCCAACACCGCTCATCAGTCTGTTTAGCAACATCGGTTTGCTGTGGAGCGCTGTCCGCGGTGAAAGGATTCCGTATTTAGTAGAAAGATCGCTGTAACTTTCTTTCACGAGGCGATCCAGATAAACGGTGTCGATGCGCTGGATGTTGCAGCTAGTGGATTCAAGAGAATCGGCATAGACAGAAAGGAATTTCTGGAACGCCACGTCTGAGAATTCGGTCTTCACGACATCGGCTCTTGTGTAGAAATCCTTACGGTAATAATTGATGCCCCAAGCAAGATAAAACCAGACATAAACCCACAGCAGATATTCACCTTCGACCAGCAGGATCTTTTTGAACTTCTTATGCCGGCAGATCGCGATGACAAGATAGACAATCAACCCCGCGATGCTTCCATAGATAAAGCAATCACTGAGAGAAAAGGAGAAAGGAAGTGAAACCGTCGAGAGCAGCCGCGAGATAAAAGGATAGATTCCACGCGCGTAACCTTCTGCGAGGCTCGTGAAAATCATCATGAGCCATACGCAGATAAGGAGCGTGAAGAGTGTGATGTGACGCGGCTTCGGCTTCATATCATAGGTTCTTGCTCAACAAAGGACGAATCTCATCCGAAGTCAGACCACGACGTTTTGCATAATCCTCCAGCTGTTCCTCGTCGATACGACCGATCATGAAATACTGCGCTGCGGGATTGGCCAGATAAAGTCCGCTGACAGAAGCTGTAGGATACATCGCTCCATTCTCGGTAAGCTTCACTCCTATCCGATCCAGATGAAGCAGCTTGTCGAGTAGGAAATTCATCTTCTGATCGGGAATGGAAGGATAACCCATGGCCGGACGAATACCTACATATTTTTCCTTCAAAAGATCCGGAATGGAAAGATTCTCATCCGGAGCATAGCCCCAGAATTCACGACGAACCTTCACATGCAGATACTCGGCCAAAGCTTCAGCCAAGCGATCGGTGAGCGTCTGAAGAAGCATCAGATTGTAACTGTCGCCTTCTGACTCGAACTTCTTTTTCATATATTCCGTCCCCGAACCGGCCGTAACGGCAAAAGCTCCGACATAATCATTGCCTCCTTTAGGAAGGACATAATCTGCAAGACATTTGCATTTTCCATCTTCACCAGCTGACTGTTGACGAAGCATCGGGAAGCGCGTATCACCAATGACCAGATCGTCACCCTCGCTGTATGCAGGGAAGAATCCATACGTTGCCTTGCAATATTCCACCTTCAGTTCCACGAAACGATCCAACATACGTTGTGCTTCCTTGAAAAGCTGCATGGCTTCCGTCGCCTTCTGCATCTCCTCTTTGGGGAATTCGGAGAGCCAGGATGCACGGCAGACATCACAACCGTGAATGAACGCGATCTCGGAGAAACGGCCGTTTAACTTCCAAGCATTGAAGAAATATACCCAATTGATATAAGGAATGATCTCTTCCACCGGAACATAGGGAATCACCTGAAGACCATTCTGCCGCGGAACAGCAGGACGGAAATCCGATGGTATTTCGACACGATGTTTCCTGGCTTCGGCAAGAGACAGCAAAGATGTCTTCTTGCGCTTGTTGGCCTGCAACTCGCGGAGCTTCGCATATTCGGCTTTCAGCTGTTCGATGTAAGCTTCACGAGTAGCCGGATTGAGCAAACGAGCTGCGATGAGCGGATTTTGTGATGCATCAGTGGCATGAATGACCGGCGAACTGTAATGCGGAGCGATCTTCAATGCAGTATGCAGCTTCGAAGTAGTAGCGCCGCCCACAATGATCGGAATAGTCAGTCCGGCCTTCTCCATCTCGTCGGCGACGTGTGCCATTTCATCCAGAGAAGGCGTGATCAATCCGGAGAGGCATACGAAATCGGGTTTTTCATCCAAAGCCGTCTGAACAATCGTCTCTGGCGGGACCATCACACCGAGGTCGATCACTTCGTAATTGTTGCAGGCAAGTACGATCGAAACAATATTCTTTCCAATGTCGTGCACATCTCCTTTGACGGTGGCAAAGATGATCTTGCCGGCTTTAGCCTTGCCTGAAGATTGTTTTTCCTTTTCGATGACGGGCTGAAGAATCGCCACGGCCTTCTTCATTGTACGAGCTGTCTTGACCACCTGCGGAAGAAACATCTTCCCGGCTCCGAACAGCTCTCCCACTTTATTCATGCCGTTCATCAACGGTCCGTCTATGATGTCCACAGCTCGTGGATATTGCTTCAAAGCTTCAGCCAGATCTTCCTCAAGATAATCGCCTATGCCTTTCACCAGCGCCCATTCCAGACGATCGGCCAAGGGAAGCGAACGACTGTCATCGACATGCTGCTCGGCTTCGGCTGTCTCGGGACGCATATTCTGTGCATAGGTGATCAAATTTTCGGAAGCGCCCGGACGACGACAGAGAATAACATCTTCAAGCAGATCGCGAAGCTTCGGCTCAATGTCTTCATACAGCACAGAGGTCGAAGGATTGACGATGCCCATGTCCATGCCTTTCGCGATGGCCTGATAGAGAAATACGGCGTGCATCGCCTCGCGTAGATAGTTGTTGCCACGGAAAGCAAACGACAAATTGCTTACGCCGCCACTTACCAAAGCTCCCGGCAGATTCTGCTTGATCCATTCTACGGCGCGGATAAAAGCCAACGCATACGTGTCGTGTTCCTCAATGCCTGTCGCAATGGAAAGAATATTGGGATCAAAGATGATGTCGTGAGGATTATAGTTGAGCTTTTCCGTAAGCAGTTTGTAGGCACGTGCACAAACTTCCGTCTTGCGCTCGAAGGTATCGGCCTGACCTTTCTCGTCGAAAGCCATAACCACGACAGCCGCGCCCAATTCGTGAATGCGTTGTGCCTTTTTCAGAAAAGGCGCCTCACCCTCTTTCAACGAAATGGAATTGACGATGCTCTTCCCCTGCAAACATTTCAATCCGGCTTCAATCACCTCCCATTTCGACGAGTCGATCATGACCGGCACACGGGCAATATCCGGTTCCGAGGCAATCAGATTAAGGAAATGCGTCATCTCCTTTACCGTATCAAGCATACCGTCGTCCATATTAATATCGATGGCTTGCGCACCATCTTCCACCTGTTTGCGGGCGATGGTGAGCGCCTCTTCATATTTTTCTTCTTTGATAAGACGGAGGAACTTACGCGAACCGGCCACATTGCAGCGTTCGCCTATGTTGACGAAGTTATTCTCCGGCTTTACCTGCAACAGTTCCAGTCCGGACGCCCAGAAGCAATCGGGCGCAGCTACGGGAACATGCGGCTTGCGACCTTCTGCCAGCTTCGGAAGTCGTGCGATATGTTGGGGCGTCGTGCCGCAGCATCCGCCGATGATATTCACCAAACCCTCTTCGATAAACGGACGGACATCCGCCTCCATCTTATCCGGCGTTTCATCGTAATTACCGAATGTGTCAGGCAGTCCGGCATTCGGATAGGCACTGATGAACCACGGTGCTTTCTGCGACAGCTCGCGCAGATAAGGCAGCATGCCGGAAGCTCCGAACGAGCAGTTCAAGCCGATGCTCACGATGTCGCTATGCATCACGGAGGCAATGAAAGCCTCCAGCGTCTGTCCCGAAAAGGTGCGTCCGCCTTGCGCCGACAATGTCAAGGAAAGCATGATAGGAAGATTCATCCCTTTATCTTTCATCACGTCATGCGCCGCAGCTAATCCGGCTTTTGCGTTCAACGTGTCGAAGGTTGTTTCAAAAAGAATGATATCCACGCCACTATCCACCAGCGCAGCGATCTGCTCGGAATAGGCATCGTATAAATCGTCGAAATTAACGGCACGGAAGGCAGGATCGTTCACATCAGGACTCATCGAAGCAGTCTTGTTGGTCGGTCCCACAGAACCTGCCACGAAAATCTCGCGGCCGGGATGCTGCTTCATGAAGTTTTCCGCAGCTTCGCGCGTCAGCTTGCCGGCTGCCAGATTGATTTCGCGCACCATCGATTCGATGCCGTAGTCCGCCAACGAAATAGTATTTGCATTGAAGGTGTTGGTCGTGATGATGTCCACGCCCGACTCGAAATACTGATGCTGTATCTCTTCAATCACGTCAGGGCGCGTGATGTTAAGCAGGTCGTTATTGCCACGCATCTGTCCTCTGAACTCTTTGAACCGTCCGCGATAATCGGCTTCCGTCAAATGGTAACCCTGAATCATCGTTCCCATTCCTCCATCGAGAATCAGGATGCGTTTTTGAAGTAACTGAATAAAATATTCTTTTGTCATAGATCTTTTTACCTTTATCATATCACAAAAGTAATCAAAAGATGCCATACAGCATTGTT
>CAZIVE010000168.1:0-4848 GCA_964542435.1 uncultured Parabacteroides sp.
ACAGGTGTCCCGTAAAATCCATTAACAAATCCAGTTATGGTTTACGAATCAGATAATTATTGATGATTTTTTTGTCGGAGGTTTTCAACTCGTAACATTTGTGGTAACTAATAAAATGTCACGGATAAGCAGAAAAAACATATTCCCAATCAACTATATCAATTCCCTTTCTGAAATTATTTCGAATATCTGTTTGCCAAATATAATGTAAACCAATACATCAAGTCATTTTCTCGAAAATAGAGATTTCCCTGAGAAGTGTCATTTTGGTAGCTATCCAAATCTTAATTTTTTTTGAAGGACACCTGTGCATGCAATGCGTCTCTACAAACCATCCATGATCTGTTCTCTTCTCCCATTCCCTGTGGCGTTTTTGTCCAAAAGGATTCCTTTCTGAAGAAAAACCGATCGCATCTCATGCTATTCGCGCGAAAAACTGTAATTTTGCAAACCATATACGAGTAACAAATACAAATAAGCATATATACAGAAATTATGTGGACAGCTAAGGAAATCCGTGAGTCGTTTAAAGCGTTCTATGCTTCGAAAGATCACCATATCGTACCGTCTGCGCCCATGGTCGTCAAGGGCGATCCTACATTGATGTTTACCAATGCAGGCATGAATCAGTTTAAAGACATCATCTTGGGAAATGTTCCCCGCAAATATCCGCGCGTGGCGGATTCACAGAAGTGTCTTCGCGTAAGCGGCAAACACAACGATCTGGAAGAGGTCGGCCACGACACCTATCACCATACGATGTTCGAGATGCTCGGCAACTGGTCGTTCGGTGACTATTTCAAGAAAGAGGCCATCGGCTTTGCCTGGGAATATCTCGTCACCACCTTGAAGCTCAACCCCGACCATCTCTATGCAACGGTCTTCGAGGGTAGTCCTGCTGAAGGTCTCGACCGCGACAACGAAGCTGCAGGCGAATGGGAAAAATATCTTCCCAAAGATCATATCATCAATGGCAATAAACATGATAACTTTTGGGAAATGGGCGACACGGGTCCTTGTGGACCCTGTTCGGAGATTCATATCGACCTCCGCAGCGAAGAAGATCGCAAGAAGGTGCCCGGAGCCGAACTGGTCAATAAGGATAATCCCAAGGTGATCGAGATCTGGAACCTCGTCTTCATGCAGTACAACCGCAAGGCCGACGGTTCTCTTGAGCCTCTGCCTGCCAAGGTGATCGACACCGGAATGGGTTTCGAACGCCTCTGCATGGCTCTGCAGGGCAAGACCTCCAACTACGACACCGACGTCTTCCAGCCTATCATCAAGGTCATCGGACAGATGTCGGGCAGCGTCTATGGCGAAGATCCCCAGAAGGATATTGCCATGCGCGTCATCGCCGACCATATCCGTACCATCGCCTTCTCCATCACCGACGGTCAGCTGCCGTCGAACGCCAAGGCCGGTTATGTGATCCGCCGTATCCTCCGCCGTGCCGTCCGTTACGGTTATACCTTCCTCGGACAGCATGAAGCGTTCATGTATAAGCTCCTTCCCGTTCTCATCGA
Organism: uncultured Parabacteroides sp.; assembly: GCA_964542435.1. Classification (GTDB taxonomy): domain Bacteria; phylum Bacteroidota; class Bacteroidia; order Bacteroidales; family Tannerellaceae; genus CAZIVE01. The sequence goes on from CAZIVE010000168.1 coordinate 1,527, forward strand.
GACAATGGGAGATGCTTATCCCGAACTCGTTGCGCAGAAGACGCTTATTGAGAACGTCATCAAAGAGGAGGAGGAATCGTTCCAGCGCACACTCGACACCGGCATCCGTCTGCTCGATAAGAAGATGGAGGAGCTGAAGGAGAAAAATGAAAAGATACTCGGCGGCGCCGACGCCTTTACCCTGTATGATACCTACGGATTCCCGCTCGACCTCACCGAACTGATCCTCCGCGAACACGGCATGGATGTCAACTCGAAGGAGTTCGACGTGGAGATGCAAAAGCAGAAGGAACGTGCCCGCCACGCCGCAGCCGTCGAGACAGGCGACTGGGTTACGCTGAAAGCCGGCGAGACGAAGTTCGTGGGTTACGACCTCTTCGAATGCGACGCCGAAATCCTCCGTTACCGCCAGATCAAACAGAAGAACAAAGTGCTCTATCAGGTCGTGCTCGACCAGACTCCGTTCTATGCGGAGATGGGCGGACAGGTCGGCGACACCGGTTGGTTCATCTTCGACGACGAGAAGGTCGAGGTTATCGACACCAAGAGGGAAAACAATCTCCCCGTTCATATATTGACGCATCTGCCTAAAGATGTGACCGCATCCTTTACGGCGAAGATCGACGGAGAACGCCGTATCGCCATCGAATGCAACCATACGGCTACGCACCTGCTGCATGCCGCCCTGCGCGAAGTGCTCGGCACTCATGTCGAACAGAAAGGCTCGTATGTCTCTCCCGACTCCCTGCGCTTCGACTTCTCTCACTTCCAGAAGGTGAGCGACGAGGAACTCCGTAAAGTGGAGGAGATCGTAGGTCAGAAGATCCGTGCCGACTATCCGCTCGAGGAACGCCGCGACATGCCGATCGCAGCAGCCAAGGCGTTAGGCGCTATGGCTCTGTTCGGCGAGAAATACGGCGATGAGGTGCGCGTGGTTAAATATGGCAATTCCATCGAGCTTTGCGGCGGTACGCATATCCCGTCCACCGGACGCATCGGCTCCTGCCGCGTGCTCTCCGAAAGCTCCATCGCTGCCGGCGTGCGCCGTATCGAAGCTGTCACCGCTACGAAGTCCGAGAACTATACCTTCCTGCTCCAGGATACGCTTCGCGAACTCCGCTCGCTCTTCAATAATGTGCCCAACCTGACGCAAACCATCCGCAAATCGATTGAGGAGAATGCCGAACTGAAGAAGGAGGTGGCTGCCTATATGAAGGAGAAGGTGCAGGATCTGAAGAAACGTCTCGTGGAGAATGCTGTCGAACGCAAAGGCGTCAAGCTGATTGCCTTCAAAGGCGAAGCCAACATCGAAGCCATCCGTGACCTGGCGCTGCAGCTCAAAGGTGAGTTCGACGCTACGGAGAAGATCTTCTTCGTGGCCGGCGTCAGAGACGAACAGAAATGTGCGCTGATGGTGATGATGAGCGACACGCTCGTTGCTACCGGACTCAACGCCGGAACCCTGGTGAAGGAGGCTGCCAAGATGATCAACGGCGGTGGTGGCGGACAACCTCACTTCGCTATGGCAGGCGGCAAGAACCCCGATGGTATTGACACTGCTGTCGATGCTATCCTCGAATCGGCCGGACTGAAATAATAAAATCCCCGTTAGAACAATCGTTGGGGCGAGGTCTGCTCGCCCCTTATTTATATAAATACATTCATACCATGTCCGAACAGAAGGTGATTATCTGCAAACAGATGGACAAGGAGGTCACGGACTTCCTCGCTGCGATTTCTTATGACAAGGTCTTTATCCTTACCGATACCAACACTCACGAACAATGCTATCCGCTGGTGAAGCAGATAGCACCGCTGCGCGAAGCTCCCGTCCTCACGCTCGAAGCCGGCGATACGCATAAGAGCCTCGAACAGATTGCGGCCGTATGGGAAGCGCTCTCCTCCGGTGGCGCATCGCGCAAGTCGCTGCTCGTGAACCTCGGCGGCGGAATGGTGACCGACTTGGGCGGTTTCGCTGCCGCTACCTTCAAACGGGGCATCCGTACCATCAACATCCCGACCACGCTGATGGGATCGGTGGATGCGGCCGTCGGAGGCAAGACCGGCTTCAACTTCCACGGACTCAAGAACGAGATCGGCGCCTTCTGGGTTCCTGAATGCGTCTTCATCAACTGCGAGTTCCTCCGCACCCTCGACCGCGATAACTTCCTCTCCGGCTATGCCGAGATGATGAAGCACGCCCTCATCAGCTCTATCGACGATTACATCTCTATTTTCCTCTTCGACCCCGATGCCAAGATGGACTATAGCTTCCTGGGCAAGATGGTGGAACGCAGCGTCGCCGTCAAGGAACGCATCGTGGCTGAAGATCCTAAAGAGGAGGGCATACGCAAAGCCTTGAACTTCGGCCATACCGTGGGCCATGCCCTGGAAAGCCTCTCCTTCGCGCAGAACCGGCCCGTGCTCCACGGCCATGCCGTCGCTGCCGGACTCGTAGCCGAGCTTTATCTGTCGCACAAGCTCTGCGGCTTCCCGATGGACAAACTGAGCCAGGTGGTGTACTACATCAAAAACTATTACCGTCCGATCCCCTTTACCTGTGACGACTATGATCGGCTCTATGAACTGATGACGCACGACAAGAAGAATGTGTCCGGCCAGATCCGCTTTACGCTGCTTGCCCAGATCGGCGATGTCAAGATGGACCAATCCGTCGGTAAGGAAAAAATCCTCGAATCACTCGATTTCTACCGCGAGAGCTTCGGCTTTTAACCGGACGACGCCTGGGCATCGATGCTCAATCAACGACAAAAAGAGAGGACAAAAGGAATTTTACAATCAAACTTTTGGTTTTTATGTAAAACGTTGCTACTTTTGCAGCGTTAAGAAAATAGCGGGATGTAGCTCAGCCCGGTTAGAGTACGCGTCTGGGGGGCGTGGGGTCGCTAGTTCGAATCTAGTCATCCCGACTAGTTAAAAAAGCACTGGTTTCATGACAATCGATGTCTGAATCAGTGCTTTCTTTTTTTTATCCAATTAACTCCTATTCTTCTGCCGCTCTTTGCCTGTCTTCTCTAACCACAGCCGTGTAGTATAAATACGATCACAATCTGTCAAAATGTTTTCCCTAAATGTATTGAACCGATTGCTTTCGAAAACAAATAAATCGGCAAGTTATTCAACTGCCTGTTTTATGCCGATATTATGGAATACCCCTTGATGTAGGCAATTTATCCCTGCTCTATTCTAATGAAATACTATTACAAAGAATTCTGAGTAATATTTTGCTCTAACAAATCATTACTAAAAATGATTTGAAGTAGTGTTTTGTTCCAACGAATCATTACTCAAAATGATTTGA
>CAZIVE010000169.1:0-4822 GCA_964542435.1 uncultured Parabacteroides sp.
TTTTTTACGCTTATGCGTAGACATCTTATGTCTTTTTCTTTTTTTACCGCTTGGCATTTTTTTTTGAATTTAAAAATTAAACTATAATAACTTACTTAACTTTCTTCATGAAATCCGAAGCCGGTTTGAACCAGGGAACTTTATGTGCCGGAATGACGATGGTCGTGTTCTGAGAGATGTTGCGGGCTGTTTTTTCTGCACGTTGCTTAGCAACGAAGCTTCCAAAGCCTCTCAGATATACATTGTCGTCGTTGGACAGTGAGTCTTTGATGCTGATCATGAAAGATTCAACACAGGCGAGTACCGTAGATTTATCTATACCGGTTTTCTTCGAAATTTCGTTTACAAGTTCTGCTTTTGTCATATATATTATATTTTGAAGAGTTTATCTCCGTTTTTTCGGATTGCAAATATACGACTTTTTCTTTATAAAGAATCCGTTTCGACTTCTTTTTACAAAAAAGATTCTCGATCTAGGACAATTATATCTAAGTTTGTGCCATGAAGGCATTAGAAGACAGCACTCTACAGGTTATTTTGGACTCTGACGAGATTCTTTGGGAATCTATCCGTGAGAAAATTAAGATATGGTATGATTTTCATAAAAGAAATCTTCCTTGGAGAAATACGCAGGATCCGTATCGGATCTGGATTTCCGAAGTGATCCTCCAGCAGACGCGCGTGGCTCAGGGTCTGGACTATTATCGTCGTTTCGTGGATCGTTTTCCCGACGTCTCTGCTCTTGCGGCGGCTTCTGAAGAGGAGGTTCTCCGGCTGTGGCAAGGTTTGGGTTATTATTCCCGTGCGCGCAATCTGCATCAGGCGGCACAGATGGTGATGAACGAATTCGGCGGACATTTCCCGGACGATTATCAGAAGATACTTCTCTTGAAAGGCATCGGAACCTACACGGCTGCCGCTATTGCCTCGTTTGCTTTCAACGAAGCGTATCCGGTGCTGGATGGAAATGTGATGCGGGTGCTTTCGCGTCTCTTTGCCGTAGATCTTCCGATCGACAGCAATGAAGGGAAAAAGGCGCTGACTGCCATTGCGGAGAAGCTGCTCGACCGTTCTGCTCCGGCCCAACACAATCAGGCCATGATGGAAATCGGCGCGCTGCAATGCGTCCCGACTCATCCCGATTGTCCTTCGTGTCCGCTTTCGGCCTGCTGTTCCGCGTATGCCCTCCATAAAGTGGAGGATTATCCGGTGAAGAGCCACGTGACGAAGGTCCGCGACCGGTATATCGTTTACTATTATATAAGATGTAAAGAAACGATCTGGCTGCATCATCGCGAGGAGAAGGATATCTGGCACGGACTGTATGATTTTCCCTTTGTCGAACTGGATCACGAGCCTGATGATGCGGAGATTGTCCGGGCCTTGAAAACGATCCTTGCGGACGACGGCGATGTTGTCCTGCATGATCATCCGGTGCGAAAGGTGCACAAGCTTTCCCATCAGACGCTTCATGTCGCATTCCTTTCCGTGGAGATCGAGAATCCCGTTCCCGCTTTGGATGCCTACAAAAGGGTCTCTGTCACAGACTGGGACCGTTTTCCCAAGCCGCGTCTGATTCAGAATTATTTGCAGCGTTAATGTTTGGATGCTTGTGTAACTTTAGTAACTTTGCCGTACTTATTAACCTAAATATTTATAGTAATGTCATTAAACAAAGTAATTCTGATTGGTAATGTTGGGAAAGATCCCGATGTTCATTATTTCGACAGCAAGTCCGCGAATGCCAAATTCACACTTGCAACATCAGAACGTGGCTACACCTTAGCTAATGGAACCCAAGTCCCGGAGAAGACCGAATGGCACAACATTGTGGCGCGCCGCAATCAGGCCCAGTTCGTCGAGAAGTACGTCAAGAAGGGCTCTTCGCTTCTGGTGGAGGGAAAATTAACCTACCGAGACTACACCGATAACTCGGGTGTAAAGCGTTATGTCACGGAGATCATTGCAGACCGCATTGAATTTTACAACAGCGGTCGTCCTCAAGGACAGGATGCAACGGCTAACGAATCCGGAACCGCTCCCGAAACGGTGGAAGAGGTAAAGGATCCGGCTCAACTTATTCCGACTCCGGATGCTTCTGAAAAGGCAAATCCGGAAGATCTTCCTTTCTAAACTGTTAAACTAATACTGTAATCCTTGGACTCAGATTATTTCCTATCAGATTTATTTCAGACGATAAACCCTCTTTCGCTCCCCATCGTTGTAGCGTTGGTTGTGGCTCTCTTATTATTGTTCGTGTCGGGTTTCGTGTCAGCTTCGGAGGTGGCGTTCTTTTCGCTCAGTCCTGCTGATCTGGACGAGATTCAGGATGAGAAAAGTCAGGCAGACAAATCCATCCATGGTCTGCTGGAAAGATCTGAGTTCTTGCTCGCTTCCATATTGATTGTCAACAACTTTGTAAATGTGGCAATCGTTATGCTTTGTACGTATGGCATCAATGAATGGGTGACGTTCAAATCGGATGTTTTGAGCTTCATCCTTCAAACCGTCCTATTGACTTTCATTCTGTTGCTCTTTGGCGAAATCATGCCGAAGATCTATGCACAGAAACGTTCTCTCAGCTTCGTGCGGAAAGGTGTTCCGATCCTGGTCTTCCTCGAACGGATCTGCCGTCCTTTGGCGCATGTCCTGGTTTCTTCCACTTCCATCATCAATAAAAAGGTGACGCGACGCAGGATCGATCTTTCGCCGGATGAATTGAAAAAGGCCCTCGATCTGACGCAGAAGGAGATTCCCGAAGAGAAGCAGATGCTGGAGGAGATCATCAAGTTCTACAACAAGACGGCGGATGAGATCATGACGCAGCGCCTCGATATGATTGCCGTGGAGATTCATACCAGCTTCCGCACCATTCTCGACTTCATCATCAAAAACGGCCATTCCCGCATTCCCGTTTATGACGAGACGGAAGATCAGATCAAAGGCATCCTGTACATCAAAGATCTGCTGCCTTATATTGACAAACCCGATACGTTCCATTGGCAAAGCCTGATCCGTCCGGCCTATTTCGTGCCTGAAACGAAGAAGATCGACGATCTTCTGGAAGAGTTCCGGACCAACAAGATCCACATGGCCATTGTCGTGGATGAATACGGAGGCACTTCCGGCATCGCCACCATGGAAGATATTCTGGAAGAGATCGTCGGTGAGATCGCCGACGAATACGACGACGACGAACAGCTGTTCATCCGTCTGGCTGACGGCAGCTTGATTTTCGAAGCGAAGATCCTGCTTACCGATTTCTACCGCGCCATCAAAGCCAGTCCGATGGAGTTCGGCAAGCTTACGGAAGAGGTGGATACGCTGGCCGGTCTTCTGCTTGAGATCAAAGGTGACTTCCCGCATCGCGGCGAAGTGATTGAATACAACAACTACCGTTTTCAGATTCTGGAGATCGACGAACGTCGTATCTTGAAGGTACGTTTCAACCGGATTCCGCAGGAAGAGCGTTCGGCAGACAAAACGGATGAAGCTGCTCCAACAGCTGAAAAAGGAAAAGATAACCGATGAAACGCTGGGTTTCTGTCGCCTGTATCGTGATGAGTGCGCTGGTCATTTCCTGTACGCAGCACTACACGCCGAAACCGCGCGGTTATTTTCGCATCGAACCGCCTGTGGCTGTTTACGATTCCTTCCCGTATTCCTCTTTTCCCTACGCTTTCAATGTCTCCAACGAAGCCCGCATTCAGGTCATGTCGGAAGATTCGTTCTCTTCCCTTGAGATTCATTATGATACGCTGGGAGCGGTTCTCCTTTGCTCTTTTCTGAAGTTCAAAGCGCCCGATTTCAAAAAAGCCGATGCCGAAAGCCGTCAGCTGGTGGAACGCGATGCCAAGTCTTTGCAGGACATCAAGGAGCAGGAGTTCGACCATCCCGAAGAGCATGTTTTCGGTTCGTTGTTCCTGATAGGAGGTGAGTCGGCTTCGCCCATCCAGTTCCAACTCACCGACAGCGTATCCCGCATGTTCCGCGGTTCGCTCTATTTCGACTGCCGTCCCAATCCCGATTCGCTGGCGCCGGTCATCGATTATGTAAGCAAAGACATCCGCGAACTGATGCAGTCTTTTAAATGGAATTGACGATGCCGCTGCTCCAGGAATATTCATCGACCCACGCAGGCGTCTGGCACATTACGGAAGACGAGCCGACGCTGCTGCAGCTTTTGGACGATCCTTCGTTCGAGGCGGAGCTGAAATCGGTCCATTCCGATTCGAGGCGCAAAGAGAAGCTGGCCTGCCGTCTGCTGCTCAAGGCTTTGCTGAGACGCGTCGTAAAGGTTTCCTATTCCGAAGAGGGCGCTCCGTATCTTCCTTACGAACCCTATCTGGTCAGCTTCACGCATACGAAGGATTTTGCTGCAGTCATCCTTTCTCACGAAACGCAGCCGGGCATCGACATCGAATACCGTTCCGAACGCATCCGGAAGATCCGGCAACAGTTTCTTTCGCCCAACGAAGAGACCGCGCTTCCGGACGATTGTCCTACGTCGCAGCTTTTGATCCGCTGGTGTGCGAAGGAAGCGCTTTATAAGATGCTTCCCCACGTCGAAGCCGGTTGGTTTCCCCGTTTCGAGGTTTCCCCTTTTGAAGAGTCCGATGCCGGAACGCTTTCCATCTGCGATCTGGATAACCGCGACATGACCTGCACGAAGATGTCTTTCGTCGTGACGCCTCAATTCGTTTTGGTTTATAGTCTGGGGCGGTGATTTGCCAAGAATGATGGTTGTTTCATTCGTGCGTTAGTATAAGGGCGAAAGATTTTTCGCCCCTTCTATGTTGCAAACCAAATTTCAAACGGAGAA
>CAZIVE010000170.1:0-4778 GCA_964542435.1 uncultured Parabacteroides sp.
TCTTCATCATGAATCGCCGAATAGATTTCAACGATTCTCGCTATGTCATCCTTTGTTGCTTTGCGTATGATCATTTGCTTGGTGTATTAATAAGTAGTTTCTCTGTGTTAAAGCCACGCTCTTTGGCTTTTTCCAGGATCCTTTCCAAAAGAGATTCTGAAAGAGAGGAAGAGCGGGAGAGAATCCACAGGAATTTATCAGACTTCCCAGCACTGATAAGTGCCCAGTCATAGTCGTCTCCGAGCTCCATAATCCTATAATCGGAGTAGAATATCCAGAAGAATGAGACTCGCAGAAGTCCGGGGAATACGGTTTTCTTTGCTTTCCCAATAGCCATGCGCCTTTTCCCATTGGAATCGATTCCGGAATTAACCACGGCAATTTTGCCATCCTCTCGTAGAGAATATTCAGCGGTAACGTCGTTCAATCCGCGTTCAAACCGATGGTCGTATCTTGCAATTTCGTACCATTTCCCTAAAAACTTCTGAAGATCCAGTTTCTTGACTGTCTCATTGTTAAATGCTTTAGCCGTTGTTTCCATAGATTCGTCTTTTTGTGTTACTCATTTCTACTACTTGATGGCGACGACGTAAACCTGTGCATTCTCGAAGCGGACTACTTTGATACGTGATCCTTTTTCGATGAATCCCGATTCTGACACTCCATCATAGATTTCGTCTTCAATGCGTACTTTGCCTGAAAGACGCAGCACTGTTTCAGCTGTTCCTTCAAGGCCAACAAGTGAGGTGAGGACAGGAGAAGAAACGGCATTTTCCAGATCAGCTTCCAATGCCACACGCCGGAAAATACCGCGACTTCCGATCTTGCTCGAGAGCCATAGTACCAACGTAAATCCAAGTCCAATGCCTAATAATACCGTCAGAGAGGCTCTTCCTGTGTCTGCACTTGAGACATGTGTAAAATCGAAGCCCGGATTATTGAGCAGCGCCATAATCAATCCACCGATGACGCAAATGATGCCGCTGATTCCCGCTACACCAAACCCAGGAATGACGAAAATCTCCAGGACAATCAATATGATACCAAGCAGGAAAACGAGAATCTCCCAGTTTGCTGCCAATCCGTCCAGCCAAAGCGGCGAGAAATAAAGCACGGCTGCCACAATGGCAGCGATGATGGGAAAGCCGAATCCTGGTGTCTGGAGCTCGAAATAGATGCCTCCGATGATGATAATGATAAGCAGAGACTGAACGATAGGACTCATGAGAAAACCTTTCAGATTGTCGAATGTAGAAGGTTCGTATTGTTTTAAGACATATTGTTTCATGCCGAGATACTGTGTGATCACCTCGTCGGAAGATTCGGCAATGCCGTCGCAATAATGCCATTTAAGCGCTTCGTCAGCCGTGAAAGTGAGCACTTTACCGCTGTCTATCAGATTGGGTACAACGACGCGATCGTCAACCATCGCTTCGGCAATCAGCGGATCGCGATGCCACCGGATGATGGTTTTGCCATTGGAAATGATCGTGTCATGACCGTGGGCTTCGGCCGTGGAGCGCATCATGGAACGCATGTACGACTGATATTTGTCAGGCATTGCCTTTCCGTCCGTTCCGTTCACAACCGTTGCTGCGCCCATGCTTGCACCTCTGCGCATGAAGATTTTCTTGCAAGCAAGTGAGATCAAAGCACCTGCAGAAGCAGCATTATTATCGATGAAGACATAGACTGGAATGCGGCTGTAGAGCACTGCCGTACGCATGGAATCGGCCGATTCCAATTCGCCTCCATAGGTATTCATGTGGATCAGCACCGCTTGAGCATTGAGACGAGAAGCTTCGCGAAGTCCGTTGCTCAGATAGATACGTGTGGTGTTGCTGATCTCTTTGTCGATAGGAATGTAATAGACAAGAGGATTATTTTTGCCGGCAGCTTGGCAGACGACTGACAAAATGAACAAAAAGAAAAATAATATCCGGACAGATCTCTTCATACGATTCAATATTATTAAGAAGGCCTAAGCCTTGTGAGCAAAGGTAAACAAAAGCATATAAAGTTTTACGGCAGAGTCCTGAAATAATTATATGGAGGAATATTTATTAATTAAATGAAAAGAATAGTACCTATAGCACAATTTTTGATATATTTGTAGTGTTTAGTTAGGGAGAGAAGTAAGATCTCTTATTTTTTGAACAATAAATACACTAATAATTATGAATGCATTACAATTCCAGAAAAAATTATTGAGTATGCAGGAAAACATGATGAACTTCGCGTTGATGCTTACAGCCAATAAGGACGATGCTCAGGACTTAATGCAGGACACTACACTCAAGGTTCTCGACAACAAAGAGAAGTTCGTTGACAATATCAATTTTAAAGGGTGGGTTCTCACGGTGATGCGTAATATTTTCATCAATAACTATCATCGCATTGTACGTACGCAGACGGTGATAGATCAGAGTGTGGACCTTTACAATCTGGATGTTCTCAGCGATTCAGGAGTTGATTCACCGGAAGGTACTTCTCAGATTCAGGAGATTACTGCAGCTATCAATGCACTCAATGACGATCTCAAGATGCCGTTCTCGATGTTCCTGAGCGGTTACAAGTACAATGAGATTGCCGATAAGCTTCAGATTCCTTTGGGAACAGTGAAGAGTAGAATCTTCTTTGCTCGTCAGGAACTCCAAAAGAATTTAAAAGATTTCCGTTCCATGTAACAATGATAGGCGGGTTTTAAAGACCCGCCTTTTTTATAAACCACATAAGAATGATTTACACAATTCTCGGTATCGTTCTCGTTATTGTGCTGATAGGCTGGATAACCAGTCTTATCCGCAAGCCGAACGGTGGTATGCTCAAGAAATTTTTGCTTACTGTTTGTCTGGTCATTCTTCTTTTCTTTCTCATCGGACTGTTAGATCATGTAATATGAAAACAAAGATCCTATTTGCATTTGTGTTGCTCACTGTTCTCTCTGCTTGCAACGGCGGAGGATATAATAAAACGCAGAGGAGTTTCCTGAACATGTTCAATACCTATCAGGAGTGCTATGACAAAGCTGACGCCGAAGGAAAACTACAAGCCTATGTACAGTTTGATTCCAAGTTCAGACATCTGAATGATACGATTCCCTATTTCATTAATTGGAAGGGAAGGGTTAGGAATGTGGCTATTGAGAAAGAGCGAATCCAAGGTAATAACTATCCTGTGCTTCATTTCGAGATAGAACTTAACTCTGGGAAGAAAAGCATGCATCGTCTTGGAATATGGAAAGTGCTGGACGAGAACACAAAATCCGATCCGATCTACAGTGCTTTGCTGCATCTGAACAAGGATTCTGTCGTTTGGTTCGACGGAACCTTCTGGAAAGAGAAAAACAATCTGCTTTACTGGATGGACTATAAGAATCCGAAAAGTGGCGAGCAATATCCATTGTTCAGATACGTCCTCTTCCGTGTAACAAATCAAAGTCACGGCGATTCGCTGTCTGACAATCTAAAACAAATCCTGGCTTTTCATCACGGACTTCGCAAAGCTTATCAGCAGTATTATAATCAGGTAATCACCGATCAGCAGTGGAACAGTTATAAGACAGCCTATACACAGAATGTGGAGAAACAGCGGCAGATTCTTACTTCATCTGAACGGGATTGGAATCGGCTTTTCCTTGGCTATATCCTTTCGGATGATGCCCGCTTCTATGTGGATTGGCGATAGAAATGGATAATCATTCATTTTATCTACGTATAAATACGTATTTCTTTTTCTTATGAGGTTCTCTATCTTTGGGATTGGATAGAAAGAAGAGTTCTTTCACATCCCATGAAACAATATAAAACACATTGATTTTACTCAGATGTTTAATCTTGTTCCTAAAAAAGAAAGAGGACAGTGGGAAATAGAAAATATGTGTAGGAAATGAGATAAAATCTGAGGTTTCCAAACCTCTTATTATTTGAGTATAACGTATGGCAAAAAGGTCGGGCTGTGAAGTTCGACCTTTTTTTCTATTCTTTTTTGTCCAAAACTGGGTGAAATTGTTCAAATAAAAAGATGAAAAGGTAAAGATTAAAAAGATTTTTACTTATTTTTGCAATCATACGCTTACGAAAAACAAAACTAAATGGGATGAGAGACATACGGCTAATACTTTATCTATTACTTACATCCGTTTTTTCGTTATGTGCAGCTAATGTATCCGACAACAATGACAGTCAGGAACTGGATCATTGGATGAAAGCAGTTGAACAGGCGGAAAACAATCAGGATATTAATGCTGCTGTCAAAGCTTATACAGGCGCTATCAAAGCTTGTAAAAAGATGGAAGACCAGTCCAAACTACCCCAGCTGATGTATTCCTATGCCATTATATTGACCTATTCAGGCAATTATGTAACTGCCATATCTACGCTCGGAGAAGTGTACGGCATGGTTGAAAACGGAAAGGATAAAACATTGGAGGCGCGGGTAATGATGCAGCTCGGAATTATCCATTTCTTTATGGAAGAATGGGACACGTCGCTTTCTTATTACCAACGTGCCCGAGAACTAGCTTCCGAAGTGAAGAGCGATCAGGGACTTTCCATTGCATACAATAACATCGGTAACATCTTCGAAAAGAAGCTGCAGTTCGATAAGGCGATACAGAGCTATAAGAATTGTTTGGAAATTCAGAAGAGTGTGAAGGACAGTGCCACGATTGGGAATGTCACTTACAATTTAGGATATTGTTATTTTGAGTTGAATAGGAAGAAAGAGGCTTTTCCGTATTTTATAGAAGCTTTGAAAATTTCCAAGACTATCGGCGA
>CAZIVE010000171.1:0-4711 GCA_964542435.1 uncultured Parabacteroides sp.
TACGACAATCTTTGTGAGATTCTGGCCCAAATTGACCCTTCTATCGAAGTGGTGGGAAACACGGAGAGCGTTTCCCAATCGGTGGAATGGTTCAACAACCATGAACAGCCTGATATCATCTTCATGGACATTCATCTCTCCGACGGGTCGGCGTTCAACATCTTCAACGCCGTGAATATCGAAGTCCCCATTATCTTCACAACGGCCTACGACGAATATGCGCTCGAAGCTTTCCGTGTGAACAGCATCGACTATCTGCTCAAGCCGCTCGATGCAGATGCGGTGAAACATGCGCTGGACAAATATTTCAAGCTTACTAAAGTGGACATTCTCTCCTATCTTTCTCGAATGACGCAGCTCACGCCGAAAGGAAAATACATCAAGAAACTGCTCGTTCCCGAGAAAGACAAGCTGGTTCCCGTGGCCATCGAAGACATCTCCTTCTTCTATACGACGGCAAAAGACACGCGCATCTATCTGAAGAACGGCGTCAATATGGCTTACGGAAGCACACTCGACAGCATCATGCAGACGCTGAATCCGCAGAACTTCTTCCGTGCCAACAAACAGTTTATTCTTTCACGCGAATCTATAACCAATCTAACCGTCTGGTTTGACAGCCGATTGCTCGTTTCCGTTGACGTGGACACGCCGGAGCGAATTTATGTCAGTAAGAATCGCGCAGCCGATTTCAAGAAATGGATGACTGAATCCTAACCTTCCCTTCGATCATTTCTTCTTTTCATCCTTTGTGGAAGGAAGCGAACGGCGCGGAATAGTGGCCCAGAATTTGGATCCTTTTCCGACTTCCGATTTCACACCGATCTTTCCATTCAGATAATCCACAATCGTCTGACAGATGAAAAGTCCGAGTCCTGTGCCTTGTACAAAAGGATCGAACTTGGAAAAACGTTCGAAAACATGTTCAACGTTCTCCGGCGAAATTCCCTTGCCTGTATCCTGAACGAAGAAAGTGATGTAATAGTCATCAAGCGTATAACCTATTGTAATAGATCCCTGATTCGTATATTTGATGGCATTGGTAAGGAAATTGATCAGAATCTGTTCCAAACGGTTCTTCTCGGAGAAAATCACACATTTATCCATCGGGCACGCTTCAAGCAGCGCGACGCCTTTGTGGACGCGAGGAGCCATCGTGGAAATCAGCGTTTCGATGATCGGGTTGACATCAAAGTCGGTAAAGGTGAATGCCATCGTTCCGGATTCAATCTTCGAAAGGTCGATGATGTCATTGATCAATCGCAGCAGCAAATCATTGTTGGTATTGATGATATTAATGTATTCTTCGCGCTCCTCTTTGTCTGACGTTTCATTGACCAGATTGGAGAAACCGATGATGGCATTGAGCGGCGTACGAATCTCATGACTCATATTTGCAAGGAATGCACTCTTGAGGCGATCAGACTGTTCGGCTTTCTCCTTCAGGCGCACAAGCTCATCCTGAATGTTTCTGCGTTCCAGCAGCTCTTTTTCACTGGATATATCACGCAGAATGCCTGTAATCTTCGTCACATTGCCTGCTTTATCCCACGCGGAAGCCGTTCCCTGAACATCCATCCAGCAATAACCGCTGCTCTTTTTCACACGAGCTGCAACGTTGCATTTCTTCATTTCTCCTTTACTCAAAGCCCTGATCATATCGAATACCTTTCCGGCATCTTCCGGGAAGACTGTGTGATAGACAAGATCCTCAATCGTGGTGGAGGAAAGATAATCGTTGTAATTGGTGGAACTGCTCGTATGCGTCTGCGTATCGTATTCCCAAAAGATAAGTCCGCTCGAACGCGTCGCCATCTCCATCTTGACGCGGTAATCCTGTAGATCGGCTTCGTTCTTCTTGATAATCGTATTGTCACGAGCCGTACAGATAACGCGTTGCACTTTCCCGGAAGATTCCGAAAGCACGATTTTCATATATACATAGTAATAACGGATCTCTTTGGGCGAACTGTGCAAGCGGATAAACAGATGAGCCGAAGTCTTCTTCCCCGAAATCAGTTCGTCAAGCGTCTCGTGATATTCCTGCAGATCTTCTGCAAAAACGAGATTGGTAAAATGGTTGTCCTTGATGAACTTTTCATCATAAATATAGATGAGAGAAACTTCGTGAGAAACTGCATCTACAGACCACGAACTGATTTCAGAAGTCTCAAGGGCAAGCTGTAACTCCGCACGTATATCAGCGATGTTTTTTTCATACTTTTTCTGCTTGTCAATGAGCGTAGCTGTTCCTATCACACAATCCGGAACCGTCTTGTGGCTGAAAGAAATGCTCGTAAAACTAAATTCCGTCCATTCATATATATTCCCAGACTCTTTAAAAATAAGCATGGGCGCTTGAAGCTTTTTATAACATATGGTAGTAAGAGACTTCTGGAATTCTCTCCATATCATTTCCTGATAATCCGGATGAATGGCTGTAAAGATAAAACTATGTCCGGGAATGACGGGAAGAGGATCTTTGTATCCTCTACGTCTCATAAAATCTTCGTTGTTATGGAAATGATCGTTCGCAATGTCATATTCCCACGTATATATATCCGCATTTTTCAGCGCAAGCATCATAAAATCGTTCCAACGGTTCTTCTGATATTCCACCTCATTTCTCTCATGATTCACCACCAGCAGTTTGGAAATGAGAGGCAATTGGCTGATTTCCTCTTCGCTCCATGCTACATCGTCACGAATACGAATGATGATGAGTTGTTCATACAGCTTTCCTGTAAGCATCAACGGAACAGACACGGCGCTTTTGTAATCAACATTGAAATGACTCAACGTTTTGTTGAGAGGATCTGACCTGTAAGCCTCTTTGTTATAGGTTGTACAGATAGCTCCTCTTTTATAGGAATCAAAATGGCTATCGTTGACATTGATGTTGATAGGAACGGAATTCGATGCATTTTCATCAATAATTCCCGGCGAGACATTCTCACCTCGCACCAGTTGTGCAGGAAGCAACTGCGTGTAATTATTCTCATACTTGAAAAGCATTGCATAATCTGCACTGTTGTTCTCTATGATCAAACGAAGGATATTTTCATCGGTCAGATGACCATTTTCTAAAAGCATTTCGAGTATCATCGTATAAAACGAACTATGATACTTCTGTTCCTCATGATTAGACACTATTTCACCCATTAGTATTTCAAAAAAAGGAGATTAGGTAACAAATTACTCCGGCAAAAATAGAACATATTTTTATTAATTGTTTGTATTTGAGCATTTTTATTTCAATAAGACGCATAGAATCATGCATCGATGGGCTATTCCATATTGATTTATGCAGCCTTTCGATACAGATCTTTTTTCCTTTGAGAAAACTTTTTTTGAAGAAATAGGGTAAATATCGCAGGTAAAAATATCAAAGGCATGTGCAAAAGTCGCAATCTTCACTATGGAGAGTTTTGCCCATGAACGAAGAAAGATTCACCTTCCGCCTATTTTACGGCTCTGCCGTACATTTGCAACGTCATAAGGGAAATGACAAGGGTAAATAAAAAGGGTAATTTAAAATTTTATTAGGGTATGAAACTTTTCAATGTTCTTTCAATCGCAGCTTTGGTTTTCGCAACAGTAGCATGTTCAACAGGTGACATGATGGATACAGAATCTACATCTATCAATACAATCGCAACAAGCGCAGACAATAACAACGCATACCTCTCTTTAAATATTAATTCAAGCAACGTAAATACAAAGGCAGTTGACGCTGACGAAATCGGTCAGACGATCTCCTCTTGCACGGTTATCCTTTATAATAACGACGGCATCCAGTCCATCAACGACAACCTCGAGGTTGCAGCAGACGGAACAGTCAACACCACTCTTTATACAAAAGCAAGAAGCGACGAGAAAGTGATGGTCATCGCAAACTCAACGGTTAAATTCGCCGGCAACGTTACCACGATGGAAGATGTAAACAACATGCTTCAGACAGTTTCTTCTTTCAGCGCAGACAAGCTAGTGAAGGTTGGAACCGAAGCCCTGGATTTCTCAAAGACAACTCCTTCAGCAAGCACCGTAAAGACAAGCGCTAATACCCTGAGCGTTTCAGTTACCGTTTCCCAGCTGGCCGCTTGCATCCGCCTCGCAGCTTTCAATGTTGTAGCTTACAACGGCAAAGCAGCAGATGTAAAAGTTACCAAAGTTACCCTGAACAACGCTAAGCTTTCTGAGTACACCAACAATACCGAAGACATGAATGCAGCTGTTGCTTCTTCTTCCATCAATGTAAACGAGAACGTTGCAGTAGGCGGTTCACTGAGCACAACTCCTACCTTCTTCTCTTTCGCCAACACATCAAGCAACGCAACAAGCATGACGATCGACTTCACAGTAGGTGGCAAGGCTTATTCTAAGACCTACACCATCAACAACGGAGCAGTTAACTCAGGCGTTCTTTACAATCTGACCGTCAACATGACAATCAATAACAACAACGTTGACGTAAACTTCACAACCTACACAAGCGACTGGGCAGAAGGTGGTACGATCAACATTGACATGACAAGAAATAATTAATCGATAAGGCAAAAGATTTAGGAGCTCTGCTTTTGAGGGTTGCAGAGCAATGATTCAGGCGAGTGTTTGCGGCACCCGCCTGAATTCGTTTTAAGAGGATTGAAAGGTGGAATCGCGATCTGCCTTTTTCGAGGAATTTTGACAACGGACATCCCGTTGTCAAAAT
>CAZIVE010000172.1:0-4666 GCA_964542435.1 uncultured Parabacteroides sp.
GAAGATTGCGACTTTTCCATTCCTCTTTGATATTTTTACCCGCAATTTTTGACCTCTGAAAGATCTGAAATTCGATAATAATAGGCAGATCTTACTACCTTTGTCGCGGCAAAAAGGAAAAAATAATGAAAAAATTAATCATATTCGACTTAGACGGGACGTTGCTGAATACGATTGCCGATCTGGGAGGGAGCACCAATTACGCCCTGCAGCAGCTCGGTTATCCGACGCATCAGATTGACGAATACAGATTCTTTGTAGGGAACGGCATCAACAAACTATTTGAAAGGGCGCTTCCGGAGGGCGAAAAGACGGAAGAGAACGTCACGCGTGTTCGCGAACAGTTTATACCTTATTATAATGTGCACAACGCAGACGCTACAAAACCGTATCCCGGCATTCCCGAACTGCTGGACGAACTGCAACGCAGACAACTGATGATGGCCGTAGCATCCAACAAATATCAGTTTGCCACCGCCAGCCTGATCGCTCATTTCTACCCGCAGATTCACTTCACGGCAGTCTTCGGACAGCGCGACGGCGTAGGCCGCAAGCCCGATCCAACGATTGTCAACGATATTCTTGCCATTGCAAAAGTATCAAAGGAAGAAACGTTCTACACCGGTGATTCCGGCACGGACATGCAAACGGCTATCAACGCAGGCGTCACCAGTTGCGGTGTCACGTGGGGATTTCGCCCGCGTGCTGAACTGGAATCTTTCCATCCGGACTTCATCATCGATCATCCGAAGGAGATGCTTTCACACATTCTATAATATATAAAGGTAAACATGCAGAAATCTGACTCGATGAAGGAGAACCCAAGCCAGCTTATACAATATCTGGAGAGTCTTGCGGATACGAAATACCGCGACTTCTCGGCGCATCTACTTCCTTCTGGCACCAATCTGCTCGGAGTGCGTCTGCCTTTGCTTCGGACCTTGGCTAAGGAAATTGCAAAGGGCGATTGGAAGGTCTTTCTCTCAGCAGAAGCTGAAAGCGATTACATGGAAGAGACAATGATCCGTGGATTCGTCAGGGCGTATGCGAAGATGAACTTTGCGGAGCGACTGCAACAGATCGCGACATTCGCCCCGCTGATACAAAACTGGTCGGTCTGCGACAGTTTCTGCGCCACACTTCGTTTCCGGAAGAATGAACTGCCTCCGCTTCGCCGGTTCCTCGACGATTATCTCCTTTCGGAAGAGGAATACAAAGCACGTTTTGGATTTGTCATGCTGCTGGACCATTTTGTAGCCGAAGAATGGCTGCATGATATTTTTACCACCTGTGACGAATGCCGTACAACCGCCTATTATACGCAAATGGCCGTAGCTTGGCTTCTTTCGTCATGCTACATTCATTTCCCCGATGATACATATACCTACCTCCAGAAGAATCGGCTTCCGGACTTCACCCACAACATGACACTGCGAAAAATCTGCGATTCGTTTCGCGTCACAGAGCAGCAGAAGAGCGAGATCCGATCTTTGAAACGGATATAAGAAAGCACCAACCTCGCGGCCGGTGCTAACCTGTTTACCATGATAGGTAACCATTACCTTTTTCTTAATGAGTGTGTTTATGCTGAGGTAATGATGTCTTTCGAAGGCTCTCCGATCATTTTAGATTCTCAGCAATCAGTCTCGTTTCGGATGTATAGTCGAGATTGTTGTATTGCTCCTGAAGTTTCCATGAATTGTCGGAAGCGTTGCGCGTATATTTATACAAGCTCAATGTCAAACCATCCATATTGGGCTTATAGACGGTGCGCTCAGAGATCTGCTTGAAGCACTTCTTCGATGCGTTCCAACCGGCGTAATCAATCGTAAAGTTTTTGCCCTCGTAGGAATAGGACAACTGATAGTCCGGAGTCCAGCAGGAATTGAACGTGTCCCATTTCTCAGCCTCCTTCTCGACAATACGACCGTTTTCATCGTATTTGTAGATATACTGGCGATAAAGCTGGAGGGAAGAATCCATCGAACGGTAAACCGTACGAGCTGATACCATGTTTTGCGTGTTATAAACATCGTTATAAACGAAGTTGTCACTTTTGTTCTCTGCGAAACCATTCAACGACACAACCAATGCTGCGATAACCAATAATGTTTTCATTTTCTTTATGTTTTAATTTGTTTTCTTGTTTCATGACCGCTTTCTTGCGGCGTTCATTTAATAGACGCACAGGAACTGAAAAACGTTACAACTTTTTTTTCGAGGAAGAGGCAACTCATTGAGACTATTGCTTTTAATTGTCGTTTTTTTCTTGAAATAGGACTATTATCCACCATAAAATTCTCGGTGGTGAAGATAAAAAGAGCGCCCTTCGGAAAAAACGAAGAGCGCTCGTATAGTTAAAAAGAAAACGATTCTCTACTTTGTCATCGGACAGCGGGGCTTGAGCTGTTTGAAGAAGTCGTTGCCCTTGTCATCAACGAGGATGAATGCAGGGAAGTCTTCTACTTCGATCTTCCAGATAGCTTCCATGCCGAGTTCCGGATATTCGAGGCATTCGATGCTCTTGATATTGTTCTGAGCAAGGATAGCTGCGGGACCGCCAATGCTTCCCAGATAGAATCCACCGTGCTTCTTGCATGCGTCGGTTACCTGCTGCGTACGATTACCCTTAGCGAGCATGATCATGCTGCCTCCATGACTCTGGAACAGGTCAACGTATGGATCCATACGATTGGCTGTCGTCGGGCCCATTGAACCACAAGCCATTCCGGCAGGCGTCTTGGCAGGACCTGCATAATAAACAGGATGATCCTTGAAGTACTGCGGCAGATCTTCGCCACGGTCGAGACGTTCCTTCAGACGCGCATGAGCGATGTCGCGAGCCACGACAATCGTGCCGTTGAGAGAGAGACGTGTGGAAACCGGATATTTGGTAAGCTCCTTGAGCACGTTGGCCATCGGCTGGTTGAGGTTGATCTTGACGACATCTCCTTCACCGCTGTTGCGCAAAGCTTCGGGAATGAGACTGCCTGGATTATCATCGAGTTTCTCAATCCAAATACCATCCGCATTGATCTTCGTCTTGATGTTACGGTCTGCAGAGCAGCTTACGCCCATTCCGACAGGACAGGAAGCGCCGTGACGCGGCATACGGACGATACGCAGGTCGTGAGCCAGATATTTGCCACCGAACTGAGCGCCGAGACCAATTTTCCAAGCCTCTTCAAGCACCTGTTTTTCCAATTCTACGTCGCGGAAAGCGCGGCCGTATTCATTTCCCGTAGTCGGAAGCTCATCATAGTAATGTGTAGAAGCGAGCTTCACGGTCAACAGGTTCTTCTCGGCAGATGTACCGCCGATGACGAATGCGATATGATAAGGCGGGCAAGCAGCCGTGCCTAAAGTCTTCATCTTTTCAACCAAGAACGGAACAAGTGTAGTCGGATTGAGCAGCGCCTTCGTCTCTTGGAAGAGATAGGTTTTGTTGGCCGATCCACCACCTTTTGTCACGCAGAGAAAGCGATATTCCATACCTTCCGTAGCCTCGATATCGATCTGAGCGGGAAGATTGCACTTGGTATTAACCTCGTCATACATGTTGAGCGGTGCATTCTGAGAATAGCGGAGATTCTCTTCGGTGTAAGTCTTGTAAACACCTTTCGAAAGCTCTTCCTCATCGCAGTAACCGGTCCAAACCTGCTGACCTTTCTCACCGTGGATAATGGCCGTACCTGTATCCTGGCAGAGCGGAAGTTTGCCTTTGGCGGCGACCTCTGCATTGCGCAGGAAGGTGAGAGCTACATATTTGTCGTTGTCGCTTGCTTCAGGATCGGAAAGGATCTTGGCGACCTGTTCGTTGTGAGCACGACGGAGCAGAAAAGAAACGTCGCGAAAAGCCGTGTTTGCCATGAGCGTAAGTCCTTCGGGAGCTACTTTAAGCACCGGATGACCTTCGAAATCACCAACTGAAACGAAATCCTTCGTCAGAAGGTAGTATTCCGTTTTGTCTTCACCCAATGGGAAAGGCTTTTGATAATGGAAAGGAGTTGTTGCCATAACTATTATTGATTTAAATTTGGTATTATAACGATGCAACAAATGTACAGAATCTTTCCCTATCGAGAGTTGCCTGATGCGAGATTTGTTTCATATAAGAGAAGACTGATATAAAGAAATCCGCTGCCGACGAACGGTAGCGGATCTCCTATAGGTAAACAACAAGTCGATTTTAAATACAATATATGATGTGAACGATAGTGTTCTTGAAACTCAGATCAGAACGGTATCCAGAGAGAAAGCTGCAGGTCGCGGAACTTTCCGGACTTCATGTTCTCGTTCTTCACGACATTCATCAGGCCGTACTTGTAGCTCAGACCTATTTCAATCGGTCTGAATCGGTAAGCCACCTTTCCAACCAGCGGTACGTCGAAATGGTTGTCACTGCCTTCGCCCGTACATTTGAAATAATAGGTCGGTTCAACGCCCAGTCCAATACTCAGACCTTTATACAAGCTGTAGTTGGCTGTTCCGCCAACAGACAGGAAGTAGAAATTGGACGTGTAATCCTTTATAATCATACTGTAATATGCATCTGAATAATAGCTGTTGGGTACATATTCCGAATGCCATTGTCTGACTCCGAGATTTGCATCCATATCGAAGAAGAGCGGAGTTGCAGTGAATGCTCTGTAACGATATCCCAGCG
>CAZIVE010000173.1:0-4665 GCA_964542435.1 uncultured Parabacteroides sp.
AAATCTCCTTCAATGCCGTAGCCTGTTTCAAAGGTGATGGAACGCTCGTCTTTGTTGGTGACTAACAGAATCAGAAGTCCGTTGTCCTGTTTCTTTATACCGATACCCCATTTTTTGAACAGATCGTTGGCAAATTCACGTGGTGGATCATTGTTGATGCTATAAACGGCCACGACCGCCACTTGGCATCCCGTGGAATCTTCCAACGCATTGAGTACACTGTCTATTTGAGCAATATATTCCGTTCCGATAATGCCGTCGGGATCGGACACATGACTCAATGCATTCGACAATCTGACGTTCGGGACCGTTTCGAGTGTATAGGCTTTTCCGGTTGCAGTCGTTTCTCCTGCCGCAGTCACTTTGCAAAACGGAATCAGCAGAAGAATGCATAAGAGCAGGAAAAGAATCCTTTTCTTCATTTTATTCCAAGCCGCTTAGAATTCAACTTTGGGAGCCTTCTCAGCGCCCGCTTCAGCAGAGAAGTAGGGTTTTGCCTTGAAACCGAAGATTCCTGCGAAGATATTCTGAGGCATACGGCGGATATAGGTATTATAAGTTTGTGCCGCTTCGTTGAAACGTTTGCGAGCAACGGCGATACGATTTTCCGTACCTTCGAGCTGAGCCTGCAGTTCCAGGAAGTTCTGGTTGGCCTTCAGGTCCGGATAACGCTCTACGACAACCATCAACTTTGACAGTGCATCGCTCAATCCACCTTGAGCAGACTGGAATTTCTGCAATTGTTCTTCCGTTATATTGGTTGGATCGATCGTCGTCTTTGTAGCCTCAGCGCGAGCCTTGACGACGCCTTCGAGAGTCTCTTGCTCATGTTTGGCATAACCCTTGACAACACTCACCAGATTAGGAATCAGATCCGAACGGCGTTGATATTGGTTTTCAACCTGTCCCCAAGCCGTCTTGACATTCTCTTCTTCAGATACCATGTGGTTGTAAGCACTCATTCCCCAAAGACATGCAATCACGATGACCGCAATGATAATCCAAGAACTTTTAATTTTTCCCATTTTCAATAAGTATTATAGGTTTATAGATTAAATTCCCCGAAAGTAAGCAAAAAAAAATTATAGGATTCAATTTGGCATGAAAACTTTTCTATATTTGCAAAAAGAGCGAGGTTTTGTTGCGCTTTTGTGACGGAAGGCAATGAGTATATAGCTGTTTTTAAGTTCTTCACCTCGCAGATTCATCGAATTAAATCATAAAAAGAATAGAGAATGTCTTTCCGTTTAAGTACCATATTGTTTTTGTTTTGCACAATCCATTGCTTCGCTCAGATTGCACCACCTGAACCGGAAGAGGGCTTGGCATCCTATTACCATGCTAGAATGCACGGCCGGATGACTTCGAGTGGTATCAAGCATGACAAAGATGATTTCGTAGCGGCTCACAAGACACTTCCTTTTGGCACTTTCGTGAAGGTGACGAACCTGGATAATGGTAATTCTGTGATTGTTACTATTACAGATAGAGGGCCGCGAGGCAAGAACCGCATCATTGATGTGTCACGAGCTGCTGCTGAAGAGCTGGACTTCATTAACGAGGGTATTGCTCATGTAAAAATTGAAGTCGTACCCGATACGCCGGAGGTAAGAGAGTTTATTTTCATTGAAACGCTTTCTCCCAAAGTTTTCGTCCCCGCAGAAATCTATCTTGAACCTTCCCGGGCTTACGACCTGAGATTCCACAACCAGTTTGCTCAATAAAACGAATTCCTATTAATTATTTGTGATCATCCATCCGTCAGAGACGTGGTGGTAAGAGGCATTGATGGCCAAAGAAAGCACCAGAGCCATCTCTTCTGGAGATTCGTTTTCGAAACTGACTGTCAGACGACGATCTGATATTTCTTTCCCTGCATGAATGGAGGTGCCTTCATTTACACGGTTTAGCACATGCAGGATGTTGCTCAAAGTCTCGTCCTTGAATTGTATTTCTCCTTCAACCAGGTTTGAGAAGTTTCTGTTGGATGTGTAGTTTAAGCGATCGGACTGCAGGGAGACGGTTTCACCGGCTTTCACCTTAATGGTTTGACCACTTTTTTTGTGCGTTAATTCAACGAGACCTCTGCTAACCGTGATGGTAAAGGGAGATTTAGTAGAAGTATTGATCTGAAAAGCCGTGCCAAGCACTTTGACTGTAACCTCTTCCGTTTCGATGTAGAAAGGACGTTGGGCATTTCTAGCAATATCAAATGCCGCATTACCTTCGAGGCGGACATCACGTTTATCAGATGTGAAGTGATCCGGGACGAGCAGTCTGCTGTCGCTGGCCAGAAAGACGATGGAGCTATCTTCGAGTGTGGTAACCAACGTGGAATGAGCTGCCCGGTTCTGGAATGCACGCATCTCTTTCGCCGGATCTTTTCTCAAAAGGAAGATGGAAGCTGTCGCTAAGCATACGATGGCAAGGCATGCCGCCCACATCAATGAGTGGTGGCGATGAATATGAATCGGATGCTCATCGATCAAATGATCCTCTTTGAGTCGGTTGTAAAGCTTGTTCCAAGCTTCGTCAGTTAGCTTTTTGTCATCAAACTGTACCATAATATATCTCTAGTTATTACTATTATTCAATTCATATAATTCTGGATCTCCTTTCGGAAGGCTGATAGAGCTTTGCTCATCTCAGCTTCGACCGTCTTGACAGAGATGGAAAAAAGATCGGCTATTTCAGCGTAGGTCTTTCCTTCAAATCTGTTCATCTTATATATCGATCTTCGTCTTTCGGGAAGATTCTGGAGTGTATCGAAGAAGATTTTTTCCAGTTCTTTATACTCCATCTTTCCTTGCGGAGAATTATATTCGGGTTCGTTCTCGCTTCCCAAGATCAGACTGTTGCCTTCCTGTTTGGAAATATAACGGCGACATACATCTTGATGTTCGAGCCATTGCAATGAACCATTACGTACTGCACCATAGAGATAACTTTTGAGCGATTG
This sequence comes from uncultured Parabacteroides sp., assembly GCA_964542435.1. Taxonomy (GTDB): domain Bacteria; phylum Bacteroidota; class Bacteroidia; order Bacteroidales; family Tannerellaceae; genus CAZIVE01. Next base: position 2,960 of record CAZIVE010000173.1, read on the forward strand.
CAGTATGTTTACCTTTGAACGGTCTTTCCAAAAGACATAGAAGAGCTGCTGAACGATCTCTTCTGCGCTTCCTTCATTACCGGTGATGCGGGTAGCGTAACGTCTAAGAGGGGAAAAATAAAGGCGGAACACTTGTTCGAAAGCCTTTATATCTCCCTCTTTGATTTTCCTTAGAAGTAGCATATCCTCGATCATGGCTTAGTCTCATTTTTTGCACTTCAAAGGTATTAATAAACACAGACTATCATTTACTTTTGGTTCTTCTTTAATTTATTCACAGCATTTTCGAGCGTTTCTGTCGGAGCGATGATGTTGTAAGCACCCCAGAAGTTTTCATCGGTGAAATCGGCAACTTTATCGCTGAGGGACTGTGAATTTTTGAAAGAATTCTTGTATGAAATTTCCTCCTTCTGAACCTTTGCATCGGTGATAACCATCTCCGAGCGGATCGTGTAGTTGGTGGCAAACAGCTTGCGCTTCCAGTCGCATTTGAATCTGACATCGTTGCGGACATAGCTCAGATAGGTCAATCCGTTGCGCTGCTGGTAGGTGATGATGAATGACACCTCTTGAGGCTGGAATCTCAGTCCGAAAGGTTTCTTCTTCAGGATAGCTTCCGTCGCTTTGTTCTTATCGTCCATGCTGAGATTGATCTCTGCTCTGGTGAATGACATTGTCTCTTTATCGATGAAAAGCTTTCCGTAATAGAGCGAATAGGGAAGAATCACTTGTGGGACGAAGCTGATCACGTAGTTGAGACGCTTATTGAGCATTACGCTTTCTTCCATGCGGAAGGAGTAGTTGTGAAGCGTGTTCTCGTCAAGCAGCAGGTCAGGATTCTTTGCAAGATCCACATAGACTGAAAGAGTAGGACCTCCAAGCAGCTTTACGACCAACGTATCGCCGGATTTCTGGCTGAGCAGTTTGCGGCCTTTGTACAACTGAACGCGATCCCGCGCTACACTGGCGTCTCTGTAAGAGGTTTTGTAAACATAGACGATAGCTTCAGAAATGTTAATGAAACGTCGGCCTTTCTGTGCGGTTTCCCGATAGAAACCGGTAAGAAGATTACCTTGATTACTGAAGTTGACATCTACTTTTCTCATAGCTTCTTCGACTATGTAGCGCGGATCGCGTGCATGTACGACAACCTCTTGAAGCGAGTTTACATTGGGTTCCAGCATGACAGTGTAGTTCGTAACGTTTTTGTTACCTACAGGAATGATCTCATTCAGATATCCGATATGAGACACTTCAATCTGTGATGCACTGAGTGTTTTAAGAACTTTAATAGTGAATTCACCATCCTCATTGGTTACCGTACCAACATTGGTCCTTGGTATTGAGATATTAACATAAGGCAAAACTTTTTTCGTCTGCTTGTCCTTGACTACTCCACTAACCGTGACGAAATCGGCATTCATTGAATCATCTTCCTGCGCTTGGAGCGGCAGAGTATAAGAGATAAGTGCAATGATAAAAAGATAAATGGAGATTTGTCTCTCTAGTACTTTCATGATTTTCTACCTTTAAAGTTTAACAAGTTTCGATAGCTCACTTTTCGCTATCCATAACTAAGATGGTTCAGAAGCGCAACACCCTATCTTTTTTATCTGCTTTTTTTATTTTTCTCCGAAAATAATGGAAATTGAATGCCTGCAGCTGTAAAACGGCTCTTTCTCACAGGCATTTCACTGGGTGAAACG
>CAZIVE010000174.1:0-4620 GCA_964542435.1 uncultured Parabacteroides sp.
GTGAATCCACGGGAACCTGGAGCGGAACGAAGAGCGAATCGCCCAAGATCACGATTTCCTACAGCTCTTCGGGCGATGAGAATGTACGGCTCGATTATCTTCGGGTGCAATATAAACGGGCACTTCAATCGTATGGAGCGGTCACCTTTTTCCGCAGTATCGCTTCCATCAACAATGCTTCGCGCTTTACCATTGCCAATGCCGATGCCAACACCATCGTGCTTGACGTCACCGATCCTTTGGATGTGAAGCAGATGACGACCACGTTGAACGGGACGGATTTGAGTTTTACTATTCCGGCAGGCAGTCTGCGCGAGTTTGCTCTGGTCAAGACCAACGGTACGATTTCTGCACCGGAGACGGTCGGAACGGTAGAGGCACAGAATCTGCATGGTCTCAAACAGTATGACATGGTGATCCTTTCGCCGTCGAAGTTCGTGACCGAAGCGGAGCGTCTGGCTGCGGCGCATCGTACACACGACAGTCTTTCTGTGGTCGTTGTAACGCCCGAACAGATCTATAACGAATTTTCCAGCGGCACACCGGATGCTACGGCGATCCGTCGTTTCATGAAGATGTTCTACGATCGCAAGACCTCCGATGCCGATGCTCCCAAATATCTGCTGCTCTTCGGCGACGGCGTCTATGACAACCGCGGACTTACCGACGATGTGAAGAGTCTGCCGCTCAGCAATATGCTGCTTACCTTCCAAAGTCAGAATTCGCTGACGGCCGAATCGTATGTCTCTGACGATTACTTCGGTTTCCTCGATGACAATTCAGGACAAAGTCTCATCACGGACAAGCTTCGTATCGGCGTGGGACGTTTCCCGATCAGTTCGCTGACAGCTGCTACGCAGACGGTGGACAAGGTTATCTCTTATATGAACAATACCAATACGGGTGCCTGGAAAAACAATCTGGCTTTCGTGGCCGACGATGGCAGTACGCTCGACGACTATTCCACCGAACATCTGCTGCAGGCCGATCAGGTGGCTGACTATATCGAGACCAACCATCCGGAGTTTTTGGTCAATAAAGTCTATTTCGATGCCTATAAGAAAGACAAGGGCGGATCGAGCAGTTATCCCGATGTCAATACGAAGATTCAGAAACTGCTCAAGAACGGACTGCTGATGATCAACTATACGGGACACGGCAACACAACCTCCTGGGCCGACGAACATGTACTGACGCAGACCGACATCGAGAATGCCACCTACAGTTGTCTTCCGCTTTGGATCACCGCTACTTGCGACTTTACCCGTTTCGACGATGTGGCCACTTCGGCCGGTGAATCGGTATTCCTGAACAAGACGAGCGGAGGCATCGGACTTTTCACGACGGTACGCGTGGCCTATTCCTCTACCAACTTCACCATCAACAAACAGCTGGTGAACGAGATGTTCGTCAAGAACAACGGACGGCGTCTCACGTTGGGTGAAGTGATGAAAGAGACGAAATGTGCCTTGATCGATTCCTACGGCAGTTCCTCGGATCTGCAGCTCAATAAACTCAACTTCATCCTCATCGGTGATCCGGCTTTGAAACTCGCCTATCCGGAATATACGATGAACGTCACCAGCATCAACGGCGAAGCCGTCTCTACGGCAGCCATCAAGCTGAAGGCCTTGGAGAAGGTGACCGTGGCAGGTGAAGTGAAAGATGCCGACGGAAAGCTGGCTTCCACGTTCAACGGAGCCTTGGCAGCTACGGTGCTTGACAGCCGCGACACGGTGACGACATTGGGTAACAATGCAGCGGCAGTGAGCTATAAGGATTTTACCAATACGCTGTATGTAGGCAACGATTCGGTACGTGCGGGACAGTTCTCGTTTACCTTCACCGTTCCGAAAGATATTTCCTATTCCAATACGTACGGCAAGATGAATCTCTATGCGGCCGATGCCACTTCGGGCAATGAGGCACAAGGTTCATACGGCAACTACATCGTCGGAGGATCTTCGGCTTCGGCGGCAACCGATACGGTCGGTCCGGCCATCCGCAAGCTCTTCCTCAACGACTCCACCTTCGTCAGCGGAGGCGATGTCAACACCACGCCATTGTTCTATGCACGGTTGTGGGACGAGAGTGGCGTGAACATCACCGGCAGCAGCATCGGTCACGATATGATGCTCACCATCGACAATTCCACGACGCTCAGCTACAATCTCAACAGCTATTATACGACATCGGGCGACGAAGGCATTGTCTCCTTCTCCATTCCGGCACTCTCTACCGGTTTGCATACGGCGACCTTCAAAGTGTGGGATGTGCTCAACAACTCGTCCGACACCACCTTCACCTTCAACGTGAAGAGTTCGCTCAAGCCCTTCTTCTATCAGATCGTCGCTTCGCCGAGTCCGGCACGTACATCCGTCGATTTCCGTATCTATCACAATCGTCCCGAGACGGCCATGAAGGTGCGCGTTCAGGTATTCAGCATGACAGGACAGCTGTTGTGGCAGAAAGAGGAGAACGGTTCTTCGGAACTCTTCAAGGCGTATGTCGTGACATGGAATCTGTTTACCAACGGCGGCACACGCGTTCCACCCGGAATTTACATCTATCGTGCAGCCATCAGTTGCGACGGATCGACTGAGGTGACGAAAGCCAACAAATTAATAGTCCTCGCACAATAAAGGCCGTTCGATTCAGTTTATAGACTTAGTAAGAGTGAAAACACGTCTGCAACGTGGAGCTTTTCTTCTTGCCTATATATAATAATGTATATGATATTGAAAATGCAAAAGACAATTTGTTTCCGTGTTCTGCTTTGTCTTCTCTGTCTCGTCTGCATCGTTCCGTTGCGGGCACAGACTACGACGACAGCTACCGACAATACGAAAAATACCTTTTCGCCGATCAATACGGCCATTCCTTCGCTTTCCATCGCTCCCGATGCACGCGGCGGTTCCATGGGTGATAACGGTGTTTCCACCGATCCCGATATGAACTCGCAGTACTGGAATCCGGCAAAGTATGCGTTCGCCTACAGCAAGGCCGGCATCTCGCTTTCCTATACGCCTTGGCTGCGTAAGATCGTCAACGATGTGGCTTTGGCTTATCTGGCCGGTTATTACAAGATCGGCGACAACGATCTGCAGGCCATCGGCGCTTCACTCCGTTACTTCTCTTTGGGTGAAGTGACGCAGACACGCGATGAAGGTCAAGGTACCGCACTGACGCTCAATCCGTATGAAATGGCATTCGATATCAGTTACAGCCGCAAACTTTCGGAAGCTTTCTCTATGGCCGTCGCTTTGCGTTACATCCGTTCGGATATGGGTTCGCAGACCGATGACATGGTTCCCGACAATGCTTTCGCTGCCGATATCGCCGGTTATCTTAATAAATATGTGATGGTGGGCAACAACGAATGTCTTTGGAGCTTCGGTTTCAATGCCTCCAACATCGGTACAAATGTCTCCTATGATGGCGGTGCCACGAACCAGTACATCCCTACAAAACTTACCATCGGTACTGGTTTTCTCTATCCCGTTGACGACTACAACCGTTTCGGTATCTATCTCGATCTGAGTAAATATATGGTTCCCAGTAAACCTGTTCTTCAGGGAAATACGGAAGCAGATCAGGCCAAATACGATAAAGATCTGGAAAATTACAACAACCAGTCGCCTATCTCCGGTATCTTCAAATCGTTCCACGATTCACCCAACGGTTTCAAAGGCGAGATGGATGAGGTAATGGCTTCTCTCGGAGCTGAATACAGCTACAACGATCAGTTCTTCCTTCGTGGCGGTTACTACTACGAGAACAAGAACCAGGGCAACCGTCAGTATTTCTCACTCGGTGCCGGTTTCAAGATGAGCGTCTTCCAGCTCGATGCAGCCTATCTGATCAGTACCGTTCAGAGCAACCCGTTGGATCAGACCTTGCGTTTCTCTCTTTCCTTCGATATGGATGGCATCAAAAGCCTCCTCAAATAATTCATTGTCATGAAGATACGTACCGGTTTCGGATATGACGTCCATCGTCTTGTGCCCGATCGTCCGCTTTGGTTGGGAGGCATCCGGATTGAACATTCGCTGGGACTGTTGGGCCACAGTGATGCCGACGTACTGATCCATGCCATCTGCGACGCCGTGCTCGGAGCTTCTGGATTGCGCGACATCGGTTTTTATTTTCCCGATAACAGTGAGGAGTTCAAGGACATCGACAGTAAGATCCTGCTGGCGCGAACCATGAAGCTGATGCGCGAAGCCGGTTATGAAATCGGCAACGTCGATGCCACCATCATTGCACAGCGTCCGAAAATCAGTCCCTATATTCCCGAAATGCAACGCACGCTCGCCGCTGTCATGCAGATTGCCGAAGAGGACATCACCGTCAAAGCCACCACCACCGAACATCTCGGATTCGCCGGTCGCGAAGAGGGTATTGCCGCCTGCGCCGTCGCTTTGGTCACACGTGAGTGAAGCATCTTCCCACATAGCGCAGCCTTGCGACTATTTGTAGCATTTGTACACGAAACACGAAATTGGCATGGCGCAGCCTTGCCACCCTTCGCGACGATGGTCATCTCTTATCTTTTTTGAGACGTGTCTCTTTTCAATTTCCAAATTTCCAGTAGTCCGAACTTCCAGCCATTCCTTTTTG
>CAZIVE010000175.1:0-4604 GCA_964542435.1 uncultured Parabacteroides sp.
TAACATCTATATAAGTACGAAAGAGAACGAAAGGCAGGGAAAACTCAAGGATTTATTGTATATTTGGAGTCCAATTGCTAAAAAACAACTTTATACATTTATATAATATGAAAAAATTAGTCAGAACAATGGCAACAAGCGGATTGGTTCTCGCTTGCGCTGCATTATTCGGAACCACAAATGTACATGCACAAAATGAGGCGAACACTTTGACGAACAAAGAAAAAGCTGACGGTTGGGAACTCCTTTTCGATGGTCAAACCATGAATGGATGGCGCGATTATAACGGGACCAAACTTACCGGAGCTTGGGAAGCAAAGGATGGTTGCATTCAATATAAAGATGATGGTAGCGGCAAAGCAAACAGCTACATTACGACTGATAAACAATACGAAAACTTCATTCTTCAATGGGATTGGAAGATGACGAAAGGTGGCAACAGCGGTCTGATTTATCATGTCGTGGAGCGCCCGCAGTTCAATGCACCTTATCTTACCGGACCTGAATATCAGATGATCGACGAAGTCAATTTCCCGGGGAAACTTGAAGAGTGGCAACGCACCGCATGCGATTACGCTATGCATTTGACAAATCAGGCAAAAATGAATCTAAAACCGGTTGGAGAATGGAATACTTCGAAGCTCGTGTTCAACAATGGACATGTGGAACATTGGTTGAACGGGAAGAAGGTTGTTCAATTCCAGGCATGGACAAACGATTGGTTTCAGAAGAAAGAGGCTGGGAAATGGAAGGATGTGTCTGAATATGGAATGGCAAAGAAAGGACATTTCTGTTTCCAGGTTGAAGGTCATCCAGCTGCTTTCAAGAATATAAAAATCAAGGAATTACCTCATAAGGCCGGCAAGAAAGTGAATCTTTTCAACGGTAAGGATTTGAATAACTGGGTAAAATACGGGACAGAACTCTGGTATGTACAGGATGGTCTTCTCGTCTGCGAAAGCGGTCCGAACAAGCAATACGGTTATCTTGGAACGCGTGACTACTATGACAACTTCGACCTTACTGTTGAGTTCAAGCAGGTTGCCGATGGCAACTCGGGCGTATTTATTCGCTCCATTGTCGATAAGAATGCGAAAGTGGAAGGCTGGCAGGTAGAAGTTGCACCCAAAGGCAATGACACGGGCGGCATATACGAATCATATGGACGTGGCTGGCTGGAACAGATTCCGGATGAGAAAGAGAATATCCTGCAGCAAGGAGAATGGAACAAAATGCGCATCCTGCTCAAGGGGAATAACATCCAGACTTGGCTCAACGGTCAACCAATGGTCAACTTAACTGATGATAAAATTGGCGCCGGACAAGGACGTATCGCTCTACAGATCCATGCTGGTGGCGGAATCAAAGTGCTTTGGAGAAATTTAAAACTGAAAACATTATGAAAACGAAGCTGTTTTTATTGACCTTGGTTTTATTCTCTTCAGTCATTGCATCGGCAGCAAATTTTGCGAAAGATGTATTCAAGACCAAAGAAGGAAAGACATTAGAGATCACGTTTATCAAGCATGGTAGTCTAATGTTGAAATACAACAACAAGATCATCCAAGTCGATCCCGTTTCAACCTATGCAGACTACAAGCAGTTTCCGAAAGCTGATCTCATTCTCGTTACGCACGAGCATGGCGACCATCTTGATATGAAAGCCATTGCCGCAAGTCGTAAGAGCGGGACGAAGATCATTGCCAATGAAAGCAGCGTGAAAAAGATGTCTGAAGGAAAAGCCCTGAAGAACGGAGAATCAACTACTGAGTTTAACATCAAGATTGAGGCCGTTCCTGCCTATAACATGACGGAAGGCCACACACAGTTTCATCCGAAAGGACGTGACAACGGCTATATCCTTACGTTCGGCGGCACTCGCGTTTATATTTCTGGAGATACGGAAGACATTCCGAAGTTGAAAAACCTGAAGAATATCACCATTGCATTTCTTCCAGTCAATCAACCTTACACCATGACTGTTCCGCAAGCTGCTAAAGCAGCCAAGATGTTCATGCCAAAAATTCTTTATCCTTATCACTTCGGAGAGACGAAGATTGAGGCGCTAAAAACGGCACTCGATGGAAGCGGTATTGATGTAAGAATCCGTAATTTACAATAAATCAGAATGAAAGTTTGCATCGCAGAGAAACCGAGCGTAGCACGAGAGATTGCGGATGTTCTAGGAGCAACGCAAAAGAAGGATGGCTACATCGAAGGAAACGGCTACCAAGTGACGTGGACGTTCGGTCATCTTTGCACATTGAAGGAGCCTCACGAATATCTGTCGGAATGGAAACGATGGAGTCTCAGCGATCTGCCGATGATTCCACAGCGTTTCGGGATCAAACTGATTGACAATCCAACGTATATCAAGCAGTTCAAAACCATTGAAGGACTGTTCAGCAAAGCTGAGATGATCATCAACTGCGGCGATGCCGGCCAGGAAGGTGAACTGATCCAACGCTGGGTTATGCTCAAATCCGGATGCAAATGTCCGGTGTATCGACTTTGGATCTCTTCGCTTACCGAAGAGGCCATCCGAGAAGGATTCGGGCAACTGAAAGCTCAAGCAGATTACGACAAGCTTTACGAAGCCGGACTTTCACGTGCAATCGGCGATTGGCTGCTTGGGATGAATGCCACCCGACTTTACACCATTCGTTACGGTCAGGATCGACAGGTACTTTCCATCGGACGTGTACAAACGCCTACACTTGCACTGATCGTCAATCGTCAGGCCGAGATCGACTCGTTCATTCCGGAACAATATTGGGAACTGAAAACAAAGTATCGCGACACGATCTTTTCAGCAACCAAAGGACGTTTCTCCAAGAAAGAAGAGGGCGAAAAATTACTCGAGGAGGTTCGCCAAAGTGATTTCACCGTTACGGGAATCTCCGAGAAGAAAGGCAAGGAAAGTGCTCCAAAGTTGTTCGACCTCACCTCGCTTCAAGTTGAATGCAACAAAAAATATGCTTTCACGGCAGACGATACGTTGAAACTGATTCAGTCGCTTTATGAGAAGAAGCTTACGACCTATCCGCGCGTGGACACGACGTACTTGAGCGAAGATATCTATCCGAAGATTCCTGCCACATTGAAAGGTCTCAGAGATTATGAAACGCTAACGGCTCCTTTGCTTGCCACGAAGATTCCGAAAGATAAAAAGATCTTCGACAATTCAAAGGTCACCGATCACCACGCTATTATTCCGACAGGCGTTCCGGCAGGCAATATTTCGGAGAAGGAGCGTAAAGTTTACGACTTGGTAACGCGCCATTTCATTGCCGCATTTTATCCCGATTGCGAGATTTCAACTACAACCGTGACAGGAGAAGCAGGGAAAGTGGGATTCAAAGTCAGTGGCAAGCAGATTCTCAAACCGGGATGGCGCGTTGTCTTTGGAAAAGAAGAAAAAGATCCGGATGCAGAACTATCGGATGATAATTCTGTGCTTCCTAACTTTGTGAAGGGCGAAAGCGGTCCTCACAACCCGATTCTGAAGGAAGCCTGGACCAAACCACCCAAACCTTATACCGAAGCAACGCTCCTCCGCGCCATGGAAACGGCCGGAAAAACTGTAGAAGACGAAGAACTTCGCAATGCGCTCAAGGAAAACGGCATCGGACGACCTTCTACACGCGCTGCGATTATTGAAACTTTGTTCAAACGAAATTATATTCGCAAAGAACGTAAGAACCTTTTTCCTACGGCCACGGGAAAAGAGTTGATCGGTACCATCCAGGAAGAACTGCTGAAGAGTGCCGAATTGACCGGACTTTGGGAAAAGAAGCTCCGTCAGATTGAAAAAGGGACTTACGATGCGCATCAATTTCTGGACGAACTGAAGCAGATGGTCGGAAATATTGTTAAAGATGTCCTTTCAGATCGTGGAGAAAACAGGATTGCGACAACTGCAGCTTCAACCGAGTCAAACAACAAGCCGGTGCTACGTTGCCCGAAATGCAAGAAAGGTACGATTCTTAGAGGTCACACGGCTTACGGATGTTCAGAATACAAGAACGGCTGCGATTTCCGCATGAGTTATGAAGAATATGGAAAAGATCTGACCGACGCGCAGCTGGCCGATCTCATCAGTAAAATGAAATAGAAATGCAAAAGACAGAATGGTTCCCACTAGTGAATGAAAAGGGAGAAACGATTGGAAAGGCGACACGCCAGGAATGCCATAGCGGCAGCAAGCTGCTTCACCCCGTCATTCATCTTCATATATTCAACAAGAAGGGTGATCTTTATTTACAAAAGCGTTCGATGACGAAGTATATCCAACCGGGAAAATGGGATACGGCGGTCGGCGGTCACATTGACTTTGGAGAAACCGTAAAAGAGGCACTGAAGCGTGAAGTATTCGAGGAGATCGGCGTCACGGATTACATTCCGGAATTTGTCACCAGTTATATCTTCGAATCAAAGATTGAGAAAGAGCTTGTCAATACGTTCAAGACCGTTTATGAAGGACCTTTCAAGATTGATCCTGTCGAATTGGACGATGGGCGTTTCTGGTCGAAACAAGAAATCCTCGACAATCTCGACAAAGGCGTCTTTACTCCTAACTTTGAAAAGGAATATCGTCGTCTCTT
>CAZIVE010000176.1:0-4546 GCA_964542435.1 uncultured Parabacteroides sp.
GGCGTTCGGCAAAATGCAAGCGAGCTTGCTTCTGCGCTCACTGGTGAGACAATTCTGCAAAGGAATCCGCCTTCGCGGATTATAGACCCATATAAATACTTCCTCTACATATATTCCTCTTGAACCACATCTTTATAATTAAGGGGCTTGTTTCGCGTAATAAATTTCCAAAGCCTTGTTTATTCGTGCTTCGTGATGCATGAATAGGATATGATTCGTTTTTATCGGACACCCATAAAAAAATAGAAAGGCGCTTCGCTGAAAGTGAACATTATAAGTAGCCGTGGAATGGAGCGCAGCGAAATTCCAACGGTAAAAGGAGATCACGGATCATCTACCTGGAAGGTTGTACATCTACCTCGAGGATTCGCCGTGGCTGATGTAGAACCTTTCAGGTACGTTTGTGTGGGTGATCTTCTGTACCGTTGGGAATCCGCTCGCAGGCTCGCTACTTTCCACGGCTACGTATGATTTTACCTTGGCAGGTAAAACATGTATAGGAAGGATTCAAGAACACACCGATGATTCTCCTCACGCGCTGCCACGACCTTTATCATCCTTTACCTTTTATATTCTGAAAGAACGACGGGGCCGATGATGCCGGACTTCTGTCTGGCATTATAACGGGTCGGGATGGAAAGATACTGGTTGTAGGAGGTGTTGTAAACCTTCACGGAGAGTTCGTTGGTGCCGGGTTTCAGATAGGGCGTGATGTCGAAAGTCCATGGAGCTGACATATGCAGTCCCACTCTTTGGCCGTTGAGCCAGAGTTCAGCGGTGGAGACCACGTCGCCCAGATCGATCCGATAGATCGATGAACCGTTCAGCCGATCAATCGTGAAACGTTTCTCATAGAGCATGCCTCCGGAATAGTAGTTCAGTCCTTCGCAGTTCGCCCAATCGCCCAGCGGCATCAGGCCGGCACCGCAATATTGCCTGATAGCATACGGAAAAGCAGCGCCTTGCTTCATATTGGGTTGTGTCGTTTCCATCTCGATGGCAACCGCCGAAGCATGCGGCAACCGGACGGGAAGCTTCAGCTCATACGCCATCGCGCCATCTTCCCGTTGCGACACAAGACGGCATTTCCGCTCTTTGCCATCCATCCACACTTTTACCTTCCTGCCAAAAGCCGTGAAGGTCATTCGCTCCAAGCCGGGAGCCGCGACGAACCGATAATAGCTGCGGTTGTGGTCGGGCGTGATATCCATCGGAAGCAACGACAGATCGCCGTTCCACTTCATGCTCAAAGGACGCTCCGGCAATGTCTGCTTCACCATGCGGCCGTTCAACGAATCATTGAGGATGACAAAATAGGTGGTGCCTGCACCTTCGTAATGCAGCAGCAGCGGATTGGCTCCCTTTCTCAGATGAACCAACGGACGACGGCTGTCGATCGGCTGTCCGTTCAGGTAGGCCGAGACCGGCTTCTTCGCGCCGCTCGACCATCGATAGGTGCCGTCAGCAGGCGCGATGACCGTCGTATAGAGATAATAATGGCTTCCCGCAGGATCTTCCACGCGTTTCAATCCTGTTCCCTCCTCCTGAATCTTGCCCAGGCGAATAAAATCGTCGTACATCTCCCCTTTCAAACCGTGCCAGCCCTGATGACCGTAATCTTTCTCAACGCCCCAACGCCACGAAAACGCATAGGGCGTCCAACTTTCGGGAATCGCACCGCCCAGCAGTTTCGATTCATCCAGGGGACGAGCCAAAGGACCGCTGAGGAGAAAATGATTTCCATAACTCAAACGCGATGTCTGCCATTTCGAATCGTCGAAGTCACGCCGGTTCCAGCCCTTCTCTTTCGTTTCCGAATAACGGAGGCTCCGGATCTCCGGCATCATGCTGTCGGGCGTGGCCGGCCAGGAGAAATCGCCCCAGCGATTGTCGAGCACCGGAAGAACCTGCGTGTTCCATTCGCCGTCCAGCGTCAGCAGATCGCGCTTCACCTCGCTTCGGGTTGCCGCTATCTCCGCCTCTTTCGAAGGATCAAACACGATGAGCTGCATCTCCGTCGAGTCGAGAGGCATGTTGATGAAGGTGCCTTTGTCGTCCGTCTGCACAGCCGAAAGCGGACGCGTATTGCCGGTCCAAGGATCCCACAGTTCGACCGATCCTTTTGTGCGGAAGTAGCATGTCGTGCCTTTGGCCACATGATAGACTGCATAGAGATCGCGGAATCCGATACGGCGATGCATGATATACGGTTTCACAGCTTCTGTATTGAAATCCAGGTTGATATGATGGGTGATATAATCCAGTACTTCATTTGAAGCGCAGTGTTGTAGTTCGTTGGAAGCGGCCTTCCTCTTCTCGTCCATCGCTCCCAACTCCGTCTGATCCGCTCTGTCATCCACCGAAAGGACGATCCCGCCGGCTCTCTGAAAGTCCAACGCTTTCTGCAAAGTGGCCGACTGGATGGTTTTCATGGAGGGAATGACCAGCACCGAATAGTTCTCGCCCGACACATGAAGCGCCTTGTCTTTGACCGACGCCTTGGCGAGGGAACCATAATCGATGAAGTCGAAATCGATCCCTTGCGAATAGAGCTGTTCGCCCAGTTGGAAGGCGCAGCGCACGGACTTTCCGCCATCTCCCGCGACAACCGATTCCACCGGATAGATGATTGCTACGTCCGCACAGTGATAACCCTGCGACAGCAGATAGCTCAGACGTTCCATCATGCCCAGCAAAGCCGGCATCTCCGCCCAGTACGGTTCATGGAAATGGTTGCCTGGCGGAGCCCATTCCCACCAGCCGCCCAGCGTACTGTAGTAAAGGCCGTGAAGACTCAGCAGGTTCTGGCCTTCGGCATAATTGGCAAACAAAGCGTCGAGCAGCATCGAAGTCGAGGTGTTCCAGCCGCTGCCGTAAAAGCCCTCCAGCCAAGTACGCGGATGTTCGTAAAGATGAGCGATGGACGACGCCACCTTATTCTTGATGACATCCTTCGACAAACCCGGCTGATCGCATCCCGCCGCCTGTATCCAACGGTGCGTACGGAAATAGTCGCCAAACTCCATGACGTTCTTGCCACGGCTGTTGTGATCGCTGCCGAAGATCAGTCCTCGGTCTGCATGCCATTGGAAAACCACCTTGAAATAGTTCTCTTCCGTCAGCGACACCATCACGTCGTTATAGTCGAGGCGGTATTTGGATGTCAGCGGTCCGTCGTTCAGGAACAGAGCCGCCAGATGCGGCCGTATGTCATACCCTTTGCGTTTTTGGAACTCCTTCTGAAAAGAGTCGTCCCACAAGAAACCGTCCAACTTGAAATCCAGCTCGTCGGAGAAGAAGAAATCCAGTCCGCCTTTTGCATCCTGCGGAAAACGATCTTCAAACTGCTGGAAGAAACGAGCCACATATTCCTTTCCGGAGATGGGATTCATCGGATCGTAAGAGGGATAAACCTTTTCGGCATACACGTTCACGATCTGCCAACGGCCGTCCGGAGCTTTCCAATCCAGTTCCCTGCCTTTCACCTGCGGTGACAGATCGATGCCCGAAGCATCCACGAGAGAGCTGTCCGCCTCCATCCGATAGGCCATCAGCGACAGCGGTTCGTGAACCAGCGTCTCTTTGACCGGACCGCCGGAAACCTCCCGTTTCTCCATCTTCAGTTCCGAGCCTGCCAGTTCGGGATGCGACTTCAGGATATCGTCCACATATTTCTCCTGACCGACGCCCAGCGTATAATCGCTGAGACTGACCGTCAGTCCGCGTTTCTTCGCCTCCTTCAGGAACCAGCCGAAAAGATCCCACCATTCATCTGTAAAGATATCGGGTTTGGAATGGAATGTCAGGCCCCATGATTTACCGCCTTTGTCGCTGTGGGCATAATTGACCTGCAGGCTGCTCACGCCACGGATGGCCAGTTTGTCCAGATGATCCGTCAGATGCGCTCGCGTGAGCGTATCGCCCAGCCACCAATAAAAAGGAACCTCGCCATAGCCTTTCGGAGGATTCCGGAATCCCGGAAGCGCATCCATCGTGGCGCTCCGATCGGGATATCCCGGATGCAGGTCCGTCCGTTGGGCATGTACATCCGCCAGGCTCAAAACCGAAGCCAGGAGATACAATAGGATTCTGTTTGATTTCTTCATCGTCTGTTGGCAGCTGTTCCGCCGCTATCTGTTTCTTTGAGAGTGTGCAAAAAATGTCAGGCTCAGTCATTCTATTCTTTTTCCCCCAATTTAGGGGAGCTGGCACAATGCAGCTGTGACTGAGGAGTATTTTATAGCACACGCTCCTTTGCGTGGGTAAAACTATATTTATTTGAAGGGATAGACAAACGATTTCGGAAATAAGAGATAAAAAAATATTGCTGTCCGATAAAAACGAATCCTATCATATTCATACATCTCGAAGTACGAATACAAGGCTTTGGAAATTTATTACGCAAAACAAGCCCCTTAATTATAAAGATGTGGTTAAAGAGGAATGTATGTGAAAAATCACCAGTGAGCTTCGGTAGAAGCGGCCCTCGTCGAAACCCCAGGTGTAAACCTGGGGATCAATGGACGCTCATAATCAAGCTTCGAAG
>CAZIVE010000177.1:0-4505 GCA_964542435.1 uncultured Parabacteroides sp.
ATTGCATTGGCTACCTATCTCATCGTGCGGCTGCTGAAATATCCCAGGAAGGTGTTCCTGGACAAGCAGCGTGAGAAGACGGTGAAACGTTATGTGGGCGTGATTGTCTTCTTTACGATTGTGCCGAGCATATTCCTCAGCTATAATCTGGTGCAGAGCACGGTGTTCAAAGAGAAGGTGCGCTCTTTCGTGGAGGAAGAGTTCGACTTTCCCAATTCTCAGATTCTGAAAAAAGAGGTCACCGATACGCCATCCAAACGGGAGATCAAACTCTTTGTACTGGGTGAGAAGCTGACCGACGGACAGATAACGGAAATGCGCAAGCAGATGCCGCGATACGGATTGAAGAATGTTTCGCTGGTCATCCATCAGGGATTCGGATCCAGTGAAGTCCCGGATGTAAACCAACTGAAGAGTCTGGTTATGGGTGACTTTTACAAGAGCAACGAAGGCTTCATGCAGATGCAGGCCATCCAGATCGATTCGCTGAAGAGAGAGCTTAACGGATACAAGAAATTGGATCGGCTTACATCCGACATCGTGCCGGAGATGAAGGTGCTTTTCCCCAGCGTTGAGCAGCTGTCATGTGCCCGGACCTATGAGATGTCGCTCGATTCGTCGAAGAGAGATACGGTGATGCTGGTCTATCTCAAGACAAAGAAGAAGCTGAGCCCTGCTGACAAGTATAAGATGACGGAATGGCTCAAGGCTAAGTCCGGAGAAAAGCAGATTAAATTATTAATTGAATAACATAAATTGGAAAGAATGAAATGGACAAAGATTGTGGGCGTCGGATTGCTGATGTCCATGTTGACAACTCCCATATTTGCAGACGAGGGAATGTGGGTGCTTAAGGAATTGAACAAGCAGAACCTCGCACGAATGGCCGACCTGGGCTTTCAGGTTCCTGAAGAAAAGCTCTACAGCGAGACGAATCCTTGTGTGGCTAATGCTGTGGTGATCTTCGGCGGAGGTTGCACCGGCATCACCGTATCCAATGAAGGGTTGATATTTACCAACCATCACTGCGGTTATTCTTCGATCCAGAAGCTGAGCAGTGTGCAGCATGATTATTTGCAGGACGGATTTGTCTCGAACACCCGCGAGGAGGAACTTCCCGTGGATGGTCTGGAAGTTCGCTATCTGAAATCCACGGTGGATGTCAGTGAACGCATCAACAGTCATCTGACAGGCGTGGATGATGAAGCACGCCGATTGGCAATCGCCGACTCCATCGGAAGAGTGCTCTCTGATTCTGTCGGGAAGAGCGAATTTCTGGAAGCTGATGTCGTTCCATTCTATAATAACAACAAGTATTACCTGATCGTCTATGATGTCTATCGCGATGTACGTCTGGTATTCGCTCCGCCCAGCTCGATGGGACGTTTCGGAGGCGATACGGACAATTGGATGTGGCCGCGTCAGACCATCGACTTCTCCGTTTTCCGTGTGTATGCTGGTGCGGACAACAAACCAGCCAACTACAGCAAGGACAACAAGCCTTATCAGCCCAAATATTTCGCAGAGGTCTCTTTGCAGGGCTATAATGATAAGGACTATGCGATGACTATCGGTTTCCCGGGCAGTACAGACCGTTATCTCTGCTCTTGGGGCATCGAGAATCGTATTCACAACAGCAACGAGCCACGCATCGAGGTGCGAGGCATCAAACAGGACATTTGGAAAGAGGCAATGCAGAGCAGTGAAGCCATCCGCATCAAATATGCCACCAAATATGTGGGCAGTTCGAATTACTGGAAGAACTCCATCGGCATGAACCGCGGATTGGCCAAGCTGGATATCGTGGCTCGTCGTCAGGCGGAGGAGAAGGCTTTTGCCGAATGGGTGAATCAGGATGCTTCGAGAAAAGCGAAATATGGTGAGGTGCTCGATCTGCTGAAGAAGGGATACACCTCCACCGGCGAATACAACAAGGCCATGACTTATCTTACGGAAGCATTCAACAGTGCTGAACTGATCCGTCATGCCATGCGTGTCAAGAGCTTCGATGCGGACAGTTCGACGGCTGAAGAACGCAATATCTTCATCGAGGATAACATCCGGCCTTTCTATAAGGATTACGAACCGCAGCTCGACAAGAAGGTTTTCACCGCCATGCTGAAGATCGTCAAGGAACGTGTGCCGGCACAATACCTGCCTGACATTTATAAGAAGATCGACAAGAAGTACAAAGGCGATTATGGCCGTTATGTGGAAGATCTCTTCAAGAAGACTGCCATGCTGGATTCCAACAAAGTCATTGCTTTCCTTTCCGATCCGAAACTGGGCAAGCAGCTGGCGAAGGATCCGGCTGTGGAGTTCGGCATTTCCGGTACGCTTTCGTTCTTCGAACTTCAGCAGTTCATGAGCTCTGCGCGTTTTGATATAGAGAAGGCTGAACGTCTCTATTACCAAGCTAAGCAGGAGATGTTTCCTGACCGTCAGCTCTGCAGCGATGCCAACTTCACGATGCGTATGAGTTACGGCAGCATCGGAGGTTATCGTCCGGCGGATGCCACTTGGTACACCTACTATTCTACGCAGCAGGGAATCGAAGAGAAGGAAGACTCCACCAATGACGAGTTCGCCGTCCAGCCTGAGATCATGAAGCTGATGGAAAATCGCGACTTCGGACAGTATGCCAATCTGACGGGTGATCTGCAGGTTTGCTTCCTTTCCAATAATGACATCACGGGCGGCAACAGCGGAAGTCCGGTGTTTGATAAGAACGCGCATCTCATCGGTCTTGCTTTCGACGGCAACTGGGAAGCCATGAGCGGTGACATTGCTTTCGAACCGAAGCTCCAGCGCACCATTGCGGTCGATATCCGTGCCGTGCTCTTCATGATTGACAAATGGGGCAAATGTCCACGTCTGATCAATGAATTGAAACTTGTGAAATGATATTCATCGAAGGGCAGGAGATGATCCTGCCCTTTTTTAATACATCCTTTTATCATGAAAAACATCTATCTCATCATTTGCATTCTGCTGCTGGGCATCACTCCGGCAGTCAGCGGACAATCCAAGACGATTCCCTTCCTGAAGGTCTCGGGTAAGAACATCGTCACGGACAAAGGTAAAGTCTATTACATCAAAGGAACCAACCTCGGCAACTGGCTCAATCCAGAAGGCTACATGTTCGGATTCAAAAAGGCCAACTCGTTTCGTACCATCAATGAAGTCTTCTCCGAATTGGTCGGACCGGACGAAGCGGCAGCGTTCTGGAAAAAATTCAAGGACAATTATATCACGCAGGCCGACATTGACTTCATTGCCTCCACCGGCGCCAACACGATCCGCCTGCCATTCCATTACAAGCTCTTTACCGATGAGGACTTCATGGGCATTACCGGCGAGCAGGATGGTTTTGCGCGTATCGACAGCGCTGTCAAGTGGTGTCGCAAGGATGGTCTGCATCTCGTTCTCGACATGCACGACGCGCCCGGCGGACAAACCGGTGACAATATCGACGACAGCTTCGGTTATCCGTGGCTTTTCGAGAGCAGCGCTTCGCAACAGCTTTTCTGCAAGATCTGGAAGAAAATCGCTGCCCGTTATAAGGATGAACCGGTGATTCTCGGCTATGAGCTGATCAACGAGCCGATCGCACCCTATTTCACCAACGTGGATCAACTCAACGCCATGCTTCAGCCTGTGCAGAAGATGGCTGTCAAGGCCATCCGCGAGGTGGACAAGCGGCATATCATCCTGCTTGGCGGTGCGCAGTGGAATACCAACTTCAAGGTGCTCACCGATACGAAGTACGACAACAATATCATGTTCACCTGCCACCGTTACGGCGGAGAAGCCACCGTGGAGAGCATCCACGACTACATCGCGTTCCGCGACAGCGTCAACCTTCCGATGTATATGGGCGAGATGGGACACAATACCGAAGCCTGGTCGGCTGCCTTCTGCAAGATCATGCGGGAGAACAACATCGGCTACACTTTCTGGCCCTATAAGAAGATCGAGAATTCCTGTTTCGTGGGTTATCCCGATCCCGAGAATTGGGAGGTGATCAAGCAGTTTGCCGAGACGCCTCGCGAGACTTACGACCAGATTCGCAAGGCTCGTCCTTCACAGGAGGTTGCCCGCAAGGCCCTTGCTTCGCTGATTGAGTCTGTCCGCTTCAGCCGCTGCACCGTTCAGAAGGAGTATATCGATGCTCTCGGATTGAAATAGTTCCTTTCTACTGCGTTGGCAGCTATCTGTTCGTACTTCAAACTATAAAAGCCGGCTCTTCTTCGTGGAGGAGTCGGCTTTTTTCTTCCTATTCACCCGGCGAAACTAATTATTCGAATCGTACAGCTCCTTTAACCCCATAGAAAAGCTGTTATTTTAGTTGTTTCGCTATAATCTGCTCAAGCAAATATCTGTGGAAAAATTTTTTTGTTATAATCTGCTCAAGCAAATATCTGTGAAAAAATATTTTCGCTATAATCTGTTCAAGCAAATATCTACAAAAAAATATTTTTGCTATAATCTGTTCATCAAAATAG
>CAZIVE010000178.1:0-4328 GCA_964542435.1 uncultured Parabacteroides sp.
GTCAATCAGAATGCATGGAACCATATTGCAGTCTCGTTCAACAAACGTGCGATGAAAGTGTATTTGAACGGAACGCGCTTTGTCAACATTCCGAATCTCCTTTCTCCTCCCGGTTGGTTTACGATTTTCAGTGGACGAGGAGATGCAGGAAAGAACAAGTATTTTACCAATATCCGTGTTGCCAAAGGCGCGGTTCCACTCTACGACCGAGTGATGAGCGAAGGAAAATTCATCACGTATGGTATCACTTTTGATGTGGGCAAGTCAACTATCAAGCCGGAATCGTTGGGTGAAATCAACCGAATTACACAGATGATGAAAGATAATCCAGGATTGAAGTTTTCGGTCGAGGGGCATACCGATTCAACCGGGAATATCAGTTCCAATCAGACTTTGAGCGAAGAGCGCAGCAAAGCGATTGTAGCGAAACTGGTGGAAAATGGAATTGCGGAGGATCGTTTGCAAAGCGTTGGAAAAGGACAAAGCAATCCCATTGCCGATAATACAACTGATGAGGGTCGAGCTAAAAATAGACGCGTAGAATTTGTGAAGTTATGATTCATCAGTTGTTTCTGTGGATGTGGCTTTTATTCTCGTAATAAAGTCACATCCTTTTTTTTCTTCTCTTCCTTATTCTGATCCATTTGTAACTAATTCCCATTTTTCTTCCTCTTATCCTTCCATTTTACTACTTTTGTTTGGTAAAAACGAAAGAAGAGATGAAAGCGAAAACATATAGCGATGAGTTGACGTGCCTGACGAAGGGAACGGACGCGGGATTGTACAGACTTGTCCCGAAGAAAGTGGTTGTCGTCAATGACGAAGAGGATGTGCAGGATTTGCTTGCCGAGTGCAACAGTGACCAAACGCCTGTAACGTTTAAAGCCGGCGGAACGTCGCTCTCAGGACAGACTAGTACCGATTCTGTTCTGGCTGAAATAGGACCCTATTTCGGCACCTATTCCATCTCTCCCGACGGAACGGAAGCTACTTTCCCTTGTGGAATGACAGGAGAAGAGGCCAACCGATTGCTGAAACCTTATGGACGAAAACTCGGACCGAGTCCGGCGAGCATCAAGTCGGCCCGCATCAGCGGCATCGTGGCAAACAATGCCAGCGGCTCCAGCTATGGCATCACCTACAATTCCTACAATACGGTCAAGGATATGCGCATCATCCTTTCGGACGGGACGTTGCTCGACACCTCATCGGAAGAAAGCCGTGAGAATTTCCGTAAGACGCATGCCGAAATGCTCAATGGCTTGATGGCATTGAGAAAGCAGGCTTTGGACAATGAAGCTGTGGCTGCAAAAATCCGCCACACCTATGAATTGAAGAACACCTGCGGCTATGGAATGAATTCCCTCATCGATTTTGAAGATCCGATTGAGATCCTGAAGCATTTCATCATCGGTTCGGAAGGAACGCTCGGATTCATTTCATCCGTTACGTTTCGCACGGTGCCAGACTATATCATGAAGGCTTCTGCTCTGCTCTATTTTCCTAATATCCGCGAGGCTTGCAGCGCGATTCTTCCCCTACGTGAATGCAAGGAGGTTTCGGCTGCCGAACTGATGGACCGCAATGCTCTTCGTTCTGTGGAAAATCAGGAGGGAATGCCGGCGATCTTCAAGACGCTTCCCGAAGAGGCTGTCGCTCTGTTGATCGATACTTCGGCCAATGACAAACGTTCACTGGAGGCACAGTTTGCCGAAATAGAATCAAAACTGAAATCTGTCCATACGCTCGAAGCGGTTTCGTTTACGACCGATCCGAAACAGTACGCCACTTATTGGACTGTCCGCAACGGACTCTTCACTTCGGCTGCAGCAGGTCGTCCGAAAGGAACCGTTTCCATCATCGAGGATATCGCTTTCCGTGCCCATGAACTTGGCGATGCACTGACCGATGTCCGTACGATTCTTGCCAAATACAACTATGCCGATGCTGTGATGTGGGGCCATCTTTTGGATGGAAACGTACATTTCACCATCTCTCCCGATATCAATGCACAGGAAGGCGTCGATAAATACGCTGATTTCATGCGCGAACTGATTCGCACTGTGCTGGCTCACGACGGCAGTCTGAAGGCAGAACATGGCACAGGACGCAATATGGCGCCGTTTGTGAAAGACGAATGGGGCGAAGAGATTTATAAGCTGATGTGGCAGGTGAAGAAGACCATCGATCCGAAGAACCTGCTCAATCCGGGCGTGCTGCTCAACGATGATCCGGATATCTTCATCAAGAACCTCAAACAGATTCCACCGGCCAACGAACTGATCGATAAATGTATCGAATGCGGCTTCTGCGAAGTGAAATGTCCTGCGCGCTATCTTTCGCTCACTCCGCGTCAGCGCATCGTCACTTATCGTGCTCTTACACGCCTTCAGAACGAAGGGAAACAGAATACGAAGGAATATGCCGATCTCAAGCGCGCTTTCCAGTATTCCGGCAACGAAACCTGCGCCACCGACGGACTTTGCTCGACGGCTTGTCCTGTAGGAATCAACACGGGATTACTCATCAAGGAGCTGCGTTGGAAGGATAACAGTGCGACGGCTAATCATATCGCGGATTCCATTTCGAGCCATATGGGCTCGATTACGGCTTTTCTAAGGTTGCTGCTTCCGTTCCCGCATTTCGTGTCTCATATCATCGGATATGGCGCGATGGAGGGTATCTGCCGCAAACTTTTCGATTGGAGCGGACATCGTTTCCCGCTGTGGACTCGTTTTACACCTTCCGGAGCGAAGAAACTTCCCTTCGTCAGTGAAAAACCTGCACTCGGACAGCAGGAGATCGTCTATTTCCCATCCTGCATCACGCGTTCGATGGGGAAATCGGCTGATTATAGTAAGGAAGAGCTTTGTGTGACGATGGAAACCATCAAGCTGCTGCATCGCGCCGGACTTTCCATCCGTTATCCGGAAAAGATCCATTCGCTTTGCTGTGGAATGGCTTTCAGCAGTAAAGGTTTCCGGAAACAGGCCGACAAATTGCAGAACGAACTGAACGCTGCCCTTCTCAAAGTCAGTGAGAACGGACGTTTCCCGATTCTCTGCGATATGAGTCCTTGTCTGCTTCACATGCGTGAAACGCTCGACAAACGCCTTCAGCTTTACGAACCGGTGGCTTTCATGCATAAATTCATGCTAGACAGACTGACGTTCCATAAACTCCCGCTGACCGTTGCCGTTCATGCTACCTGCAGCACGGTGAAGATGGGCGTGGATCCGTTGATGATTGATCTGGCTTCGCGTTGTGCAGAGAAGGTGATCGCTCCGCCTCACGTCACCTGTTGCGGTTGGGCAGGCGATCGCGGATTCTTCTTCCCCGAATTGAACAGTTCTGCCTTGCGTTTCCTCAAGAGCGACATCCAAGGAGCCACAGCCGGTTACAGCAACAGTCGAACCTGCGAGATCGGTCTTTCCATCAACAGCGGCATCTCGTACAAATCCATCGTTTATCTGGTGGATGAGGCGACAAAGTAAAAGAGGCTTCGGAAGCGTTATTCAAACGAAAGATACGGTTCAAGTCTCTCGCGATCTTGTGGTGTGAATTCTTCGAGCAGTTCGATCTCTTCCCAGCCTTTCAGACGGCCTTTCTGCTCGACCATCTTGATGAGAATCTTCTTCTGCGGATAACTCAGATAGGGATGTTTCGGAAACGGATTCCATGAGAAACCGTTCACCTTTTGCTTTGTAATGGCTGAAGCATCGACCTTGAACCAGGGCACGATTGCAGCAAAGCGCTCCTCATCCATTCCGTAAACTTCAGCCAACTGATCCACGCAGTAGAATCCGCCGAGCATCTCGCGATAACGTACGATCCGTTTGGCAAAAGAACTGCCGATTCCCGGTACCTTTTTCAGCACGGTCGTGTCGGCACTGTTCAGTTCGACGACGGTTCCCGCAGGGAATTTTTCGCTTCGCGGAACGTCTTTCTTTTCGGCAGAGGGCGTCGCAAAGAATCGGCTGCGGAAACGGGCGGAATAATCGGATCGCTTTGCCGTTGTTTTATTCGTTTTTCCTGACTGATTTTGCAGATTCTTTCCATAGCCGGGCTTCGCATAAGAGATCGAAGACGGTGTCTGATTAGCTGCCAGCGCATCCGCCGGTCTGTTCTCATCTTTGATGAAAAGCATGATCCATGCGGCGCAAACGAGAATGGCAAGAAGGACGAGCGCTCTGCGTTCGCCTCGTGAGAAATAAAAGAAATCCTGGAATTTCATAGTGCTTGGGTTTTGGTGATGAATGTAAAGGCAAAGATAGAGATAAAGCGCTTATAGCGCCAAACATTCCTGCTTATTTGTTCTTCACATCATC
>CAZIVE010000179.1:0-1603 GCA_964542435.1 uncultured Parabacteroides sp.
TCGGCACAGGCTTTCCTCTTTCGACCAACAGATAACGGTGAAGCAGCCGTGTGCTGTCCCAAGGATCACGCAACTCCACTTTGATATACTCTTTAAAGCGGGTGATGTGGAAACCTTGAGCATAACGGATGCTGTCCGACCCGAGAGATTGTTCCGACGAACCCTGCCGCTTCCCGCAGCCGAAGCCTACGAGAAGACAACAGAGCAGTACGAAAATGAATGCAAAATACTTCTTCATTCTATTTCTTTACGTAGATAACCTTCAATGGATTGATTCCCGCAGCAACAGAAAACTGCTGCTGACCTGCTTCATTGAACATATGAACCGATCCGTTGGTCTTATAATCCGATTCAGTTACGAAGATATAGCTGTTCGTCGGTTCGGTACCAACCTTATAAGGATGAGCCAGTGTCGTTCCGTCGGTAATGAAGTTCGTGTTTTTAACAGCCTTGGCAGCCGCATCATACGTGATATAGGAAATCGTCTGTTTCCAATTGGCATCATACTGAGAATACATCATGTAGAGGAGATTGCCGAGATTGCCGAATTCTGTTCCATTGGTTGTTGTTACAGGTGTAACTGTATCAGTTGTCGGATCGATGACCTGAAGCGTATTGGGAACAGTCGAATAGTTTCCCATTGAAATCAGATAAACTTCACCATTCGTAGCAGTCAACATATTGACTGGATTCATAACGACAGTAATCTTCTTGCTTTCAGTAAAGCTATTCAAATCGATGACAGAAACGGTCTTGTCATAACCCAGTTCGCTGCTGTAACCCATACCACCTGAATTAGCCACATAAAGCTTGCCTTTTGAAATAGCCATCTGTTCAGGATTTCTGCCGACAGCAATCTTGGCTTTGATCTCTAACGTTGTCGTATCGATCTTTGCAACATATCCGTCATAAAGAGAAGCATAAACATATCCTCCGTCTGCCACTAAAGCGCGCGGATAAAGCTGTTCAGAACTGTTTTTAATCTGCTTGATTGATTTAGCCTTCATGTCGGTTACTTCAATGACGCCTGAGTTGTAAACGGCAATGTACATCTTTGTTCCATAGGCGATGATATCATTAGGCGAGTCGCCCAAACCACGGCCATTTGCCTCATTAAAGATATCAGCGGTCGTCGTTTTTGTTTCAGGATCATAGAACGTCAGCAAACCATTGTTGCTTCCGTACTTACCTGCACTAAGGATGTAGAATCCGGCAAAAGGCTTTACAGCATCGGTAATCTGCAACGCTGCTTTGATGGTTGATTCTCCTGTAGGATTGCAGGCAACAACAAGGATATAGGAATTGTAAGCTGTTCCGGCAGGAACTGCAAATGTATTCGTTCCGACAGCCGCTTCACCTAATTTCGTAGTCTCTTCGGTCTGAGAAGAGGAGAGATAGATCACATATTTGGTGATGTTATCAACTGAAGAAGGGGCATTCCATGAAAGTGTACCGCCGATGGTTCCTTCTGTAAGATCGGTATCGGTAAATGCGAGGTTGGAAACTCCTTCTGCGGGAATAGTCGGGTCGTCATCGTCGTCCTTACAACCCGTGAAGGCAAATGACATCAGCATGCTGAGTGCCACGGCTACAAGTAAATTGA
>CAZIVE010000179.1:1703-4299 GCA_964542435.1 uncultured Parabacteroides sp.
ACCCAAGGATTCTGCCATGACAACGATGCCGAACCGCTGTGTTTCGGCGTATAGGGAATCTGATCGCGATAGTTGTTCGATGTCGGATCGCTCAGATCGATAGCTTTCTGAAAGGTATATGCTCCAGCCACGAGTAAAGACATCTTCTCGGCTAACGGGATCTCTCCGCTCACATTCACGTCCAGTCCTTTGATATCCACCTTTCCCATGTTCATCATCTTCCATATATATAAGGTAGGAAGAGCCACGATTTTGTCGGTCACCTTATTATAATAGCCATCGACGGTGACGGTCAGATCACGGACGGCATTTCCGATCTGTCCGTTCCAAGTCAGTCCGAGATCATATTGTTTGGTCTTCTCGGGACGGAGCGAACGGTTGCCCATTCGGAGATAATAGAGATCGGTGAAGGTCGGAATGCGGAAAATGTCTTTGTAAGAAAGGCGGACGCGCAACGCCTCTTCGATAAAGGGGCGCCAAGAAAGGCTCAGAGCCGGGGAAAGTCTCTTCTTGTCCGACGGTTTGTCACCCTGTTGCACTTTGTCGGTGACATACGTGGCCAGCAAACTTCCCGTAAACGTGAACGACGTGATCTTATACTGTGCCGCGAAAGCAGTCAGCGAAGTCCAGCGTTTGGGCTGTTCGGCATTGGTGTAATTGTTATGAAGCGTATTCCTCGACAGATCGCTGTTGAGTGAAAATGCCAGAAACTGCATAGGTGTGTAAAGCAGACCGGCCGTAGCGTAATATTCGTTCTGCCGATTGCAATCAACCTGTTTCCCGTTCGGATAGATGTTGCTCAAGTCGCGATAACGCGTATAGGAATAATCATATTTGAGACTCGACTGCAGTTTCAGCAGCTTGGACAGCTGATTCTCGTAATGAATCTGCGTGAAGAAGTTATCATTCCAAAGACGTTCTTTGGCTCTTGTATTATAGAAGATGACGGATCCGGGCAGGCCGCGTTCGGAGTTATAGGAATAAAACTTGGCACTGAGCAATCCGCCTTTTCCGAAATCGCCGTAGATATTTTCTTCAAGGCGAAGCGTCTGGATGTCGCTGTTGTTACGTTTCTCGTGCGTCGTCAGATTCCCGTTCACCAGCTTGAAAGGATAAGCGCCTTTAGCACTTTCCCATTCTGCTGTTGTGGATGAACTCCACCGTTTGCCCAACTGATATTCGTAACGGACAATCGGATTGAACAGTCCGAACGAACCGCCTTTGATTTTTGCGTAGATATGATAAGGACGACCGGATTTGAATTCAGGCTTGGATGTCGTAATACTCAAAGCACCAGCAGAAGCATACATGCGTGCGGTCTTAAAGATATCATCGCTCTGACCGATCGTAAGCGAAACGCTTTCCACATTATCCAATGAGAAACGGCTGATGTCCACCTGTCCGCTCGAAGCATCATTGATTGTGATGCCGTCATAGCTGACTGCGGTATGTTTGGCTCCGAGGCTGCGCACCGAAACGGTCTTCAAGCCACCAATTCCTCCATAGTCCTGGACGGTGACACCGCTGAAATGCTTCACGGCCTCCGAAAGATTTTCAATTCCCAGACGTTCCATGCTGCTTTTGTTGATGATCTGGAGAGGTGCTGTCGAACGTATTGTCTGCGGGATGCGTTTCGCATTCACTTCAACACCTGAGAGACGATGATAGACCGTATCGTTCTCTTGAGCCGAAAGTGAAGCAGAAGCGCATACCTCCGCACACAACAACAGTAGTAACCAGAAAGAAAAACTATTAAAAAACTTTAGCATAAAAGTGTCGTTCAGCGATGCCTTCACCCCGAAGCAACGCATTAAAAATACGTGAGGCAGGTTTTCTGACTTCTCCTTCTTTTCGTGCGACTCGCCTTCCCGACTTGTGTCAGTGGCTGGAGTAGTTCGACGTACGATCTGGATTTACAGCTACGGGTATAGCTCCGGATTTCCACCGGATTCCCTTTTACATTTGACAACGGATGCCATCAAATGCACCTCAACGTTGCAAAGATAGGAATAATTACGATTCCTACAATAAGGTTATTATTTTGTAAGAATAATTTCTTCGTCTTTTGCGATCGCTTATATATAGATGTATAAATTCGTGCAAATCGGGATTGGGGTCAGGATTGCGATTCTGCCTGTTGAATGGGCGTCTATTGGACTTCCGTTGGATTGCCTTCGACCTCTTCGGGTTCTTCGGCGTCACAAACGATTCCGTCGCGCATGTGAATCAATTCCTCTTTGATGTGCTTCAGGCGATTGACAATATCCTCTTTGCGGATTGTGTCTTCGCGGTTGTCGCGAAGTTTCTGGCGGGCACCGGCAAGCGTCAGTCCGCGCTCTTTGACCAAATGATAGATGAGCCGAACATGATCGATGTCTTCCTGTTTGTAGAATCGCGTTCCCTTGGAAGTCTTACGCGGGTTAATGATGTCAAACTCCTTTTCCCAAAAGCGCAAAGTAGATTCATTGATATGAAACATATCGGCTACTTCGCTGATGGAATAATACAACTTCTGATCCTTTTCTTTCTTCAGTGTCATCTCGGCTTCATGATTTTGCATACAATAATCGTTCAATTTTGTGAGATGTGCAAATAA
>CAZIVE010000180.1:0-4226 GCA_964542435.1 uncultured Parabacteroides sp.
CGATGGCGTTTATTATCATTCGAAATGAAGAATTAACATTGAAATATCAGAATAAATATGTTCTTTTGGTTGGACTTTGACTGAGAAAAGTGAAGGTCGTCATAAAACATATAATATCATGAAAATCCAATTTTTAGGAGCAGCACAGGAAGTCACAGGCAGCAAGCACCTCATCACGACAGCGAAAGGGAAACGCATCTTGCTGGATTGCGGCATGTATCAAGGCAAAGGACTGGAGACAGACGCCATGAACAGAGATCTGGGATTCGACCCAAGAAGCATTGACTATCTCATACTCACACACGCACACATCGACCATTCGGGACTCATTCCCTACATCTATCGTTTAGGATTTCGAGGCTCTGTGATCTGCACGACTGCTACGCGCGACCTCTGCTCGATCATGTTGGCGGATTCCGCTCACATTCAAGAGATGGATGCCAAGATGTTCAACAAGAAACGCGAGATGCACCACGAACCGCCCATCCAGCCGATCTATCATATCTCGGATGCCGAGGATTGCATGAAACTGTTTATCTGCGTCTCTTACGGACGACGCTTCTATATGAACGATGAAATCAGCGTGAAATTCACCAACACGGGGCACATGCTCGGAAGCGGAGCAGCAAACATCCGTATCCGCGAAAACGGAAAGGTGACCAATATTACTTATACAGGCGATCTCGGACGTCTGCACAGTTCCATTCTGCAGCCACCCGAAGCATTGATTCCCTGCGATTATCTAATTTCGGAATCCACCTACGGCAATCGTCTGCACGGTGAAACGGCTGAAGTGGAGAATCATCTGCTGGAAGTTATCTACAACACGTGCGTACAGGACAAAGGCGTGCTCATCATTCCGTCGTTTGCCATCGGTCGTACGCAGGATATCGTCTATACACTGAACAATCTTTACAATGCCGGAAAGCTCCCTAAGATCGAGATGTTCGTGGATAGTCCGCTGGCGGTGAATGCCTGCGACATCTTCCGTTTCCACACCGATTCCTTGAACGACGACGTGCGACATACGATGCTCACCGATCCCGATCCTTTCGGATTCAATTCGCTGCATTACATCAAAGAGGTGCAAGATTCCAAGCGGCTGAACAGCTATGACAAACCTTGCGTTATCATTTCTCCGTCGGGCATGTTGGAGGCAGGACGTGTTAAACACCATTTCCGCAACCATGTAGAAGATCCGCGTACAACGGTTCTCATCGTCGGTTACTGTGCGCCCAATACATTGGGAGCTCGCATCCAGAAACCCGGACTGAAAGAGATCTCTATCTTCGGTCAGAAATATGCGATGAACGCCAGTGTGGACAAGATCGAAGCCTATTCAGGTCACGGCGACTATAAAGAGATGATCTCCACGCTCACCACCGTTCCCGTAGAGAAGGTCAAGAAGCTTTTCCTGGTTCACGGCGAATATGATGTGCAACAGGATTATTCTGTAGAACTGCACAAGGCCGGTTTCAAGAATATAGAAATTCCCGCACGAGGCGACACTTGGGAATTGGAATAACGATTGTATAGAAACGACTCGAGCAGGAACGAATCCTGCCCGAGTTATTACTTTTATAAAAGCCACACGAATTTATCCCCAACGAATGATCATCCCTTTGCTGCTTCGTTCACACAACGAAGCGCATTCAACGTGCGCGGATATCCGATGTAGGGAAGATTCTGCGAAACCACATTGATCAGAAACAGACGACTGTTCCCCATTCTGAGGTTAGCTGAAGCATGAGCTATCAGCTGCGGCTCACATCCGCCTTGCGCAGCAATATAGCAGAAGGTGACCATTTCGCGATCGCGCAGGGAAAGTCCGGAACGAGTATAATAGTCGCCGAAGCAGTTACCTGCAAGCCAGCGATTGATGTGACGCGTCTCTTCCGGTCCCGATTTATAAAAATCCTTCATGCGATCTCCAAATATCTCCACTTGCGTCTGCACGCCTTTTTCCAGACGGTTTTCCGTCGTCGTTTGAGCTTGCGAGGGCAAGGGAAGTTTTACGCCCCGCGCCTTCAAGATCTCATTCGTGGCCTTCAGAAATGGCAGGACACGCCCGATGCCCAGATAATCGACCGATTGATAAACGATCTCCTTCACCTCAACAGGTGTCAGTCCGAAATTGAGAGCCGCCGGCAGCATCGTACGAAATTCGTCCAGACCCTGACATCCTAACAATGTGGCAAGAATGGCCATGAAGCGATGATGCTCGTCCAACTGATCTGCCACATCTCCTACATGCGTATTCACCACTTCGTCGAAAGCGAAATTGTCGAAGCGTTCGATGAACTCGGGATCGCTCTCTGCCAAAGCGGAGATTGCATCCGGAAACATTTTCTCATGATATTTCTGAGCATTCTTAGTTATTGCCATATAATACCTCCTTTATTTTAATACGGCGAAGATAGAGGTTTCCGCGTTTAGGATTCTGATATCTTTTACGGATAGATATACCATTTTTTCCCAAACAGGCTGCCCCTGCCTCTCCTATTCAATCCGCTTTTCTAAAATGGCAAACGACGATCCGTTCACTACCATATAATTTATATTGGGGTCAATCGGCGACTGTTTGCCTCTATATAATTTATATTTCGCTCCTCCAGCACTCATTTGCCCTTATATAATTTATATTCCGGTCCCTCAACACTCATTTGCCTCTATATAATTTATATTCCGGTCCCTCAGCGCTCATTTGCCTCCATATAATTTATATTCCGATCCTCCAGCACGCGTTTGCCATTATATAATTTATTTTGAGGTCAACGAACTCACTTCGTATCAAATTTCTTGAGGAATGGGTTTTTCTTGCTATAAGGGTTCCATTGCGAAACGCCTTTCCCATTGGGATTGCCGTTCTTCATGAAATTCGTCCAATAGGTGATCATCTCATCGCTTAGATTGTAATCCGCCTGTGTCATCGGACGCCAGCAGTTTTTCAACGTCCCGAACATATACCAAAGTTCGGCTGAGTGGAACGCTCCGGCTCCATCGCCGGGCAAGCGGTGCATGAATTCATACAGATAGGCAGGCTTATAACCGTTCTTCTCAAGCTCGAGAGAGAAATTGGGAATATTGGGAGTCATCCTTGAAAAATCCATGTCGTCCAATGTCACGCCCAACATATATGGAATATGCATAATGGCATGCTTCTTCATCAGCGGACCCAAATCGTTTATCATGGCATAATTGTCTATTATAGGACTGAACATAATGAACGACGGGAAACGCTTTACAAAATCGTAATAGGCTGCGGTCAACTCTGAAATGCCCATAGCGCGCATCTCCTTCAGACTTTTACCCGGAAACATCGCCAAGCCAATCTGTTCACCTTGTGCCAAGGTAAGCGGCTGAACAGGACCTTCCGAAACCTTCAGTCCGCCGCCACTCTGGATGATGGCATGTGCTATCTTCACTTTATTCACCGGCGAGCTGACCAGACAACGGACGCTGATTGCTCCGGCACTCTGACCGAAGATTGTGATATTATTCGGGTCTCCTCCGAACTCTGTAATGTTATCGCGAACCCATTCGAGAGCCTTGATCTCATCCAGCAGACCGTAATTGCCGGAAACGTGATGCGGATTCTCGGCAGTCAGTTCGGGATGAGCCAGAAATCCCAGGATTCCCACGCGGTAATTGATCGTCACAAGAATGACGCCGCGATGTGCATATTCATCGCCGCTGAACTCCGTTTCATAACCGTATCCGCCCATAAACGAGCCTCCATGAATCCAAAAAGCCACGGGAAGTTTGTCGCCCTTCTTTGCATCAGCCGGCTGCCAGACATTCAGATAAAGACAGTCCTCACTGAAAACCGGATCGCCTGCCATGAAGAACTCCTTGACATAATCAACGTCACCATATTCCTTCACCGTCCGATTCGGGTCATAGACATGCGCACCTTGCAGAGAGGCCGGACCGAAATGGTCTGCGACCCGCACGCCTTGCCACGGAATGACATCCTGCGGAGCTTTCCAGCGCAGATCTCCCGTCGGAGGCGCAGCATAAGGAATACCTTTGTAGAGAATCACACCTTTTGTGGATTCCACACCTTGGATCTTTCCGCCCGTAACCTGCAGCACGGGATTCTGTGCCATGCCAATCAGCGTAGCAGCGAACACAAGCAGTACAATAAACAGACTTCGTTTCATATCGATAGCATTTATGATATTTCTGACGTAAAAGTAGCGACAATAACCATGAATTGCAACATT
>CAZIVE010000181.1:0-4183 GCA_964542435.1 uncultured Parabacteroides sp.
TGGCACTATTGACACTTTGGCACTTTGACACTTTCGCTTCAGAAAAAGAGAAGCAAAACACAAGAGCTATGGCGAAATCGGAGCGCAAACGCAGAAAACACAGGTGGCACTATTGACACTTTGGCACTTTGACACTTTCACTTCAGAAAAGAGAAAAGTAGAAGGAGAGCGCAACTATTCCCGTCCGATCCGCTCTTTTATTTTTCCCCAGGCATTTGTGCCGTACAGACAACAGTCGGGCATCGTGTCGTACATTTCTTTGAAACGGGACATGGGAATGGTGAAGCTCAAAAGATTCGACTCGAAATAGGGACGGACGGAAGGATCGAAGAAACCGATGATGCAGCTTTTCCCATTTTTGCGATTCTCAATGGTGGCTCGTGTGATGGTGTTGTTGCAACCCGATCCGAAAGGCGCAGAGACGGCATTGGCATCTCCATTGTCGAAGAACGCCCATGTGGCAAGACCTGAAAGAATATCAGGAGTGACCAGAAATATCAGTGCTTCGAGTTCTTCAAAACTCTCCACTTTGTCCAGACGTGCGAAGTGAAGGTATTTTTTGTCGTTTCTGGGGACGTTCAGTTCCGTCAGTTGTGCTGTGACCATTTCAGGCGTCTTTCTGTATTTTTCTTTCAGAGATACGAAGGTCGGAACGTAAGGCGACATCTCGGTAAAACCTGCATAGAACTTGCCGCCTCCACATCCGATGGATTCGGCATTCACGCTGATCACTTTCCCGTCTCTAATTTCTCGGAATGCCTTGAACATGCAGCCTGCTGTCTTTTTCAGTTCTCCTTCGAGCCGATCGGAATACCAGAAGGCAATGGGTAATTCAGCCCGTTCCGTGAAGGCCTCATGAAATCTGTTGATGAATTCGTTGATCTCCATATCGTTGTTGGATTCGTCTTATTCCAGTTTCCTGATCACACGGCATGGATTTCCGACAGCAAGGCAGTTGGCGGGAATGGAATGCGTAACGACACTCCCGGCTCCGATGGTTGTGTTGTCGCCGATGGTGACGCCCGGAAGAATGATGGCGCCGCCACCGATCCATACGTTAGAGCCGATAGTAACGGGCGCAGTTTGAGAAACCCATATTTTTCTTCCTTCAGGAAGCCTTTCGCTTGGATTTACCGGATGGAATACCGCATAGATGTGAACGCCCGGACCAATTCCTGTGTGATCTCCGATCGTGATGCGATTGCAATCCAGAAACACACAATTCATATTGATTTCGACAAAACTGCCCAGATGAATGTTTTCACCGTAGTCCACGAAAAAGGGTGCTGCAATGCTTACATCTTCACCTCTGCTGCCGAGAAGTTGATCGAGAATAGCTTCACGTTGCTTCTGATCGCGGCTGTCGGTTGTGTTGTATTTTTGTTGCAAGTGTTTTGCCAAATGCCAGCGATTGAGAAGATCTGCATCCTCCCAATTGTATAATTCGCCGGCCAGCATCTTTTCGCGTTCTGTCATGATCTTTTGGGTTTATGTTTATTTGCCCAAAAGTATCTTTTTTATTTTGAAAAAGATATCAGTGTTGTCTTGAATTCCTTGGAATTGTTGTGCATCTACACCATAAGCGAAGATAGGAACCATCACGCCGGTGTGAATCATGCCATGTTCAGTCCATTTGGCATTGACGGAGCCTTCTTTGGGATTGGCGTCGGGCAATGACATTCCCGAAGCTTCCGGACCGCCGACTACGATGACGACCGTATTCTTGTTCCGATCGGCATAATCCAATGCATTACCGATGGCTTTGTCGAAATCGATGGTTTCCATTCCGACCAAGTCGCCTTTCTCAAAATGGGAATCTTTGTCGATATAGGTGTCTTGAACGACAAGAAATAAACCCTTCTTTGCGTTGCTGCTCAAAATGTTCAAAGCAGTCTGAACGGCATCGGGCAGCATGTTGCCACGTCCTTCGTTAATTCCTGGATTGCTTTCGTAAGCTGTAAATCCAGCCAGCTTTCCACTTTTGATGTTGCGGATGCTGTCGATGGAAGTGACCACCTGATAACCTTTCTTCTGAAGTTCGCCCATTATATCACGGTTGTCTTTGCGCTCGACGAATATCTTCTGTCCGCCGCTGATGAACACGTCGAGATGACTGTGCTCCAGATAGGCGGCTGTGATCTTGTCAGTCTGCATGCGATTTTTGGCATGAGCCACGAAAGGTGCGATGCTGCCTTCTGCCAAAGTGCTTGCAGCAATGACTCCCGATGCGATCCCTGCTTCATCTGCATAATCGATAATCGATTTCAGCGGCATCGAGTCTTTGTCCAATGCGATAAATCCGCCGAGGCTCTGAACACCGGTTGCCAGAGCTGTGCCGTTGGACGGACCGTCGCCAGCGAATTTATTGGCGGCGTTAGTTGTCATCAGTCCGATCGTTTTCATTTTATTGATGTTGAGCGGTGCTTTGTTGGCAATCATTCCTGTCTGCCATTGTGCAACTGCCATTCCGTCGCCGATGAAAAGGATTACATTCTTTTGGGTTTGCGCATGGAGCGTCGTGCAAAAAGAAAAGGAGAGGAGCATGGCGCAGCCTATTGTTTTCAGATTGAAAAGATTTTTCATGATTTTACTGCTTTTTTATTCGTGATGCAAAGGTATATGTCTTTGTATTCATGAACCATTGACCTACTTTAAGAAATGCCATGAGGGCTTTCTTTTTCATTTTCCGAACTGCTTCGCACCTGTCGATTCCTCAAACGGCTCAGAAACTCCGGCGTGATGCCGAGAAAAGAGGCAATCTGAACCTGCGACAGGCGATTCGTCAGGTTGGAATAGTCGTTCAAAAACGATTCGTAACGCTCTTCAGCTGTGGCACTGATGCTCTCCAAATGTCTCTGTTGTAGTTTAGCCAGGTCGTTTTCTGTAAGAATCCTGAAGATACGGTCGAAGCGCTGTGCATGCATATACATATCGAGCAGGTCGTTCCGACGGATCCGCAGTACTTCGGTCGCTTCCAGCGCATCGATATGGAGTGACGAAGGTTTCAATGTGTAATAACTCGGAATATCGGTCATCCAGTCGTTTTCGGCAGCGAATTTGATGATATGGATAGTGCCTTCGTTGTCCGTCTTATACATTCTGAGGCATCCTTTGACGACAAAATGATAATATCTGCATATTTCACCTTCCTGCAAGACATTTTCCCGTCTGCGATACGAATGCGGCTGGAATTTCTCCTTCACCAGATCCTTCTCATTCTCCGTCAGCGGGATCAGCGTGTCGAAGAAATCGAGCAAAGCCTGTATGTCGTCGTTCTGTGTCATGAAGTGGAAACTTATTTTTTTTCAAAAATATCGATTATTTCAATGGGAACGCATGCAGAAGCAGGCAAAAAATGTACTTTTGCACAGATTTTACTGGTCATGGTATTGACCCTAAACTGCTGAAACAGGCTGATGATACCTACTTTACACATCATTCTATCATTCCATTATGCTTAAAATGTTGCTTATCGTCAGTGCCGGCAGTTTCGTTGGAGGAGGACTCCGATTCCTTGTCACCCGTTTTATTCAGAATCGCATTGAGATGTCGTTGCCATTGGGCACGCTTGTGGTTAATCTTGTCGGCTGTCTGCTGATCGGCCTCTTTTTTGGTCTATATGAGCGAGGCAATCTGCTCGACAATAACCTCCGTCTGTTTCTTACTGTCGGTATTTGCGGCGGCTTTACCACCTTCTCGACGTTTGCCAGCGAGAATGTGCAGCTGCTCAGAGACGCCAATATCTTCAATGTGGCTTTATACGTATCGATCACGCTTGTCGGCGGTTTTCTGGCTGTTTGGCTCGGGCAAGCAATCATTAAATCCATCTAATCATGAAAGCAAAAGCATTACGATTTTATGTCAGCAATACGGACGTTTTCAAGCATGAGTCCGTTTATGAATCCATCACGCACGCTGCCATACACTACGGTTTGACAGGTGCAACGGTTTACCGCGCTGTGATGGGTTATGGAGCCAGCAGTAATCTGCTTTCCGAACGTTTTTGGGAGTTCAACACCAAAGTCCCGATTGTCGTTGAGATCATTGACGAAGCTGAAAAGATCGATGCTTTTCTCGAAAAGATCTTGCCTTGGATTGAAGGATTACCCAAAGGCTGCCTCGTAACCAGCCAGGATGTCGATATCCTATTGAGCAAAAAGGGAGTGGGAAAATTATGACTTAT
>CAZIVE010000182.1:0-4075 GCA_964542435.1 uncultured Parabacteroides sp.
AGGGCGTTTTTATTTCAAGGCAAATGAATCCTTTCTTTGTCTGCCGTCATCAAATAACATTCCTTTAATCCAAATGAGTCATAAGAAAGAATGGATTCATGCATTTTGTGGATTGAAACAAGAATCATAGCATGAAAAAATCGGTGCAGCTTGGCGGGAAGCTTGTTGCGTGCGTGCATTCAAATGGCCGATTTTGGGTAGAATGTATTACGTTGACGACTATCCAGCAGGCAAAATAGGAATTTTGACAACGGAGAAGCCGTTGTCAAAATCCGAAATAAGGGGAAGAAAAAGGGCAAATTCGAGCATAAAGAGCCTCGATTTCCTCGGTTTTGACAACGGACTTCCCGTTGTCAAAATAACCGATGTTTGCTCGCCTTCTTTGGAAAAGGCGGTTGCATACCGGCCATAATGCATTGTTGTTAATGATAGACGAACAGCGATCATACATGATATATTCCTTCCTTTAGAGCTTGACGCTGCGTTGCAATTAGCGGCGAAAAGCCGTATCTTTGCGGTTCGCAACAAATAAGACTATGGACGAAAGCAATTGCATTTATATAAAAGGCGCACGGGTAAACAATTTGAAGAACATCGACGTCATGATTCCACGCGATAAGCTCGTTGTTATTACGGGTTTGTCGGGCAGTGGCAAGTCGTCGCTTGCCT
Source organism: uncultured Parabacteroides sp. (assembly GCA_964542435.1). GTDB lineage: Bacteria > Bacteroidota > Bacteroidia > Bacteroidales > Tannerellaceae > CAZIVE01. Next base: position 670 of record CAZIVE010000182.1, read on the forward strand.
TTGATACGCTGTATGCAGAAGGACAACGCCGTTATGTGGAGAGTCTTTCGGCGTATGCGCGTCAGTTCCTTGGAAAGATGAGCAAGCCGGAATGTGATTTCATCAAGGGAATTCCACCGGCTATTGCTATCGAGCAGCGTGTGAACACGCGTAATCCGCGTTCAACGGTCGGCACTTCCACTGAAATCTACGAATATCTGCGGTTACTTTTCTCTCGTATCGGAAAGACTATTTCTCCGATTTCGGGGACGGAAGTCAAGAAACATGAGGTCAGTGACGTTCAAGAGGCGGTGATGCACTATCCGAAAGGTACGCGATTCGCTATCTTCGCTCCGATTGATTTGCCGGAAGGCCGCGTAATGAAAGATCAGCTGCTGGTGATTCAGAAAGAGGGTTACACGCGACTTTACGTCAACGACACGATCTATCGAATCAGCGAAGTGCTCTCGAGTGACGAATTGATGACCTATCCGATCGAAGTGGTTGTGGATCGTTTGGAGATCAACGACGACAAAACGTTGCTTTCGCGTATCGCGGATTCTGCTGACAGTGCCTTCTTCGAAGGTCATGGCGCGTGCAATGTCCGTCTCTATCCGGAAGGCGAGAAACCGATCACGCTGGAGTTCTCTAAGAAGTTCGAAGCCGACGGCATGACATTTGAAGAGCCTAACGATCAGATGTTCAGCTTCAACAATCCGCTCGGAGCCTGTCCTGTTTGTGGCGGATTCGGAAAGATTCTCGGCATTGATGAGAATCTGGTCGTTCCGGACAAAAGCCTTTCTGTCTATGAAGGCGCTGTGGTCTGTTGGAAAGGTGAAGTGATGAGCAGTTGGCTGAAAGACTTCATTCGCACCAGTGCCAAGTACAAGTTCCCGATACATCGTCCCTATTACGATTTGACGCAGGCGGAGAAAGATCTGCTTTGGCACGGCGGTCGCGGTGTCGAAGGCATTGATGCTTTCTTTAAGTTCGTCGAATCGAATCTTTACAAAATACAGTATCGTGTATTGCAAGCGCGTTATCGCGGTAAGACGACTTGTCCAGCATGTCACGGATCGCGATTGCGCAAGGAGGCGCTTTATGTCACGGTCGGCGGCAAGAATATTGCGGATGTCGTTTCGATGCCAGTGAAAGATGCAAAGCAGTTCTTTGAAAACCTTCCGCTTTCTGAAACCGATGCAAAAGTGGCCAAACGTCTGCTCACGGAAATCAACAACCGATTGAAATATCTTCTGGATGTCGGCTTGGGTTATCTGACACTCGACCGACTTTCCTCCACACTTTCCGGTGGCGAAAGCCAGCGCATCAATCTGGCAACGTCGCTCGGCAGCAGTCTGGTCGGTTCGCTTTACATTCTCGACGAACCGAGTATCGGCTTGCATCCGCGTGATACGGCATTGCTCATCAACGTCCTGCGTGAATTGCAGCAGTTGGGCAATACGGTTGTCGTTGTGGAACATGACGAAGAGATTATCCGTGCTGCCGATTACATTATCGATATTGGTCCGCTGGCCGGTCGATTGGGCGGTAAAGTCGTCTATCAAGGCGAGCCGGAAGGCGTTAAGAATGCCACGGAAAGTTTTACGGCACGTTATCTTACAGGCGAGGAGAAGATCGAAGTTCCGGCCATTCGTCGTCCTTGGAACAACTACATACAGATCATCGGAGCGCGAAAGAACAACTTGAAGGGTATCGACGTCCGTTTCCCGTTGAATGTGATGACTGTAGTCACCGGCGTAAGCGGTTCGGGCAAGAGTTCTCTGGTGCGCGACATCTTTTACGAAGGCATGAAGCGTCATCTCGATTCGGCACAGTTCCTCGGCGTGGATTGCACGAAGATGGAGGGCGATTTCGAAATGGTCAAAGGCATCGAGTTCGTCGATCAGAATTTCATAGGTAAAAGCTCGCGCTCGAATCCCGTGACTTACATCGGAGCCTACGATGAAATCCGAAAACTCTTTGCCGATCAACCTTTGTCGAAACAGATGGGTTACAACGCGGCCTATTTCTCGTTCAACAAAGAGGGCGGACGTTGCGAAGAGTGCAAAGGCGACGGTTTTATCACGGTCGAGATGCAGTTCATGGCAGATATCACGTTGGTGTGCGACGCTTGTCACGGCAAACGTTTCCGCAGTGAAGTACTGGAAGTGGAATACCGTGGCAAAAGCATCTACGACGTTCTAGAGATGACCGTATCGCAGGCCTTGGAGTTCTTTGGCGAAGTGCCGGGCTCGCAGGAACAGCGCATCATGAACAAACTGCGACCGCTGGCAGATGTCGGATTGGGCTACATCAAACTCGGACAAACGTCGTCCACACTCTCCGGCGGTGAGAACCAGCGCGTGAAGCTGGCTTATTATCTCGGACTGGAGAAGAATGAACCGACGATCTTTGTGTTCGATGAACCGACAACCGGACTGCATTTCCACGATATCAAGACACTTCTGAAGGCCTTCAATGCTTTGCTGGCCAAAGGTCACACAGTGGTGATCATCGAGCACAATCTCGAGGTGATCAAAAATGCGGATTACATCATCGACTTAGGTCCGGAAGGCGGACAAGCCGGCGGCAATGTAGTTTGTTTCGGAACGCCCGAAGAGGTTGCGAAATGCGAAGCATCCTATACCGGAAAATTCCTGAAGGACAAGCTTGGCTGATTCGGTTGGATTCAACGGGCGATATGAAACTGTGTGATTTACATCGAGCGACGTTTCTTTTCCTTTTCGACGGCTTCCGCAACGACCGGTTTGTTTTCGAACCGTTTGCTGTAGTTGGAGTAATCGGGACGAATCCGTTTGTAGGTCGGATCCTGAAACAGCGGACTTGAAATGATGTGATCGGCTGTGCTTCGATTGCAGCAGAAGACAATATTCTCCACACTCGCAAGTCGCGTCAAAGCTTTGACATCGGTGTCGTGCGGCTGCATCGTCATCGGATCGGTGAAGAAGAAGAGATAATCGATTTTCCCTTCCACAATACGCGAACCAATCTGCTGATCACCGCCAAGCGGACCGGATTTCAAGATCGTAAAATCCCATTTCACATCGGGATGTTTTGCTTTAAGAGCCGCCAAGATCAATGTCCCGGTCGTTCCTGTACAATAAAACTTGTTTCCAATAAGTGATTCGGAATTCCATAAAACCCATTCGATAAGATCTTTCTTCATAGCGTCGTGCGCTACCAAACCAATTCTTCTAACTAATTTTTCCATAGAAATTAATATTTAAATGAAACCTAAACAATATATCAATATCTTATGCCGCTTGGAAAGTAAACGTAAATGGATAGCGGCGTTCAATAAACCTATCAGGTCTTTTTCTTTTTGCTGCCGCAAAGGTACGCATTTTTTCTGACATGACCTTTCGAATCTGCCTGATGAGGTGAAGGCGAAAGATTTTTCGCCCCT
>CAZIVE010000183.1:0-4062 GCA_964542435.1 uncultured Parabacteroides sp.
AAGATTGTCAGCAGGGCAATAAGAAATACTTTCATCTGTTTCATTTTCTTTCAGTATTTATTAGGTTCTATTATAAACGTTTATTAGATAATAATGTTTTAGAATTCTTCATCTTTTTGTCATGGCTGTTGTTTTTTAATACACACAAATCCAAGACGCGTCAAATGACTGAAATGCTGCACGGAAAATATGTTTTTTCAGAACGTTCTTCTGACCGATATGGACGGCATCATCGGAATCAGGACGAACGCTTTATACTTGCCATCTTTCTTATAAACGGCATAAGGATTACGCTGATTCGTCAGATTCAGCAACGAGAACTGCCACGTCAGATTGCCATGCTCCCTCTTTCGCTCGACAGAATAATTGAGATCGATCCTCAGATAATTCTTCAGCCGGATGTTCGGATATTGCGGAATGAAATCCACGCCATAGATATCATCGATATCCTCATAGCCGTCAGGCGAAGTGGGCAATCCCATTCCGGGATAGGTTATCTCAGGCACATAATAGGGATAACCTTTCTTGAACTGGGCCTGAAGGGATAGTGTGTGCCTGTTGTTCTGCTCTTCCCGTACTGCATAGCTTGCGAAAGCGGAAAGACTGTGTGGCGCATCAAACTTGAAGGGATAGTTTTTCCCTCCAAATGTACGACGTGAACGAGATAGCGTGTAAGAAGCCCATGTCGTGAAACGGTTTTTCGAATACTGCACCATTGCCTCAACACCCATTGAACTACCGCTGCCCTGTTCGTAATCGGTGTGGTCGTCGAGATAGTATTCGAGGTCTCTTATCAGCAGTAGATGGCGCATCTTCTTATAATAGGCTTCGACGGAGAAACTCAGATGTGAGGTGGTGTAGTTCTTCCAACCGATGGAAATTTGATTCGACTGCGGCAGCACATTCTCCTGAAAAGGGATCCAGTAATCGGTCTTGGAGTTGTAGTCCATTTCGTTCACAGTGTGGACAGGCTGATACATCCGGTCGTAAGCCAGCATGAGCTTGTTCTTCTCATTGAGGAAGGTGTTCACCTTGATACGCGGTTCGACGACAAACTTGGAAACCTTCCGGTTGTCATACACCGAAGCACGTAGCCCGACACTGAAAAGCCATGGCGCCACTCTGAACTCATCATAGACGTAGGCGGATCCCTTCAGCAACTTCTGCTGTTGACTGTTGTAATCTACCTTTCTGTTGTCTGTCTTCCGATAGATATATTCGGGCGAGTAGAACTGATAGGCGCCGTCCGCTCCGTAGAAGAGCGTATTGTTCAAAGACGTCTGATGTCTCATCGAAATTTTCACTCCCGCTTCATTCAGCTTTGAGGAGGTGCCGTTTTCCGTCTTCTGCTTCACGCCGGGCGCCTTCACACTGTTCTTGTAATAGTTGAAGTTGTCCAACGCCGTAAAATAAGCGGTAGTTGAAAGCGTCATGTTACTTCGAGGCTGCGAATGGAGACGGAACGAAGTCATAATCGTCTTCCAGCCATAGCCGTATTTCTCCTTGTATTTCTCTTTCGTGTAACGGTCGTTGCTGCGGTTGATACCATAAAGGTCATCATAACCGTAATAGGACTGCCAAGACAACGTATTTCTGGCATTGACCTTCCACGTCATCTTGCCATTGACATCGGCGAAAGAGATCATAGGATTGCCACCGTTGCCATCGCTTGAAATCGACATAAATCCGTTATAAAGCAGATCCACGAACGAACGCCGGGCTGTAATCATATAGCTCAGTTTGTCTTTGACGATAGGGCCTTCCGATGCCAGCGAACCTGCAAGGATTCCCAGAGAAACGGAATGATGGTACTTCTGATAGTCTCCCTCCTTCAAGTCCACGGAAACCACACCTGACAGTTTGTCACCGTAAGGGGCAGGAATGCCACCTTTGTAAAGATCTACCGATTGAATGGCATCGGAGTTGAAGATGGAGAAAAGCCCGAAGGTGTGATTCTGATTATACACAGGCACTTCGTCCATCAAGTATAGCGTCTGGTCGTTCGTGCCGCCTCTGACGTTCAGCTGCGACGATCCTTCCATTCCCGACGACATTCCAGGAAGGAACTGCAATGTCTTGATGACATCCCGCTCACCGAAGAAAAGCGGCGTCAGTTCCAGCTGCTTCATATTGATGCGCATGTTGCCCAATCCGCGGCTGTCGATGTTCCGGCTGCGTGCCTTCACGACCACTTCGTCAAGATGTACAGGATTCTTCATATATTTCTCCTGCACGGTGTCTTCGTTCACAGTCAGCTGTGCAAAGAGAGGAAGACTGAAAAGACAGAGCAAAAACAATAGATTGTATTTGATGATTGGCATGTCACTCTTAATTTTCAGGAAGGTTAAAACGGTATGTTACCTCGCTGTATCCCGCAAAGATTCCCAATCCATCGGTCACGTTCGTATAAACAGTTTTGGGCTGATAGAAGACGGACGAGACATCATCGCTGTTAACGATCATGTGCTTCTGTTCATACAGACTCTTGTTGAAACGGTCATATTCCGGACTGGCCGTGATCAGCTTCACATGGATGGCATGCTGGGAATAGTTCTGATCTTCACCACTCCCGTTATAAACATGATTAGGTGTAAAGACAAGTTCGCCTATGTCCGGTATGTTTTTGTATTTGATTCGAAGGAACCCGTTGTAATAGATCGATCCAACCGATTCGTTCTTGACATCCATTCCAGCTGTGCTGTTCAGTTTGTCAATCATCGAATGGTTTGTATAGATTTCGTTGTATTGCACGAGCTGATTGTCGTTTCGAAGTCGATAGGCTGTAATCCACAGACATTCCTGCTCCTTCTGCGGCGCATCGAACGCTTGCAGGTGGACAAGGTAACGCGAAGTGTCCCAGTATTTCCCGTCTGTACTGAAGGATGCGTTGCAATGGATGGCTTTCGGGATACAGGTCTGTGCACTAACAGTTGCCAATCCTTCGTGAGAGACCTCAATCGAATAGGCAGCATTCTCATGAGGCTGATAATCCAGGCGCAATATGGAGTCGGTACAGATACCGTCGAACAGTGTCGTCTGATCCTCTTTCAAAATGACGTGCGCCTGCGTCAAACCTCTGTTCACATAACCGCTCTCCGTCTTGACAGACTCAAAGAGCTGTACTTGCAGAGGGCAGTCGGGCGAGAGATAACTGTCCACGATGATTCGATCCGGCTCGTTCACCAAAGAAGGCTCCAGATCGTAATCAACAGAACAGGATAAGAACAGAAGGAAGAGGAAACTGCTTGCGAGTTTCAATTTCATCATCGGCCCTTAAAATGGAATCCAAACGGAAATCTGCCAGTCTCTGATCTTGCCGGATTCAAGATAATCGGTCTTCAGCACATTCATCAGACCATATTTATAACTAAATCCAATCTCGAAGGTGTCGAAATTGTAGGCCACCTTCCCTACAATCGGCGTGTCGAAATGTTTGCTGCTATCCTCTCCTTCGAAACGGAAATAATAGGTCGGTTCCACGCCTGCGCCTATACTCAGATTCTCTAAGACAGAATAATTCAGTGTGCCACTCAAAGATGTATAAAAGATATCGGAAGAGTTTTCACTGAATGCGGGATGAACGCTGGATGCCCCATATTCCGAATGCCACAACTTCAATCCTAAATTCGCATCAAGATCGGCAAACAGCGGCGTCGTGTCAGAAAATGGGACGCGGAAGCGATAGCCTAATGAAACGTTGGCCTTGTAGTTGACATCGTTGTTTCTGGATGTCTGCAATGCGCCGGCGTTATACTTTGAACTGATACTTCCCAATCCTCCGCCAATTAATAATCCTGACTCCACTTGAGCCTGCGTGGTAAACGTTAGTGCAAATAACATTGTGAGCAATAGAATCTTTTTCTTCTTCATTGTTTATTGAGTTTAATAGATATTGTAAACGCCGCAAAGGTAGAGAAAACAGAATAAAGGATAAAGACAATAGGGAATTAAAAGGTAGACAAGCCCCTATCGTTTTAATCTATTTTTTAGAGAGTTACGATTTTGCCAAAGGCGAAATGGTGGACAAAGAGAGAAGCAGCTCTCTCAAATCCTGTTTTTCTC
>CAZIVE010000184.1:0-4028 GCA_964542435.1 uncultured Parabacteroides sp.
GAATGTAGTAGCTCGGACGCCTCTGAATAGACGAAGAACTCGATGTGAGAGAAAAGTGTGCTGTTGTCCACGGGATTGGTTTCCTGACCTTCTCCACCGCCTTTGGTATAGCCGGGTTCAGCGGGCGTCCCGTCTGGAATGCTCTTCGTGGAAGGGAAATTGCTGATTTCAGCAATGGGTTGGATGTGGAATTGGACTTTGACATTCGAAGAAAGGTTCCTCTCTTCCATTTCTTCGGAACTGTAACATGCACTGAGCAGTAAAAGCATGGCTGACGCCATAAAAATCATTTGTTTCATAGTCAAATGGGTTGGTTAATAAAGTTAATCATGGAATATTCCATTCACTTGCAAAGATATACCTTTCGTTTTGAAAAGGCAAATAAAGGGACAAGTATTCTTCTTTCCTTCATTTTGTGGTCTTATTTTGAGGAAAACTTGTTGTATTTCTTCCTCATTCCTTGGAAAATCCTTATCTTCGCTCATCCAAGACTATTTTGAGTAGGATATAGCCAATGATCTTCCTTCGGGAGATTCGTTCCTATATATAATAATGTATAAAGATGAACTTGTTGTTTGGCGGAACATTGGCGTCACGTTGTGAACTAAAAGAGGAGATATGGTTTAAATCCAATAAGATTATGAATAAATATTTGTTGTTTGTTATGTTTGCGCTGGCAGCATTTACTGTCCAGGCCCAGAAGCCGGAGCTTCGCTACAATGCATCCGGAAAGTTCAAGATCGTACAGTTTACGGATGTTCATTCGATGTATGGCGATCCGAAATCAGATATTGCTTATGACCGGATCAATCAGGTTATAGACGTAGAAAAACCCGATCTGGTCATCTTTACGGGCGATGTCATCTTCAGTCCGCCTGCATTGCCGAATCTGAAGAAGGTGTTGAAGCTGGTCAATGACAAGAAGGTTCCTTTTGCCATGGTATTCGGAAATCACGATGCAGAACAGAAGACGAGTCGTGACTCACTGCTGATGGCTGAGAAGAGCTTCTCTTATTGTCTTTCGACTGACGAGCAACCGGAGATTACGGGCGTTGGCAATTATGCTTTGAGTGTCCTTTCTCGTAGCGGAAAGGTGGCCAATGTCCTTTGGTGCCTCGATTCCAACGATTATTCGAAGATCGACAGTGTGGATGGTTACGGATATATTCATCGTGATCAGATTGAGTGGTACGTTCATCGTAGTCTTGGATTTACTAAAGCCAACAACGGAACGCCGCTTCCTTCATTGGCATTTTTCCATATTCCGCTACCGGAATATGCCGAGGCTCTTGCCACTTTGACCACGCAGGTTTATGGGATCCGTCGTGAAATCCCTTGCAATTCTCAGCTCAATTCCGGAATGTTTACAGCTATGAAAGAGTGTGGAGATGTGATGGGTGTTTTCGTTGGCCATGATCATAATAACGACTTCATGCTTCAGTGGAAAGGCATAGCTCTTGCTTACGGCCGTTTCTCGGGAGGAGAGAATATTTATTGTGATATCCCCAATGGCGCACGTGTCATTGAATTGACCGAAGGCTCTCGTTCTTTCCATTCATGGATTCGTACAGCTGCTGGCACAGAGCAGGATTTGATTTATCCAGATTGTTTCTGGAAAGCGAAGGATTGATAAAAATGTTTCGTGGAATTCAGAATGGAAGGAGATTCTAAGAAAGAAATTACACGGGACTTCGTTCCTAAAAAATAAATTTCTTGCATTTCGCCGGGTGAAACGACTAAAGCGGCCTCAAAAAAGTCGTTTCACCGGGTGAAACGGTTAAAATGACTTCAAAAAAATCGTTTCACCAATGCAGGAAGCTTTATAGAAGTTATATTCGTACTTTCACCCATACTTGAAGGATGATAGGACTTGAAAAGGTCCTATCAATCATGCAGCCGTCTCCAATTTTCATAATAAAGCTCGCATCTCAAAGCCTCTTTCAAGAAAGGCTTTAAACAAAGCAACGCTTGCAAGAATCTTTTCGAGAGCGTTGTAGTCTTATCAATTGCTTTCAATCGTTGGGATGAATGATCAGCGAATTCGGAATGGTGAACCAGAAGGTGGAACCAATGCCGACCTCTGAATCTACGCCTATTTCACCACCGATTTTCTTCACAATCATCTGGCAGATGGAAAGTCCGAGACCAGTGCCTTGGATGAAGCTGTTGAGTTTGACGAAGCGGCTGAAGATGGCTGCACGTTTGTCTTCGGGAATGCCGCAACCCGTGTCGGACACATAGAAATAGAGATCATGCTCGCGACGATAATAACCAAAATTGATATGCCCTTTTTCCGTGAATTTGATTGCATTGTTGATAAGATTGACCACCACTTGTGCCAGACGGTTTTTATCAGTCAAGATGTGGCATTCGGTCATCTTCTCGACAAAGGAGAGCGTTACCTCTTCGCTCGTCTTCAGCTTCAGCGATTGTTCGATATCGCTTAGCGTATTGTTTATGTCCACATCCGTATCGTTGAATTCCAACGTGCCCGCTTCAATCTTCGAGAGATCGAGGATGTCATTGATGAGCTGGAGCAGCAGTTCGTTGTTGGTGTTGATGATCTTGTCGTATTCTTCCCGCTCTTCCTGCGTTTCGGCTTGGGTGAGGAGAGAGGAGAATCCGATGATGGCGTTCAGCGGTGTGCGGATTTCGTGACTCATGTTGGCCAGGAACGCTGATTTCAGACGATCCGATTCTTCCGCTTTTTCCTTGGCAAGCTGAAGTTGGTCTTCATATCTTCTGGCTGCAGAGATATCGTCTTTCTTGACCACAACACCTTGAAACAATCTCTCTTTGTTAAAAATAGGAATGGCAACGGTGTGGACATTGGAACAGATATAGCTCCTGCCTTCGCGATCTACCGTCTTATGCGTTTGCATGGCTCTTATGACAGGACATTTCTCGCAATAAGGCGGTGTTGGGTTATCCAGCAGAAAACAGTTGCGCTCTCCATACTGAGGAACACAGGGATAGGAAATATTATTTTTCCATCTCACCGTCAAATCGGGATTGACAAACGTTACGGATGAATTGATGTTATTCAGGATAACAGATTTGTCTCTTTCCAGTTCGACCATCTTATTCTTGAATCGGTTTGTGCGTATGAAAGAGATGGAAATCGAGATCATGAAGAACAGCAGGACAATAATGACGCCTGCGTAAATCTCTGTGCGGTGCACGTCGAAGAAATCCGGCTTTTCATTCACAAATATGGAGTTGCGGGGAATCTGTGAATCCGTAAATCCATATTGGTTGAGCATTTTCATGTCGAAGAGATACTGGTCGTCCACAACTTCTGCGCGAAGCGAGTCGATGCTGGCTTTTCCTGCTATCAGATCGTACGCTTTATGAGCCAGTTCACCGCCCACATTTCTGTATTTGGGCGTATATCCGCCGATGGCGCAGCTGCCGATGCCTAAAGAGGAGATGGAAAATGCGGGAATGTCGGGACGAAGTTTGGCAAACGGAAACGCATTTGTACCTATATAATAATGGTCATCCTTGTCCACACGCCATGTACCAATGAGTACGATAGTGTTATCGGGAAGCCGATTGATTCTGTCTCCAATCTCTTCTGCATTCATTTTGCTACCATCCAGCAGAATGAGGTTGAGATTCTTTATCGGCTTCATCTCTCTCTTGACCAATGTCTGCAAAGAGACGCCGCCGTACGTATTATCGGTGATGAGAGCAATGTTCTTGGTATTAGGATAAAAGTGAAGGATCAGGTTGATGTTACGCCGAACATCGTAAGAATAGAGGAAGCCTCCTACATGCAGTCCTTTCTGCTGATAGGTGGCAATATCGGTATATTCCGGCTCCCAATGATTAATATCCGTCGAGGAATCGGGCAACAGCACGGCATTGCGACTGACCAATCCGCAGAGAATCGGCGTGCGGGTAAATGCCGTATCGAGAGAAATAAAGGAAGCCCATGCCTCTTGTCCCAGCAAAACAATGAGTGACGGCGTCTTGTCTCCTTGATAATTCGAGAGGATGCCATGTAATCTCGATCGCCATTGGTT
>CAZIVE010000185.1:0-3970 GCA_964542435.1 uncultured Parabacteroides sp.
TGTATGCATTTCACCGGGTGAAACGATTAAAAAGACCTCAAAAAGTCATTTCACCCATGCAGGAAGCTTTTTAGAAGTTATATTCGCACTTTCACCCATGCAGGAAGAATGTAAGAACTTATATAATCGGCATCAATTATGCGGTGGCTTATATTGTCTTTGGAAAGGCTATTGGGAAACGGCTATAAGCGACCATCTACGTGTCTGCGGTCAAGGACAGCCTTCACATCATAGACAACAGACTGCGGCTTGAGCAGTGATGAAATGTCGAGCTTCTCGAACTGAGCGTGCGACACGGCAAGGATGACAGCATCGTACGGTCCGACAGGAATGTCGTTGTGAAGTTCAATGTCGTATTCCTCCTTGACACGGCGAACATCGGCCCAAGGATCGGAAACCGTAAGCTGAAGATTATATTGACTGAGCGTATGGTAGATGTCGATCACACGCGTATTGCGAACGTCCGGACAGTTCTCCTTGAAGGTGAATCCGAGAATGAGGATATGCGACTGCAACACCTGAATACCTTTCTTCAGCATCAGACGGATCACGCGATCCGCCACATATTCACCCATTCCGTCGTTCATACGACGACCGGCAAGAATCACCTCCGGATGATAACCGTGACGTTCGGCACACTGAGCCAGATAATAGGGATCGACGCCGATGCAATGACCGCCGACCAATCCGGGTTTAAACGGCAGGAAGTTCCATTTGGTGGAAGCCGCCTCAATCACGTCGTTCGTATCGATACCGATTTTCTCAAAGATTTTCGAAAGCTCATTAACGAACGCGATATTGATGTCGCGCTGCGAGTTTTCGATCACCTTCGCTGCCTCGGCCACCTTGATGGAAGGCGCACGGTGCGTACCGGCAATGATGACAGACGAATAGACATTGTCCACCAATTCGGCAATTTCCGGCGTGGAACCTGACGTGACCTTCTTGATCTTCTCCACCGTATGCAGTTTGTCACCGGGATTGATGCGCTCGGGAGAATAACCCGCAAAGAAATCCTGATTGAAGCGAAGTCCGGAAGCACGTTCCAGCTCCGGAATACAGACCTCTTCCGTCACGCCCGGATAAACCGTCGATTCATATACCACGACATCCCCTTTTGAAAGAATGCTGCCGACAGCACCACTCGCTTCGATGAGCGGCGTGAGGTCGGGATTCTTATTCTCATCCACTGGCGTCGGGACAGCGATAACATAGAAATTGCAGTCGCGGATCTTTTCAATTTGGGACGTACAGATAAAACCCGAATCAAGTGCCGAGCGCAGCAGATTCTCCGGAAGCTCGCAGGTCGTATCGCGTCCGTCCATCAGACGAGCTGTCAAAGCCTCATCGCGATCGTAACCCACCGTTGTGTATTTCGTGGAGAAAAGGCGAGCCAGAGGCAAGCCCACATAGCCGAGTCCGATGACGGCAATCTTGATTTCTTTCATTGGTTTCATTATTATAATGAGAGCATCTCTCGTTTGTTCAAACGTCGAGACCTCGTAAATATTATCAATGCGATATCACACCGTTTCCACACCCTGTACCTCATCAAGATAGATAAAGCTCATTTCATTGGTGTCGGTAAGCGTGACAGGGAAACCTTCGCGCCAGAGTTTGGTGACGAAGAAATCCACATTCCCCGGATTGATGCGGAGCTTCTGATCATTGGCAAAGCACAACAAGAAGGGCGAAGTTCCCATAGCTGCCGCACGAATCTCCTCTTTCAAAGGTTCATCATTGCGGTCGAGGATATCGATGTCGGGGACGGCAAACAGGTTGTCGTGCATTCCGATCTGCTTGCAGAACGAACGTTCCGTCTCTAACTCTTCAGCTTGTAGCAACTGCTCACGATCTCTATCTTGAGAAGCTTTGACCGATTGCGAAAGATCGGGACGTTCCTCCTCCTCGAGCGGTTCGAAAGCTTCGATTAGTTTAGCATAAAGCTGCGTCTCGGCGATATTGTCGATCAGCTCAGCTACCGTCCTCACACAGCTCTCCGTATGGAGCAAAGCCTGCCGTTCCGAAAAGCGCAGCACGATCCATCCGTTGGCTGAGAGATAGAGATTCTTCAATAGGTCGAGCGATCCGTAGTAGTGAAGAGGATCATCGGTCAACAGATCATAAGAGGCATCGGCAGAAATAGCCACATGCATACCGAGGCTGTTGACGACTACGGCAGATGCTGCAGTAAAACGCCATTCGCGATGCGACACGGGAAAAGAGACATTCTCCATCACCTGCGTCTCAGGAGCAATCTCTCTCAAAAAGCCCAACGCCGCAGCCAGTTTCTGTTCGGCCGCATTCTGAAGTGTCAGCTTCTCCTCCCGTTCCGCAATGATCTTGCTTCCGGAAGTCGGAATGAAACAATAGGGAAACGAGGCCTTATCATTTTTGTTTGAAAGGAAGGCCTTATCATACGGCACAATGCCTCTCAGCGGCTCAGCAGGAGTTTCCTGATCGACATCGGGCAGAAGAATCCGTTCTCCCTCATAACAGATAAGGCGGGTTTGCTCTTGCGGCGTTTCCGTATAGGTAGGAAGTGTCGGCGCTGAAACATCGTCAACGCCCTCCAACGTACGTTTCAAGCGACGCCGTTCTTCAGGTGAATGCTCTTCCACGCCAAGCAAGCGATGAGCTGCCCCGAAAAGAGTTGAGAAAAAGTCTTCTGTTGAAGCCATGAATCTATCGAATTAATGAATCTGCGCAAAGATAACCACAAAATTGCAATATACTTCAAATGAGAAATGAAATGGCAGATAGACCACTCTTCGATGATTGATTATGTATGTGCGCTTATCAAAATGTCCAAGGACTTGCCAATATTCTTGGAACGACTATGAATGGACATGCTTTAGCGCATATTTAACAAGGAGAATCAAGACCGGAACCTCAATCAGCGGACCAATTACGGCAGCAAAAGCCACGCCGGAGTTTATACCAAAAACAGCGATAGACACGGCTATAGCCAGTTCGAAATTGTTTCCAGTAGCTGTAAAAGCAATGGAAGAGGCTTTATCATAAGAGACTCCAATATGGTTCGTGTACCAAAATGAAGAGAAGAACATAATAATGAAATAGAGGATCAGAGGTATAGCGACAAGCAGCACGTCCAATGGCAGCTTCACGATATACTCTCCTTTGTAGGAAAACATTACGACAATGGTGAACAACAATGCGACAAGTGTAATAGGACTAATCTTCGGAATAAATCGTGAATAATACCATTCATCACCCTTAATCCTGCGAAGGATCACTCTTACTATATATCCTGCAGAAAAAGGGATGCCCAGATAAATCAATACACTTTTGGCAATCATGCTCATGGTAATGTTTTTTACGGCATCAGTGGTGGGAAGTCCCAACCAACTTGGGAAAACAGCGACAAAGAAATAGGCATAAACCGAGTATAACAGCACTTGGAACAGACTGTTCAAAGCTACAAGTCCCGCAGCATATTCTCCATTACCTTTTGCCAAGTCGTTCCACACCAGCACCATGGCTATACAGCGCGCCAGACCTATCATTATAAGCCCATACATGTATTCAGGATGAGACGAAAGAAAGAGAACTGACAAGATAAACATCAGTATCGGTCCAACTACCCAATTCAGCAATAAGGAAAGGCCGAGCACTCTCTTGTCAGAAAACACCTTTCTTAGTTCTTCATATCTCACCTTCGCCAAAGGGGGAAACATCATCAGAATCAAACCAACCGCTAACGGTACATTCGTAGAACCTATTTCAAAATGCCCCCAAAATAGCACAATTTGAGGATAGACATAGCCGATACCGACACCTATAAACATGGCCAAAAATATCCACAGAGTAAGATATCGGTCTAAAAAAGCCAATCGTTTCATCACAATTCTTCCGATTTATAATATTGAAATATCTGCATCAGTCACTGTTCTCTTACATTCTTGTTGATGATGTCTGTCTTGACAAAATCAGACTTAATCACAGGATT
>CAZIVE010000186.1:0-3924 GCA_964542435.1 uncultured Parabacteroides sp.
ACAGGTTATTAAGTCTTGTATTTCACAACTGAAAGCTTAATCATTTTTAATTGCGTTGGTCAAGTACAATTAATGATTTATCTTTGCTTCCCGAAATTAACAACAGGCATGGTTTAGGACGATTAGTCACAGAAACGAAATACAATAGCAGATGCAAAAAATCGTACGATATATATTTCTGACTTTCACAATACTGATATTCGGCAGCATGGGGATGACTCATGCACAAACCACATCTGCATCCGGTGTCGTACGCGATTCCATCAGTGGTGAAGTGCTGTCGTATGTCTCTGTCATCTTCGACAAGTCCATGATCGGCGCCATGACTGACGACAACGGAGCTTTCTCGCTTCAGAACGATAAAGGATTCACCAAACTGGTCATCTCATCTCTCGGCTACGACACGAAAACTATCATGCTGAAACGAGGATCAAAGAACAGCGGACTGAACATCAAACTGCGTCCTACATCCTTTGAATTGGCGGAGGTAGTGGTAAGGCCCAAGCACGAGCGTTACACAAAAAAGAATAATCCCGCCGTAGATCTGATCAAGAAGGTGATCGAAATGAAGGATGAGAACCGTGTGGAATCGAAAGATGTCTATTCGGCAGAATCGTATGAGAAGCTCAGCCTTGCACTTGACAACTTCAATCCCAATCTCGACAAAAACAAGTTCATGAAGAAGTTCAGCTTCATCAAGAACTATATCGATACCTCCGAATTCAATGGCAAGCCTATTCTGACCGTTTCCGTCCGCGAACAGATTGCCGACGTCTATTATCGCAAACATCCGAAATCAGAGAAGACAATCGTCACAGCCAAAAGGCAACAGGGCATTGACAACACACTCGATGACAGCGGTGCTCTGACCAGCAACCTCGAAGAGATCTTCAAAGGAATCAACATCTTCGACAACAACATCAACATTCTGCTCAACCGCTTTGTCAGTCCGCTCTCTTCGGTCATTGCCACTCAATATTACAAATACTACATCATCGACACGCTGGCAATTGGCGGTGAGAAATGCATCGATCTCGGTTTCGTTCCGGTCAACAGCGAGAGCTACGGATTCACGGGACATCTCTATATTACGACAGATGGGAAGTATGCTGTCAAGAAATACCTGCTCAACACGCCGGCCGACATCAACCTCAACTGGGTGGACAAGCTGCGCATCGATCAAGATTTTGAAAGAATGCCCGACAGCACTTGGGTGCCCGGCACCTCTAATACGTACATCAACTTCTACGTCGTCAAAGGAGCGCAGCAGTTGTATGCACATCAAGTGAGGAACTTCAGCAAGTTCGACTTCGACGTAGCCAAGAGCGATTCCATCTTCGGACTTGTCGGCTCGACAAGGACACTGGCAACAGCTACTATGCAGGACGACTCTTTCTGGGTCAACAACCGACACGTTCCTCTCAAAGAGAAAGAAGACGCCATCGACGACCTGCTGGCTCAGATGAGAAAAGTGCCGGCATTCAATGTCATGATCAAAACGGCAGAGATCCTGATCTCCGGTTATGTGCCAACCTCTGGAAACAAGAACCTCAGCAAGTTCGACTTCGGACCGATGAACACCATGTTCAGTGCCAACCATCTGGAAGGCTTCCGAATCCGTTTGGGAGGAATGACTACAGCCAATTTAAGTCCTCACTGGTTTGGAACCGGCTATATCGCTTACGGCGTCAACGACCGAAAGACGAAATACAATGCGACGCTCACCTACAGCTTCAACAAGAAAGCCTATCATTCGGGAGAGCATCCGCGTAACAACCTTTCGCTCATTCAGGAATATGATGTTTATACGCCCGGTCAGGACTTCCTCTTCACGAGCAAGGATAATGTATTCGTGGCATTGAAAGTAGGTACGCCGGTCACCTTGATGCAATACATCCGCAAGAGTGTGCTGCAATATGAGAAGCAATGGTACAACGGACTTTCCGTGAAAGCTTGGATGCGCACGGAGAACAATGAAGCTGCAGGTACATTGCGTTACGACGTTTATGATCAGTATGGATTAACGCATAATCTGAAAAGTTACGATGTAAGCGAACTCGGTGCACAGATTCGTTTTGCTCCGGGAGAGAAACCTTACAACGGACGTTCCGGACAGGAATCGCCTTTCAACCTTTCGAAGGATGCTCCCATTCTCAAGATCTCGCATCAGGTTGCCTTCAAGGATCTGTTGGGAAGCGATTTCAAATACAACCATACAGAGGTCAGTGCAGAAAAGCGTATATGGCTTTCATCCTTCGGACATATCGACGCGTTGGTCAAAGCCGGAAAGATATGGAACAAGGTTCCTTTCCCGTTGCTGATTCTTCCGAATACCAACCAGAGTATCACGATCCAGCCGGAGACCTTCACCATGATGCGTCCGTTGGAATTTGTTTCCGACCAATATACTTCCGTATTCCTTACCTACTATCTGAAAGGATGGATCCTCAACCGCGTGCCGCTGATCAAGTGGCTCCGTTTGCGTGAGGTCGTTTCCTTCAGCGGGTATTATGGAAACCTGAGTGACAAGAACAATCCGAACATCAATCCGCAAGGACTCTACAAATTCCCCGACGGAACTTCTCCCATCGGCAACAAGCCCTACATGGAGGCCAGCGTCGGCGTAGAGAATATTCTGAAGGTACTGCGTGTGGATTACTACCGCAGACTGAATTACCTTGACGATCCCAACATCAAAAAAGGCGGCATCCGTATTCTGCTTCGTTTCTCCTTCTAATAAAGAATGGAAGATCCTGTCGATAAACTGATTCATCATGAAGCGAACGTTTGGGCGCTACTTCCACTCGGTGTCTTCCTCCTCACCTATCTGGTCGTCTCCGTCATTGCGGGCGACTTTTACAAGATGCCGATCACGGTGGCTTTTGTCATCGCCTGCATCGTTGCTGTAGCCATTTCCAAAGGTGGGAAACTGAGCAATCGGGTGGAACAGTTCTGCCGCGGCGGCAGCAATCCCAACATCATGCTGATGGTGCTCATCTTTATCCTCGCCGGAGCTTTTGCCCAAACGGCGAAGGCAATGGGCGCTGTGGATGCAACAGTCAATCTCGCCATCTCGCTTCTTCCCGGGAATCTGCTTGCTGCCGGAATATTCATTGCCGCATGCTTCATCTCCCTATCTGTCGGGACATCGGTCGGGACCATCGTGGCTCTCGCTCCTGTCGCTGCCGGCATTGCGGATAAAACCGGAATGGAAGTGGCGCTGATGCTTGGCGTTGTGGTGAGCGGTGCCATGTTCGGCGATAATCTGTCCTTTATTTCGGATACGACGATCGTAGCCACACGAACGCAAGGGTGTAGAATGAGCGACAAGTTCAAGGTAAATATTCTGATTGCTCTTCCAGCAGCGATCGTCACGACAATTATTTATGTAATTTCAGGATTGGGCACTTCAGGCGGAACGGGAGAGCTGACGATTGAATGGCTCAAGGTAATTCCCTATCTGATTGTCCTGATCACGGCGATTTGCGGAATGAACGTCATGCTGGTACTTGTCATCGGAACGGTGCTCTCTGGATTCGTCGGGCTGATTACAGGAAGCTTCGACTTCTGGGGTTGGAGCGGTGCAATGGGACAAGGCATCACCGACATGGGCGAACTGATCATCGTCACGTTGCTGGCTGGAGGAATGTTGGAGATGATTCGCTTCAATGGCGGCATCGACTGGATCATCAAGAAACTCACGTCGCACATCAAATCATCCCGAGGCGCGGAAGCCAGCATCAGTGCGCTGGTAAGTTTTGCCAATCTTTGTACTGCCAACAACACGATCGCACTGATCATGTCGGGACCGATTGCCAAAGAGATCGCCGACAAGTTTCACATCGACCCGAGACGCAGTGCCAGTCTTCTCGATATCTTCTCCTGCTTCGTCCAGGGAATCATTCCCTACGGCGCACAACTTCT
>CAZIVE010000187.1:0-3867 GCA_964542435.1 uncultured Parabacteroides sp.
AGATAGTTTGCAGTTCATCAGATGACTCTTCTCAGAAGGTTGAACGCCTCATTGAAAATAATATAGACCTTATTCAAATCAAATATGAAAACAAAACTCATCTCATCCCTTATTTTTACTCTGCTGGGTGGTTCATTATGTGCACAGACTCCGGCTGACACGACATTGACTTTAGGAAATGTCGATGTGGAAGGTCGTCGCTCAATCACTACCGAAGGCTTCGAAGTGAGCCATATCAATCTGGACAACCGTTTTTCCTCATCGCTCTTTACAGCGGGAGAAGCACTTCGACAGTTACCTTCCGTCGTGAGCGACATCGAAGGCGATATCTTTTATCGTGGATCTTCTCGCACGGCTTTTCTTCTCGGAGGCGTTCCTTACGGGCTCTTTGAAGAGAATGCGGGCGACGTATTCATTCAATTGCCTTCGTTCTTCTTCAACAAACTGGCGCTTTCGTCCTATCCGGCAGCGTCACTTCTTCCTGATGGCGATGCGGGCGTTATCGATCTCGTATCCTCCAGCCAGGACAATTCTCCGCTGCAACTGACTTTGGGCGGCGGACTTCATAACCGATATAACGCGGGCATCGTCAGCAGTATCCGAACACGTAAATTCCTGATCACCGCGAAATATGACTATCGCAAAGAGTACCGCAAAAGAAATTTCTCCAAAACGACGACAGACGCTTCCGGAACGACGATGCTTGACAACAATGCTGCGGCGCGTCCCGATGTCCACATTGCCGATCTGAACATTGCCTACGATCTTTCGCCCAAGGATGTCATCTCGGCTTATGGCATGATTTATCACATGGATTACTCCCGAACAGGCAACATCGACAACACGAAGCTCGACGCTGCGGGAAAGATCAAAAACCATATCATCCGTCATCGCTACAACGATCAGATGCAGCGCTCCTGGGCATCCGAGATGCGCTGGAATCACCGGTTTGAGAACGGAGGTTCGCTTTATTCACTCTTCAACTTCAACAACTTCGATTACGACGAGAACAACGATTTCCAGAACGAAAATCCGACTTCCGGGAAAATCGTGGCGCAGGACAATCTGTTTGTCAATCGCAACAAGAAGAACTATTATGCGACAATGGCCTACAACAACAGCTTTGCAAACGGCGTGACTCTGAACGGCGGACTCACCGGACGCTGGACCAAGGAACATTTCACGACCGATGCGAATGCGCTGAAGGCCGGGACTTGGACCAACACGCCGAACAAGAGCAACGACTTTTCCTTCAAAAGAGAGGTGGAGATGGCGTTTCTTACGATCAAGAAGGATTGGGAAGGTTTCTCGGCAGAGGCAGGATTACAGGGAGAAGCGGAACATCGCGAAAGCGGAGACGTGGATCACAATCGTTTTTCCGTCTATCCCCGACTTCAGCTGATCCGCCATTTCGGCAACGACAATCTTATCTTCAGCTATGTGGAAAGAGCGGTTCGTCCCATGGGAAGCCAGTTGAATCCGTTTGTCGATCTCAGCGACGTCACGCATATCATCCAAGGCAATACAGATCTGAAGAACGAAAGGATCCGTTCTGCCCAGCTCTCCTTCCATAACAACAACTCGGTGCTTTCATTTACGCCGACCTTGTATTTCCGATATCGTTCCAATCGTATCTACGAAAATATATATGTTCTGAACAACCAGGACATCTGGAAGGTAGAGAACAGCGGGAACAACAAGACAGCCGGTTTTGAACTGACCACGGATTGGAATCCCGTTCGATGGTTCTCACTGAACGCCGCAGCGGATGTCTATCGCAATGAAATCGACGGACGCATCGCCGGTTACGACGACAAGAAGGCATTGAACTGTTTCGATATCCGAGGCCTGTTCGCGTTCCATCTCTCGCGCAATACGGAACTGCAAGCCGACGGATTCTTCGTGAGCGACCAATTGACACCGCAGGGAAAGATCCGTAAACGCGGCACGGTCAACGCCGGAATCTCCCAGTATTTCATGCAGCGCAAGCTGCGTGCGCAAGTGAGCATCGATGATATCTTCGACACCTTGGGCGAAACGACGGTCATCAACTCTGATAAATTGAAAATGACACAGAAGAGAAGCCGCGATGCCCGCGTCGCCTGGCTGAATCTGACCTGGACATTATAAACCGACAGAATTGCCGGCTATACATTATATATATGCGTCCCTTTCTTCACGTTTATAGTTTTTTGCATTGCGCAGGATTATAAAGACGAGAGGAAATCGCTACATTTGCACGCAAACAAAGGCTTCACCCGAAAAAAACTTTAAACCCATGGCAATCTATCTGAAAGAAGTTTCAAGAACTTTCGGTGAATATTTACTTATTCCCGGACTGACAACAAAGGAATGCACTCCTTCGAATGTATCACTCACTACGCCGCTCGTCAAACACAGAATAGGAGAAACTCCTGCTATTCAACTCAACATACCGGTCGTTTCGGCCATCATGCAGTCGGTCTCCGGACCTGACTTGGCCATCGAACTGGCACGCAACGGCGGTCTGTCGTTTATCTTCGGATCGCAACCGATCGAATCACAGGCGGAAATGGTCCGCAAGGTGAAAAAGTTCAAGGCAGGATTTGTCATCAGCGATTCCAATCTGACACCAGACAATACGCTGGCAGACTTGATGGAACTGAACAGCCGCACGGGACATTCCACGATGGGCGTCACCGACGACGGAACGCCTAACGGCAAATTGCTCGGCATCATCACCGGCCGCGACTACCGCGAAGAGAAAGACGATCCCGATTCAAAGATCAAGGATTACATGACGCCTTTCTCCAAACTGATCGTCGGAGAAGTGGGCATCACGCTGGGAGAAGCCAACCAGATCATCTGGGAACATAAGCTCAACTCGCTGCCTATCATCGATGCCAATCAGAACCTGCAATATTTCGTCTTCCGAAAAGACTATGACAGCCATCGCGATAATCCCCTGGAATTGTCCGGAACAGACAAGAAGCTTCTCGTCGGCGCCGGAATCAATACGCGCGACTACAAGAGACGCGTCCCGGCATTGGTTGAAGCCGGAGTGGATGTGCTTTGCATCGACTCTTCTGACGGCTATTCGGAATGGCAGGCCGAGACATTGAAGTGGATCCGTGAAACGTATGGCGACCGTGTTTTGGTTGGAGCAGGCAACGTGGTAGATCAGGATGGATTCAATTATCTGGCTGAAGCTGGAGCAGACTTCATCAAAGTGGGCATCGGCGGCGGTTCTATCTGCATCACACGCGAACAGAAAGGCATCGGACGCGGACAGGCAACGGCTTTGATCGACGTAGCTCAGGCTCGTGATCAATATCTGAAGGATCACGGCGTTTACATCCCCATCTGCAGCGACGGCGGTCTCGTACATGATTATCACATGGTACTCGCGCTCGCAATGGGTGCCGATTTCCTGATGATGGGACGTTATTTTGCCCGTTTCGATGAATCACCCACGAAAAAGCTTCGCGTGGGAAACAACTTCGTCAAGGAATATTGGGGCGAAGGTTCCAACCGCGCCAAGAACTGGCAGCGTTACGACATGGGCGGCAACGAAGCCCTGAAATTCGAGGAAGGCGTGGACAGTTACGTTCCCTACGCCGGCAAGATGAAAGACAACCTCGACACTACGTTGGGCAAAATGAGAGCCACGATGTGCAGTTGCGGCGCCACAACCATCGAACAGCTCCAGCGCTGTGCAAAGATCACCCTCGTTTCATCCACGAGCATCGTCGAAGGAGGCGCTCACGACGTCATCCTGAAGGATCGCGAATAAGATGGCAAACGGCTCCGAAAGTCGTTCGTCAATTTTAACCTCTAAAAACATCAAAAACCGCCACCTGATTGCTCGGGATGGCGGTTTTCTTTTAC
>CAZIVE010000188.1:0-3688 GCA_964542435.1 uncultured Parabacteroides sp.
CGCCCATCATAAGACCTGTCAATGAATTCTTAAAAATCTGTTCAAATCCCAAAAACTTAATTGTTCCCAAATTTACCGAAGGATGAAATCTTAATCCTCCTTTATAGGGTCCGATTGCGGAATTAAACTGTACTCTCATACCTCTGTTGACGCGTATGTTGCCTTTATCATCCTGCCAAGGCACTCTGAACATTATCTGTCTTTCCGGTTCTACGATTCTTTCAAGTATGGCAGCATCACGATATTTTTTGTGTTTTTCTATAACCGGACTTATAGATTCCAACACTTCCTGCACCGCCTGTAAAAACAACTGTTCTCCGTCATTTCTTCGTTTAACTTCCTGCATTACTTCGGCAACATAAGCATTCATTTGTTTATTCTCCTTTGAATAAAATTATTGATATTAAGTGTGATATGTTTTTTAATTTTTGGAAGAGCCGTCGGGGGGATGATGAATATGATCTTTTAAAAAGGAATGCATGTTTTTTGCGGCTTGTTTGCCCATTCCCATTGCTTCTATAACGGTGCTGCCTCCGGCGATATCGCCTCCGGCAAAAACTCCGTTTAATTTTGTCATAAATTTTTCGTCTATTATCAAATATCCGTGGCTGTCCGTCTCCAAAGATTTTACAAGAGAAGGAAGAACAGGATTAGGATGCAATCCCAAAGCAAGAATAACTACATCCGCATCAATTAAAAAATTGGATCCTGAAATTTCAACAGGTTTTCTTCTGCCGGATACATCAGGCGCGCCCAATTCCATTTTAACGCACTCCATCGCTTTAACAAAGCCTTTTTCATCTGCCAAAAATTTTACCGGAGCCGTAAGTTCTATAAATTCTATTCCTTCTTCAAGAGCATGTTTTCTTTCTTCAAGACGGGCCGGCATTTCCTGCTGAGTTCTTCTATAAACAAGTTTTACGGACTGAGCTCCCAGTCTTTTGGCAGTTCTTGCCGAATCCATAGCGGTATTTCCGCCGCCTATTACTACAACATTTCTGCCTCTGTGAATGGGGGTATCAAAATCCGGGAATTTAAAAGCTGACATAAGATTGACTCTTGCAAGGAATTCGTTTGCGGAATAAATATTGTTATAATTTTCACCTTCTATATTTAGAAAAGAAGGCAGTCCCGCTCCCGCTCCTATAAAAACAGACTTAAACCCTTCATCAAACAAATCCTGAATCGTTTTTGTTCTGCCTATTAAACAATTAAAAACAAATTTTATGCCCAGAGCCTTCAAAGTATTTATTTCAGCATCCAATACATCGCACGGCAGTCTGAATTCCGGTATTCCGTATCTTAATACTCCGCCGCTGTCATGCAAAGATTCAAAAACGGTAATATCATAACCGATTTTTGCAAGATCTCCTGCGCATGTAAGACCTGCAGGCCCCGAACCGACTACGGCTATTTTTATTCCGTTTGATTTTATAGTGATTTTTTCGTCTTTTATATTTGAGGTTGCCCAATCTGCGGCAAATCTTTCAAGATTGCCTATTGCTACAGATTCGCTTTTTTTAGCCAAAATACAAAATTTTTCACACTGATTTTCCTGAGGACATACTCTACCGCACACGGCGGGAAGATTATTCTTTTCTTTTAAAACGGCGATTGCTTTATTAAAATTTTTGTCAGCTATTTGTTTGATAAAGCCTGGAATGTTTATTTCAACGGGACAGCCCTGAACGCAAAACGGTTTTTTACACTGCAGACATCTTCGTGCCTCAGTTTCCGCTTGTTCTTCCGTATATCCTGTATTAACCTGTTTAAAATCTTTATTTCTTTCTTCAGGCTGTCTTTCAGGCATTTTTATTCTTTGTGATGACATTTGCACTCCGGATTATGTTTGAAATTTTCAAAAGACTCAGCCTCATATTTCTTAAACAGCGACAATCTTGACACAAGTTCATCCCAATTTACTTTATGAGCGTCAAATTCAGGCCCGTCAACGCAGGCAAATTTTGTTTTACCATTTACGGTGACACGGCATGCGCCGCACATTCCGGTTCCGTCAACCATTATCGGATTTAAAGAAACCAATGTTTCTATATTGTGTTCTTTTGTCATATTTGAAACAGCTTTCATCATAGGCACAGGCCCTATGGCATAAACAATGTTAATTTTTTCTTTTGATATTACATCGGCAAGAATATTTGTGACAAAACCCTTAACGCCGTAAGAACCGTCGTCGGTTGCGATTAAAAGCTGCGAGGAATTTTCTTTTAATTCATCTTCAAGAATTAATAAATCTTTATTTCTTGCACCAACAATCGTTATAACTTTATTTCCGGCTTTAAGAAGACTTTTTATGACAGGCAAAACTTCCGCAGTTCCTACTCCTCCGGCAACGGCAACGATTGTCCCGTAATTTTTAATTTCGGTAGGATGACCCAAAGGTCCCAGAACATCTCTTATGTACTGTCCTTCATTCAAAGCGCCAAGCTCTGTTGTGGTCTTTCCTGCTTCCTGAAAAATAATACGAACGGTTCCTTTTGCCGGATCCGATCCGGCTATTGTCAAAGGAATTCTTTCACCTTTTTCGTGCAGTCTTAAAATAACAAACTGCCCGGCTTTTGAATTTTTGGCAATATCGGGAGCACTGATTTCAAAGCTCTTTATATTCGATGATAAACTTGTTTTTGAAATAATTTTAAACATATTATAATCCGTAAAAATAATAAAAACCAAAACAGTTCAGAGAGTATATAAATTTTAAATAAAATATTCAAATAGAAAAAAAACGATACATATACCGTCACAATTTTGCACGGTAAAAAAGTCTGTATATTTTGATTATCTGCCTTTGCTTTGTTTAAATTTTTTGCTGGCCTGAACAAATCCTTTAAATATAGGATGCTGTTTTGCAGGTCTGGCGCCAAATTCAGGGTGAAACTGAACGGCTATAAAAAAAGGATGATTTTTAAGCTCTATTATTTCAGGCAAAATATTCTTATGGTAGCCGGATACTTCAAAGCCGACTTTCTTAAAATCTTCAATATATTTTGGATTCATTTCATATCTGTGTCTGTGTCTTTCAACTATTTTATCGGAATCATAAAGTTTGCTGGCAAGTGAACCTTTCACCAATGTCGCCTCGTAATTACCAAGTCTCATTGTAGCTCCGATATTTTTAATGCATTTCTGTTCTTCAAGCATTTCAACTACAGGATCTTTTGTTTTCGGATCTATTTCCGTAGAATTTGCGTCTTTTAATTTCAAAAGTTCCCTGGCTGCTTCAATAATAGCGCACTGCATACCAAGACATATACCGAAGAAAGGAACCTTATTCTGTCTTGCAAATTTGATTGCAGCAATCTTTCCTTCCACGCCTCTTATCCCGAAGCCTCCCGGAACAAGTATTCCGTCGAGCTGTTTAAGTTTTTTTATAAGTTCTTTATCCTCAGAGGATATGTATTGTATGTCTATTTTGAGTTTTTCATCAAGCGCTGAAATTTTTAACGATTCATCTATCGATTTGTAAGCGTCTTTTAAATCGGCATATTTGCCTATAATGCCTATTTTTACGGTTTTGTCCGTATTGGCGCACTTTACGTAATTAAACCATTCTTTTGAGAATTTTTTCTTGTCTTTAAGTCCGAGTCTTTTCATTACAAAAGCATCAACTCCCTGTTCATGTAAAGATTCAGGTATATGGTATATTGAAGAACAGCTCTTTGCTTCAACT
>CAZIVE010000189.1:0-3654 GCA_964542435.1 uncultured Parabacteroides sp.
CGCCAGCTGGATATCCGGACGCAACGGCCGGACTCAACCTATGTGCACATGGTCAATTTCAGACGCGGCATGTCCGGCGAATCGCTTTGGAATCTCAGCAATGTCCGTCCTTATATGGTCTTCCTGAACACATCCTATTCTTTTGCTTCGAATAAGATATGTCAGTTGTTCAGTCGTCCGGCATTCTCAGCAGTGCAGGAAGGATTCGGTGAAGGCGTGGGCATCTTGGGCGGATATTTCACAACGGCTCAGGAGCAGGCTCGCGAAGAGGTCGATGCGGCCGTGCGTCTGTTCAACGGAGCCACCATCGGCGAGATCGGCATTCATCAAAGCAAGAAGGAGTATCTGCTGGATTGGAAAGCGATATTCCGGTGGAATTGGGAACCTGTTTCTGATATTCCCTCCTATGTGAAGATCGTGAATATGCCATTTTACGTGAAATATGAGAAGCAGCTGCTTTGGGGTGGTAGTTCGTTCCTGCTGGTGGTCATGGTGGTCGTCGTTTACCTCACTTACGTCTCGCGGCGCGAACGGAGGAAGAAGGAGATTGCCGAGCAGTATCTGCGCCTGGAACGTGCCTATCTGCAACTGGCCATGAAGAACGGCAACATCTACGTTTGGAGGATTGAAGAGGCGCCCTATCTCATTTTCGATAAAGATTTCTACGATGCATTGGATTTTCCTGCCGATGAGAAGCTGCTGACGCAAGGGTTCGACATCATGCAGCTGAGCGAGCGAGTCCATCCCGATGATCGGGCGATGTTCATGAACGATACCCGCTTTGTCTTGAGTCACCGTGATGCCAATCAGACAATTCAATGCCGCATTGATTTTGGGAAAGGCTATCAGTGGTGGGAATTCAGAAGTGGTGTGATCTTCCTCAACAGCGTCAAGAAGAGTTACATGATCGTAGGCCTCTGCCTGAATATACAGTCGTTTAAGGACAACGAACTGACGCTGATCAAGGCACGTGAGAAGGCCGAAGAGGCCGATCACATGAAGTCTGCATTCGTGGCCAACATGAGTCATGACATTCGCACGCCGCTGAATGCCATCGTCGGATTCTCCAATCTGCTGGTGGAAGATGAGGAGATCGACGCTGATGAGAAGGCTTTGTGCATCAATTCCATCAACGCCAATTCGCAGTATCTGCTGAAGTTGATCAGTGACATCCTCGATCTGTCGCGCATTGAATCCGGCCGTATCGAGATAGTGCTCAAGGAATGCAGCATGCACGAGCTGATGCAGCAGGTTTATGATACCTATCACATTCTGATGCCGGAGAATGTGGAACTGAAGATGTCCTTGCCCGAAAAGGATGTGAAGCTCGTGACCGATTACCACCGCGTGGTGGAGGTAATGACGAATCTGATCAGCAACTCCATCAAGTTCACAACCCAGGGCAGCATCTCCATCGGCTACGACCTGAACGCTGATGGCACGATGATCCGCGTCTATGTGAAAGACACCGGCAAAGGAATTCCGCAGGACAAGCAGAAGATGGTCTTCGAACGCTTTTCCAAAGTGGACGAATACGCCAAAGGCACCGGATTGGGCTTGGTGATCTGCAAACATATCGTCGAGAAACTCGGCGGAACCATCCTCCTCGAGTCTGAAGGTGAAGGCAAAGGCTCCTGCTTCTCCTTCACGTTGCCGACGAAGAAATAGGAGAGGTAAATGGTTGTGTTATCCGATGTGATCTTCCCAAAAGCCGCTTCTTCCGCAACTTAATCCTTGTGATTATTAACATCATATCAGTCGATGTTAATAGTCTGTCGTGCGGATTAACATTGCATCAAGCGATGTTAATAGTCTGCTGCGATAATTAATATTGCATCAAGCGATGTTAATAATCTATTGTGCGGATTAACATCATATCAAGCGATGTTGATAACCTATGGACGGTATTATAATTATATCATATAATGTTAATACTCCCTTCGTTTGGATGGGAAGAATATAAGGCATATCTTAGCGGAACATTAAAACAATAGATTATGGCGGATACATTTAAACCTCAATTTACAATCGAGCAGTTACATTCCCTGCCTTTTACGGAAGAACGTTTCTACCTTGAGAATGGGGAGGTGGAATATCGACCTTTAGAGGGACAGAAAGTACATACAGGCATCGATTTTCTTGATGCATTTATCGGATGGTGTTCTCGATATCCCTTTTCGTACGTATTGAGTTTTAGCTCTGCTTATGGGTTCAATTCGTATGAGATCTGCGCTTTTATCAAGGTCTTGACGGGCTTGACAGCTCGCGAATTTTGTACAAGATACAAGCTGCGTCTCGTGGACGACTATCTCCGTTACACGAATCTTCCCGGCAGTGAGATCATCAAGAAATGCGGTATCGAGAAGCTTACCAGTCTTTCGAGAAGCATGAAAACCTATTACAAAACGACCTATTCGTCACGTCGTCAGGCTTTGCGTCAGAAGCATGATGTGGGACGTTATCGTTAGGGTCGCGAGGTTGTGCCTATTCTTATTTTGATATAGCCTCGAAAGAAACAATCATCAGGGTTTATCTTTTCCCTTTGTCCATCATCCTGACGATCTTGCGAGCTTGCTCCTGGCAGTCGAATTGCGGGAAGAGAAACGCTTGCCGTAGCGTAATGATATCGTGGGTGAAAGGTATGGTGAGGAGTTGGAGGCAAGCATCGACCATTTCGTCGGCTGAGTTGCAGAGCGTGCAGAGGTTTACGAGTCCGGTGCCTTCCAGCATGGTGTCGTTGGCTATGATGTGACGTCCGGCGAAGAGCGAGTTGAGCAGTTTCAGCTTCAGTCCGGTGCCTTGGAAGGTGACCAAAGTTGTGACCTGTGCTTCGCGGATGAGGCGACGCATCTTTTCTTCGTCTGGGTTGGCTTCGAGACGGATGTTCGGGAACTTCGAAATGCTTTCTGTCAGACGCTTTGTCGGTTCCAAGCCTGCCACAACGCAGGTACATGGGAGTTTGCAGAAGACATTCTCAATCAGATACAGTGCCGCTCTTTCGTTTTCCGGCACGGAAAGTTTGCCATGATAGAGCACGAAGTCCGATTGTCCTTCGAGCGATGTCATCTCTTCGTTGGCATGGAAGCAGGGAACGAACTCCACGTGTGATTGGGGAAACGTTGCCTTTAGATAATCGGCATCGCTTTGGGAAACGGAGAGAATAAGGTTGGCAGCGGCTGCCACCTTCTGATAGACTTTGAAACGATAGGCCTCGATCTCGTAGAAAAGATTGTGCAGCAGCGACTGTTCTTTGCCTGCCAATTGCCGGTAGTAATCATGTTCGATGTTGCATTCGCGGAAGATCTTGAAGCGGTTTCGCAGCGCCGGATGGTTGAGAAAGTAGCAGGTGTGGAGTCCTTCGAAAAGAATGGGATACTCATTCTCGAGCAGATGCTTCAGCAGCAGCGGATCCTTGCGGCTGTTGACGTTGTAGGGCAGCAGCGTGAGATTGGCGATGAGTCCCGTCCGGCGCGGATAGTAATAGACCTTCTCGCAATAGTTTTCCAGCTCTTTGGCCTGCGGCCGTCCGTATTCGAAGCAATGCAGAATCACCTTTACGCCGATGTCGTGCAGCGCCTTGATCTTATAGAACACATCAATCACTCCGCCGTAGTTGGCCGGCCAGGGAACGTTGAAGGATACGATGTTCAGATG
>CAZIVE010000190.1:0-3538 GCA_964542435.1 uncultured Parabacteroides sp.
TGATGGTTCCGAGGATTCCCAGATGTAGATTGATGAATCGGGACCATACGAGCTCAGATACCGTTTCCAGAATCACCGCACCTACTAGGGGTCCAAATACAGTCCCCATTCCTCCAATGAGGATAATCACGAACATGTTCACGACCCACATTACGTTAAAAACTGTAGGAGGATCGATGTAACTGAACCAGTAGGCGTACACAGACCCTACCAGACCGGTAAACAACGCGCTGAGAGACCAGGAGATTATCTTATACCGGGTGGTATCGATCCCCACAACCCCGGCAGCCTCTTCATCTGCCCGGATGGCTTTAAACGCATATCCCAGGCGGTTCTTATCCAGACGGGATACTGCGTACACTATCAGAACCACCATGGCAAGCATGGCAAAATAGAAAAAGGTATTTACCACAAAGGGTTTCCCGGGAAAGGAGGGTATAGTGATTCCCTGCGTCCCTCCGGTTAGATCCGTCCACAGGTCTACAATCTGCCGGAAAGCTTCCATAGCCCCCAGACTGCCAAGGGCAAAGTAGTGCCCCCGGAGCCGAAGGAGGAGGGAGCCCAGGAGTATTGCCAGAAGAATCGACATCATTCCCGCTGCAGGAAAAGCAACAATAAAAGGGAGATGCACCTTTGTCATAAGAATAGCGGTAGTATACGCTCCCAGTCCAAAAAAGATCATGTTTCCGAACGCTGCATAGCCGGTGAATCCCGCAATAATATTTAAAGCCGAGGCAAGAGCTGCAAACATAAAGATCTGAGTAACCAGCCGAACCCAGAATCCACTTACCAGGAAGGGAATCAATAGAAGGAGAAGGATCCCCAGACTGATAAGGTATAGTCTCTTTTTCAACATCTGCTCCCTTAATAGAATCGTTTACCCATCAATCCCTGCGGGCGAAGGACCAACACTAACACCAATACTAAAAAACCCAGGAGATCCTGCACCGCCGAAGGGAATACGACAGTTCCGATCGTCTCCACCAGGCCGAGCGTTATGCCTCCCACGAGGGCCCCTACCGTGCTTCCTAACCCGCCGAGAATGGCAATAACAAAAGCTTTGGATACCAGACTGCCTCCGGTAAAAGGATTTATACTCATGATGGGTGCAATCAGTGCACCGGCTGCGCCGGCGAGGGCTGCACTTAAAGCAAAGGTAACTGCATAGATCTTTTCCACATCTACCCCCACGGTTCGGGCTCCTTCATAGTTCAGGGCAGTTGCATTGATGGCGATTCCTGCCTTTGTCTTTCGCATAAATAAGTAGAACAGGATCGTTACCAGAACCGCAACGCCAAAAATCCCGAACCGTACGAGGGGAATCACTACCCCTCCGATTTCCATCCCTTCGGAAGAGTACGGAAGTTTTATACTCTTGTAGTCCGCGGTCCAGAGTAAGAGACAAACGTTCGCGATAAGAATCTGAAGCCCAAAGGTAAACGTAAGAGTTACGAAAGAAGGTCCCCGTACCACCCGATTGATCAAGAAATACTGAATTCCGTAGGCAAGGAAGAAGAGGACTGCCATAACCAGGGGGATCGAAAGAAAAGGATCCAGGTGATATACTGTATAGAGGGTAAAGGAAAGATACGCACCGATCATGATGAAGGAACCGTGGGCCAGATTTACGATGTTCATTACCCCCCATACCAGGGAAAACCCGATCCCGATCATCCCGTATACGGATCCAAACAGGATGCCGTTCACAATGGCTTGTAGAATCATACCCACTTAACGTATCACAGTATTGGAATGTTGGACAAGGAATTCAATTTATAGTATTAGTTCTAGTATACTCGGGTATTTTCAATGATCTTCAGCATAGCGTCGACTACCCTCGTATCGTACCTTATCCCTCTGCCGGTCCGTATCTCTTCTATAACCTCATCCTTTCTCCTGGCAGGCCGATACGGGCGGTGGGAACTCATTGCCTCTACCACATCGCAGACACCAAGGATTCGAACCTCTAAACTCAGCTTGTCTCCGCTGATACCGTGGGGATACCCTGAGCCGTCGAGCCGTTCATGATGATGTAACGTCATTTCAGCCACTGGCCAGGGCAGGTTTGTATCCTTCAGTATCTCATAGCCCCGTTTCGCATGAGCACGAAGAAGAACCCATTCCTCCTCAATCAATTTGCCCGGCCTGCTTAAGAGGCTCTCCGGTGTAGAGATTTTACCAATATCGTGGAGCAGACCTCCGATATAGAGCCCCATGAGGATATTCTCGTTCAATCCCATCTTTTCGCCTACAAGACGGGCTAATTCCGCCACCCGCTTCTCATGGCCAGCCGTATCTACCCGTTCAAATTGTACATCGTATCCTCCCCTTAAATCCTTTTCATAGGGGGAAATTCGTTTAAAAGGAGCCAATACAGCTCCAGCTGATGTACCGCCTCGGTGAATTGCACAAAATCTATGGGTTTGCGAACATAACTATTGGCAGCCAGCTTATAACTGTTAAGCATGTCCTGTTCCTCTTTAGAGGAGGTGAGAACAACTACAGGAAGAAATTTCGTCCGCTCATTCGCACGGAGGCGCCGCAAAACTTCCAACCCATCGATCTTAGGCAGTTTCAAATCCAATAGAACAACGGTAGGCATGATGCTCAGATCACGACCTTCATAGCTACCTGTTCCAAAGAGTTAATCCAATGCTTCCACTCCATCCCGAACCACAACTACTTCGTTCAATACGTTAGCTTTTTTCAAAGCCCGCAGGGTTAAATCCACGTCATCCGGATTGTCCTCGACCAGCAGAATTACTTTCTTTTCCATACCAATACCTCTCCCTTCCTTGTTTATTCCATAGATCGAAGGGTAAAAGAAAACGTTGCACCTTTTTCCACTTCCCCTTCGGCACGGACAGTACCTCCATGACGATGAATGATCCGCTGTATGGTAGCCAGGCCAATCCCCGTACCCTCGAACTCAGCAGGCCCATGGAGACGCTGAAACGGAGCAAAAAGTTTGTTCACATAGGCCATATCAAAGCCGGCCCCATCATCGCGAACAAAATAGATCGTCTGCCCCTCCTCTAGCCGGGTACCGAACTCGATAGTGGCATGAGGATGCTTCCTCGTAAATTTCCAGGCATTATTGAGTAAGTTTACCAGAACCACGCGAAGGAGAGATGCATCCCCATACGCAGTAATCCCTTCTCCGATAACAAAATCCACTGCACGGTCCGGTTCTATTTCTTTCAGTTCTGCACTGATCTTCTTCGCCATCGCAGTTAAGTCCACTTGCTCATAATGCATTTCAGCCCGGGTGATACGGGATAATTTGAGTAAATCGTCAATGAGCTGCGCCATGTGCTGGCTGGCGGCACGTACCCGGTGAAGAAAATCCTTCCCCTGAGCATCCAGCTTATCGGCATAATCCTCAAGCAACGCCTGACTGAAGCCATCAATACTCCGGAGCGGGGCGCGTAAATCATGGGAAACAGAATAGCTGAAGGCCTCCAGTTCTTTGTAGGCTTGTTCCAGTTCTTTCCGTGCCCTCGTATCACTGCTGTCGGCAATGGTCATGACGGTAGCG
>CAZIVE010000191.1:0-3507 GCA_964542435.1 uncultured Parabacteroides sp.
TTACGGTCATTTCATCCGTTAAATTCAATCCGCTGTTTGGCCAAAGTCGGAAGCTGTTATACAAGGCCTTGCATTTGGGGAAATTTTCACCCATATAATCCAACATCGCATCTGAGAAAGCCAGGAATGATGTGGCATGTTGGATGATGTTTGTAGCATATTCCAATGCTGACTGATAGAGCTCTTGTTCGTTTGTCATGGCTGATATTTTCTAAGAATTTATTTTCTGACTCAATTTAGTGATCAAATACATGGAGGTGATAATGTTTTTTGGAAACTATCTTTAGGATCTGATGCCCGTTTCTATGCGATGGATAAGAAATCGGATCTCATCCTCATATTCGAGTTTATCCTTTTTATATAAAGGGATCGATTTCGACTCTTCCAGGTATTCCTGGGCGGATTTCAAGATTTCTATTGCATGATGGTAATTATCTTCATCTATCATTACATAACATTCATTGATGGATGTGTTGAGCAGGGCGAACAGCTGTTTGATATTCGATTCATTCTGTATTTTCGTCTCCATCTGTTCCTGTTTCGCCTGTTCTTCGATGATTTCATTCAAGACGATTTCATGGCTATTTATCTTCTTTTCAAACAGAACTTTGTTGTTGTAAATGCATTTCTGTAAATTTTCCTCTTTCGTTTTGAATCTGCGTACGGTCTCACAGAGTTCTGATAAATCAGGTTCGTTGAGGTCTTCCCAATCGGATGTGCCGTCGATGAAGCGGGATTGAACACGGTCGTAGAAATCCTTCAGTTCCTTTTTGTGTTCTTCGTGACCGCTTATCGTCTGTGTTTCCTGGTATGATTTATGAAAAGCCGCCATCAGACGGACGCATTCTCCCATTTCGTGAGAGAATAGGCTGTTGTAGATGTCGATTGTCAGCAAGAACAGATTCATAATCTTTTCATGAAGTTCTTTCCGCTTCTCCTTATCGTTTCCCTTTTCGTTCTTCAGTTCATTGGCCTTCATTCGTTCTTCTTTCATCCTTTTATAGTTGTTTATCACCCGTTCCGTGCGCGACACGGCATATTTCTCATCTTCGGGATGGCTGGTGACGTGCCAGCCGTTGCAGGCTATGCAGAAATAGCTCCGGATCGGCGCATGTCCGTTCAGTTCAGCGATCTCTTCACTGTTGAACTTCATGAAGGTGTTGGCCGCTTTTTCGCTCTCGAAAAGCATCTTGACTTTGCCGCAGTCGTGACAAAAGACTCTGTTTTTGGTAGGTTTCATATTGTATTCTTGTTCCGCTTTTTACCGGTTCTTCAACGTGAAGGGCCGGTGTCGGTGTTGCAAAAATGGAAGGCAACAGTGCGACCATTCTGCACAGGAAGCAGAAATCTTAAAAAGCGCTTGCCGCGGTGAAGTATGCTGGATCAGGCAGATCCTCGGGCTATTCCGGAGCAGCCGTTCTAATAGGAACAAGCGGGAAGGCGTGTGAAAAGAGCCGTCACGGAGAAGCGACCGCTCCTTTTCTGCATCCTCTCTGCATTTTTCAAAGAAACGGGTAGAATATTCTGAAGATAGTTGTAATTTTGTAGTTGCAAGGCCGCATACTGCTTCCGAAGCCTATGATGTTGAAATAGGACATCGTGTGCTTAGGCACACACCTTTAGGAAAGGTTGCAAGTGTGGCTTTGTTTTGTTTTCCTTAATCCTGCAGTTTTATGAAATCTCATTTTTCTCTTTTCATCCTGTTCTTCCTATGGTTTGCTGTCGGCAGCTCTGCCCAAGTGGTGAAGCGTGTGGATATCTGTGTCTATGGCGGCACGGCTTCGGGCGTCATTGCTGCGAATGCGGCAGCCAAGATGGGGAAGAGTGTTTTGCTGGTGGAGCCTGGCAAGTACCTTGGCGGAATGACGACCGGAGGTCTGGGCTTCACCGATATCGGCAACAAAGTGGCAGTCACGGGTCTCGCGAGGCTGTTTTACCGTCGTGTGGGCGAGACGTACGGAAAAGCGGAGCAGTGGACCTTCCCTCCCAGTGTGGCGACTGCGGTGATCGGGCGTTTTGTGAAGGAGTCGACGATGGAGGTGCTTTACACCCATCGCATCATCGGGGCGAAGGTGAAGAGCCGTCGCATCGTGAACATCACGCTGGAGGATGCCGTGAAGCAGAAGCAGGAGTCTGTGGTCACGGTCGAAGCGAAGGAATTCATCGACTGCAGTTACGAGGGCGATCTGATGGCACGTGCCGGCGTCTCCTATTTCACAGGGCGCGAAAGCAACCGTGAATATGGCGAATCGCTGAATGGCGTCTATCTTTCGAAGAACCATCAGTTTCCCGACGGGGTCGATCCCTATCGTGTCGAAGGCGATCCGCAGAGTGGACTCTGCTGGGGCATTTCTCCTGCCAAGATGCGCGAAGCGGGAGGTGGCGACCGTCTGATCCAGGCCTATAACTTCCGACTTTGCCTGACCGACAAACCCGAGAACCGGATTCCCTTTGTCCGTCCTTCCGACTACGACTCCACGCATTACGAATTACTGGCGCGCGCCATCCGCAAGATGGGGACGAATATCGACAGCTATCTATTGATTAACTGGGAACGGATGCCGGACAACAAATATGACGTGAACAACCGCGGACCGCTCTCCACGGATATGATCGGCATGAACTACGACTATCCCGAAGGCAGCTACGCAACGCGCGAGAAGATTTGGCAGGCGCATGTCTCTTATACTAAGGGCCTGCTCTATTTCCTCACGCACGATTCCCGCATTCCGGCCGAACTCCAACAGAAAGTGGCCACATTGGGCTGGGCGAAGGACGAGTTTGTCGATAACGACCATTTCCCCACGCAGCTTTACGTACGCGAAGCCCGTCGTCTGCATGGCGAATATATTATGACGGAGAAGAACTGCCTGGGCCGAGAAGTGGTGAGCGACAGCATCGGACATGCCGCCTACGGAATGGATTCGCACAACTGCGAGCGCATCGTGGTCGATGGTATGGTGAAGAACGAGGGCAATGTGGAGGTAGGCAATTTCCCGCCCTATCCGATAGCCTATCGCAGCCTGACGCCTCTGCGCAGGGAATGCTGCAATCTGCTCGTTCCTGTTTGCGTCTCCGCCACGCACATCGCCTATGGTTCGATTCGTATGGAGCCGGTCTTCATGGTCCTCGGACAGTCCGCTGCCATGGCCGCCTCTATGGCCATCGATCACCAATGTGCTGTGCAGGACATCGATGTCAAAGCGCTCCAGCAGCAGCTGAAAGAAGACCCGCTCCTGGAATCCGCTGCGAAATAACACAATGGTAAAGAGAAACAATCGTTTTCGGCAAAAGATTAGGCGGGTAAACAAAACAATGGTGCCTGTTTGAACCTGTAGAATGAGGCTGCTGTTGTTTCGAAGAGCAATAATCCATGTTTTTTATTGATTCATTCTATAGTACTACCTTTGGATTGTCTTTTACAAAAAATGATGTTATAAAATCAACTATATATGGAAACAGAACCGATTTTAAATGCGCACAACAAGGAGGAATATCCTCCGATGC
>CAZIVE010000192.1:0-3444 GCA_964542435.1 uncultured Parabacteroides sp.
TCGCATTCGCTCCTCACGTTACCCGCGGTTTCTACAAAGGAAACGCCTTCGGCGTATTTAATACAGACTAAATGAACCATTCGCAAGTCTTATACACTAACGAAAACAACTCTACTCATCGGATGACTTATTTTTATCGGACAGTAATATTTTAAATTACATACCATATTCTTTTTCTTCGCCTTTCTTACGCACTTTTTCTTTCGTCATATCACGTTCTTTACGTAATTCCCTTTTGATTCTTTTTTTAATACCATATCATAAATATATTTCTTTAACATTTCGTAAACAGTTGACTTTTTTATTCCCTGCTTTTCTCCTATCTCGACGGCTTCATTCGCTGTGAAGGTTTCGGGAAGATGTTTGTAGAACGACTCTTTTTTATCTTTGCTTTCAAAACCTTTGACTCGCATCTTGTAGATTTTGCTATACACCATGGCACAATAGGGGAACAGATTGTCGATGATGGTCAAGGCATTCTGCATATCCTCGTCTTGGCAGCGGATCAGGTTCACGATTTTCCCCTCATCCATCATGCGGATGACGGATAGGATCATCGCGATGCGGAAGGCAATCAGTCCGTGACGGCGGATGCTGGCTTTGAAGCCTTCTCCGTATTTCTTCAGGTAATGCCGGTTCAGTCTTTTGAAATGTTTGACGAACTCATCTCCTTGCTTCTGACTGATAATGAAACTGATAGGACCTGATTCTCTCAAAGTGAAATAGAAATCGTAAAATATCCTTCCCATCTCTTCATAGGTGCCGCTGATCGGCTCTTGCTGTGCAAACGGGTCGCCGAACTCGTCCGATCCTTTTATGGCATAGAAGAGGAAGCGGCTGAAGAGTCCGTTTTCCGTGTCGCTGATCAGACGGAGGACCTGCACGGGCGTACCGGAGATGAGCATCGAGAGCTTCGGATGTTTCAGTTCGCGGTATTCGTTGTTCGCGCGTCTGAGGTAGGAGACCGTCTCGTTGTGAAAAAACTTGCGGAGGGCGGGAGAGTAGTTGCCGTGCTCCTTACCCAGATTCTCCGAAATGACATCTCCCTCTGTCTCAATCAGTAACCCCACATCTCCGTTGTTGCTCATCTTCTCGAAAAAGGCCGTCGACGTACTGTCTGAAGGAATGATCAGAATTTTAGTTCCCGGATCGACCGGCATTTCCAGTCCTTTTTTGTCCTTCGCCTGATCGTATATTTCCTTCAGACACTTGTATTCCTCTTGCTTTCGTTGTGATTCCTTATACACATCATCGTGAATCGTCTGCACGATTCCGCGGCTCTCTTCCATGACGCTCTTACCCGAACCGGCTTCGGCCGTGACGAACGTATAGATGTTGGGCGACACCATCTTGCCGAAATACAATCCCGAAACGTTGGTGATGAAAGCGGAGATGCAGGTGATGGCGCTGATCAGCTGCAAGTCGCAGTCGCTCTCGCTGTTAGCCACTTTGTAGATCGGAAGCAGAAAGCGCGGGAGGGTCTTCCGGATCTTGAACGAGAAGTTGGGAAGAACGTCGATGCTCGAATTGAAATCATCCTTCCGGTCCAGCAGATCGTCCTCGAACGGACCTTCGTCCTCTACCGCCTCTTTGTCCGCACTATCAAATGAGACGCCGTCTTCGTCCACCTCCAGTGTGCTGCCGATGTCAATCCCATGCTGCTTGGCATAGAAGTAGAAGGAGGCGATGCCGATCTCTCCGCGATCCGTATTCATGCAGGCCGAGAATTGCCGATCCGTCGTTGATACAGAATAGTCGTTGTGAAAACGACTCACGCGGTGATAGTAGGTGCGGCCATCTTCGCGCAGGGCATTCGCAAAGGCGAAGCCCACGTGCAGCCATTCGTCGTAACTCGGTGCGATGTCCACACCCGCTCTCTCGATCCTGCGGACGATGCATTCCACCTTCTTCCACTCATCCGAATCGATGCGTCCCGGTTTGATGCTTCCGTCTCTTTTCTCCGTATTGCCCTCCGCAGTCGGTTGAGGGTCAGTCGGTTTCTTCTCGTCGTCTGTTGACTTACGGTTCATCCAGTAGTCAACATCGAAGTTGGGATTTTCCATTTCTTTTATATTTAGGGTTTATGTATGCGTTGGGATCATAGCAGAGAAAGCAAGGTCGAGCGATGTCACATCCCGACCTGTCGGCTTTGATCCCATATTTATGTTCCACGTAGTTCAGTATGCAATTGAAGTAGTCGCGATGCGAGCATTTCTCCAGGTCTGCACCGACGATCCATTTCACGCCGTCTCCCGAAGGACTTCTCATGAGGATCTTGGTCTCGATAAAATTTTCCAGTATCAGTTTTTCAATCAGGCCCTCCACATCCTCGACGTGGTCGAAGTCGATGCACATCAGTCCCGAATGCTGGATCAGTTTTTCTTCGCATCGCTTTTCGAATACGCCGGAGAAGGTGCAGTAATCGAAGTTCCTTTCCTTGAATTTCCGAGCCTGCACCCGATCTTGGATGCTCCTCAGTTCTTCCGTTTGTTCCTTGGCTGTGTCGCTGATCATGTATTGATAAGCGTCGTCCAGTGTGATGATTTTTTCGGGGAAGGGGTTCCAGATAGGTCTCTTGAAGAAGGAGAAGTTTTTTGAATTTTCAATCATGTTCGCCTCCTTCCCTAATTTCTTGAAGTGCAAGGTCGTAACGTTGTACGCGCCCTGTCTCCTTCATCGTTTCAAACTCTGACAGCATGACCTGTCGTTGCAAAATCACTCTTTTTCTTTTCTTTTTCATCGTGTTGGTAGCAGCAACACCGTCCCAAGTCTCTGGAACAGAAGCTACTTAGTGTTAAGGTAAAACATAAAAATTTAATAGGAAGATAGAGCAATCCGCGGTTGATCGGACGGCACTATGTGTAAGATGAGAGAATATTAAAACGGTTCAGTCAGCCCTTGGTTTGTGGGCAGTCCATGGAAATGATATTTTTGTGTGTTCATCATTATTCTAGATCTATAATTACAATTGCAAAGATACGCTATCTTTTCTCGTAAATCAAGTCTTTTTGCTACTATTTTCCTATATAGTATAAAATATTTTCCATATCAGATATTTTCTTTCTATATCTGGAGTGTAAATATATCTTCCTGTAAAAATGTCTGATATTTGATTTATTTGTAAAATAGATATCTTTCAATTTGTAATCACTATATTCGATGAGGTACAGCGTGCGCGTCGTTATCTGTTCGTATATTATAGGATCGCGCGCGCGCGTACATCTATATATATATTGCTGTCCGATAAAAACGAATCATATCATTTTCATACATCTTGAAGTACGAATAAACAAGGCTTTGGGAATTTATTACGCAAAAAAGCTCTTTAATTATAAAGATGTGGTTCAAGAGGAATATATGTGAAAAATCACCAGTGAGCTTCGGTAGAAGCGTCCCTCGTCGAATTGTCTCACAAGTGAGAGCAGAAGCAAGCTCGCTTGCATT
>CAZIVE010000193.1:0-3417 GCA_964542435.1 uncultured Parabacteroides sp.
AGCTGCAGCAGAAAGCAGGTTTTTCCGCAAACATCATCACACGCCTTAAGCGCAACGGTTATATCTCCCTTGAGAGTATAGAAAACATATGCCGTGTAATGGACTGCGGCGTTGATGACATACTGGAATTTGTGCCGGATGAGAATGAAAGGAAGGGGTGAGACTAATGCTGCCGGAAGAAAAAGCACGTGTTAAAATTGATAAGCAGATGAGGAGTGCTGGCTGGGATATTGTCTCGCGCGGAGA
Organism: uncultured Parabacteroides sp.; assembly: GCA_964542435.1. Classification (GTDB taxonomy): domain Bacteria; phylum Bacteroidota; class Bacteroidia; order Bacteroidales; family Tannerellaceae; genus CAZIVE01. Next base: position 247 of record CAZIVE010000193.1, read on the forward strand.
GTACATTTCCAAGACTACATCTGCAGTAAAAGAAGCCCTTATGCAGGGAAATACGGAAAGCGACTATCTTCTTTTCATCGATGATAAGACTATAGCTGTTGTTGAAGCTAAAAAAGAAGATAATCCTCTTGGCCCGGAAGTAGTAAAACAGGCAGAAAGTTATGCAGTTCATCCACAAAGCTGGTATGGTCTTTGGGTTGATGGGCTTATTCCGCTTGTCTATATGGCAAATGGAAATAAGATTTATTTCAAGAACATGCTCCTGCCGGATAGCGATTACGTAGAATTGCCTGCTATGCACACTCCGAAGAAGATGCTGCAGATCATCGGCAAAACGTCGGAATACGGTGCACTTCCTCTTCTGGAGAAGAAAGGTCTGCGTGACTGCCAGTATGATGCAGAGATTGCCCTTGAGAACTCACTCAAAGGCGGCGAAAAGAAAAATCTCGCTGTCCTTGCAACAGGCTCTGGAAAAACCTATCTTGCCTGCCTCGCATCCTATCGTTTATTGAACTATACCTCTGTAAAGCGTGTTCTGTTTCTCGTTGACCGGAACAATCTTGCTCGGCAGACAGAGTCGGAATTCAGCCTGTTCGACAAAACAGAAAATCAGCAGCCTCTCAGTTCACTCTATCAGATCAAGCGCCTGAAAAAGGAAAACGACATCAAGGGCGATGTTATCATTTCCACCATTCAAAAACTTTTTGCAGTGCTCACTGGACAATCACTTGCTGAAGGTAACGAGGATGCCGAAGATGAGATAACAAAAGAAAACGAAGCAAAGTATAAAGACGGCGAACCTGCGGTGCAGTTGCAGGACAAGCTGGAATTGCCGCCTGATTACTTTCAATTTATAGTTGTGGACGAGTGCCATAGATCCATATACGGAAAATGGAAAGCGGTACTGGATTATTTCAAAGACGCAAAGATTCTTGGCCTTACAGCCACACCGACTCCCGAAGCCTACGCTTTCTTCAATAACAATATCATCGAGCAATACACCTATGATGACTCTGTCGTGGACGGCGTAAATGTTCCGGCCAGAGTATACAGGATTATCACGGATGTCACCGCTCACGGCGGCACGATAGATAAAAAGTCTAAGGTCGTGGAAACGGTCAGACGTACAGGAGAAAAAGAAACTTATGATGCTCCAACTGATGTTGAATACCATCCACTGGAACTTGACCGCTCAGTTGTAAATAAAGATCAGATTAGGAAAGTGCTGACCGCTTACAGAGATTCGATTTACAGTGACCTATATCCTGAGCGAGAGAAAAAATGGGAATACATTCCAAAGACTCTGATCTTTGCCAAGGATGACCATCACGCGACGGAAATCGTCAATATGACAAAAGAAGTCTTTGGAGAAGTGTTCGAGAGCGGCAAGGTGCCGGAACATTTTGTTCAGAAAATCACATATTCTTCTGGTGATTCCAACGGTCTCATTCGTGACCTCAGGGTTGAGAAGGATTTCCGAATCGCCGTGACAGTAACGCTTGTAGCAACAGGAACCGATGTGAAGCCACTGGAGGTTGTCCTGTTTATGAAGGACGTATTCTCTGAAACACTTTACACGCAGATGAAGGGGCGTGGATGCCGAGTCATCTCGGACGATAAGATAAAGGAAGTCACTCCGAATGCCCAGACGAAGGAATGCTATTACATCGTTGATGCCGTAGGCGTCACAGAGCATGATAAGACCATTCCCGGACCGGGTCCGAATCCTCCAACAGGAAAGACGATGTCGCTTGAGATTCTGCTGGAACATCTATCTCATAATGAACTGAGTGACGAGAACCTGATGCTGCTTCGCAATTACTGTGCAAGTATTCAGCGCCGCTACGAAGAAAGTACACTGTTCGGAAGACATCTTGATTTCTTCATATCGAGCTACGGCTTTGCCCCGAGGACGATTGCAAACAGCATCAACAGTGCCTTTGACCAGGGAACTCTGGTTGAATACACCAGTCCATCCCAAGATAATTCAATGCGTATGGCGCTGATATATGCGTTAATGAGCAATCTGCAGGCAAGGAAGAAACTTCTGGAAATGCAGCGCGGCTATTTCGTTGAAACGCAGGATGACGATACGCTCCTCTATGCAGGCTTTTCAAAGGAGACGGCAAGGTCTTATATTGACTCCTTCGAGAAATATCTTGAAGACAACAAGGACAGCATGGAAGCTCTGCGCATTATTTACAATTCCGAAGACACAGTTATCACACATACGATGCTTGTTGAATTACGGGACAGACTTCTTGCAGAAAGCAGTCTGTACAGCGCCTACCACATCTGGCAGAATTATAAAATCCTCGATGATGAAGGCAGCGTCGATGAACTTGACAGTAAGGAAAACGTGAATGCACTGACGAACCTTATACAGATCGTGCGGTATGCATACAAGAAAAATCTGAAACTTACAAGCCTGCTTAACGGCTATACGCAGAAGTTCAGCCTGTACTGCGGTCAGCAACAGCGTGTCCTTTCCGAAGCACAGAAAGGCATCATGAAGCAGATTGCCGATTACATCATTGGTGACGGAGCAATCACCCCAGCCGAACTGAACACGGTCGATACCGATCTCTGGAGAAGCGCAATCATGAGTTTTGGCGCTCCGGTGCTTACGGACGAAATGCAGACATTATCAAAATTTATATTAAGGGCGGCATAACAAATGGCAAATCAGAAAAGCGAATCAGCATTATTGAACAAGGTGTGGAACATAGCGAATGTCCTTGCTGCTGCAGGCGTCGGTTTCACAGATTATATAACACAGCTTACATACATTCTCTTTCTCAAAATGGACGATGAAAAGGAAAAACTCGGTCTCAGCAGTTCGATTCCTGACGGATATAAGTGGAAAGATCTCGCCGAACTGAGCGGACAGGATCTGGTCGATAAGTACGAGGAAATCCTGAAAGAACTCTCCGACACAGACGGTCTCATCGGTACCATCTTCACAAAGGCTACCAACAAGATCGACCGCCCGGCCATGCTTGCCAAGGTCATCGAAATGGTATCAGAAGAAAACTGGTACATGATGGAGGGCGATTTCAAGGGTGCAATCTACGAGTCTATCCTTGAGAAGAATGGACAGGATAAAAAGAGCGGTGCCGGGCAGTATTTCACTCCAAGGTCACTAATCTCAGCAATAGTGGATGTGGTAGA
>CAZIVE010000194.1:0-3375 GCA_964542435.1 uncultured Parabacteroides sp.
AGATCTGCGAAAGGCTATCTTATGCGTGCTTGAAGCACTTCTTGCGCAGCCATGCACGGACGGGAACGTCGTAATAGTGCATCGACAGATAGGCGATGGCGATAGCCGAGAAGAATACGAGCAGCATCCAAGGCAAAGCTTCGGGCACCAACGACAGATCCTGCTGTGGCATCTGTCCGGGAACCGGTTTTGGCATGTGATGGTTATAGAACCAAGCCGTGAACAGATAGATCAGCGGATAATGGGTGATGTAGATCGGGAAGGAGATATCGCCGAGGAATTTGCAGACCTTCGATGCCTTCTTGCCGGTCACCTTGCCGCATGCGCCCAGATAAACGATAAACGGGAACATGATGATGATGCAGAAGGATTCGTAGAGACCGTTCATCCAATGGTGCTCCGGTCCGCCGATGTTCGGAACGGCGAGCAGCACGAGGATGAGGATGCTGCAAAGGAGGAACGAGTGGTCATACTTTTTGATCTTGGCTACGCGCGACAGCAGCAGGCCCGCAAAGAACGGATAGAGCAGACGCGTGAAGCCGATGCGCAGCTGCACAGGGTCGAAAGCGTTCCATCCGCCGATGAGGTAGCCGTCGGAACTTCCGTAGGTGGTGTATTCGAGGGTGATCAGTGCGAAGATGAAGACCACGAAGGCCAGCAGCTTGTTGGAGAACTTATGGACGAAGAGTCCGTAAAGGATGTTCGCAATATACTCAAAGAAAAGCGTCCAGGCAGGTCCGTTCAGCGGATGCATTTCAGTCCAGCCTCGTATATCAAAATTCTTTGTGACCGGTGCCAGAAGAATACAGCCCAAGAGGAAAACGACGCCCAGTTTCCATAGAGGCGTGCTCGCAATATTGGGAAAGACGGGCGATGCCTGGAAATAGAAGGTGAGGGCACCAATCAGAGATCCGATGATGATCATCGGGTGCAGACGGATGACACGACGTTTGAAGAAATTCCCCAGCGACATCTTGTCCCAGCGGTCGTCGTAGGCATATCCGATGACGAAACCCGAAAGCACGAAGAAAAAGTCCACAGCGAGATAGCCGTGATTGATTACCTGTGCATAATGGTTGCCATAGGTGAAAGTTTCAAAGAGGTGAAACCAGACGACGGTGAGAGCGGCGACACCGCGGAGAGCGTCCAGAATTTCATAATGCTGTTTGGATGCCAAATAAACATCCGGTTTTCTGATTGATGCATTCATGGTCTAAATTATTAGCTTTTGGGCGTCAAAGGTAAAAGAAAAAATTGCTCCCCATTCTTCATTATGAAAGAAAATGGAAAGCAATCTTTCTTTTTTATCATTCATTAATCCTGAATCCTATCAAAGATTCGCATACGAGGGCGAAAAGGTATCACCTTGATTAATGTCGCCTGTGGTGAGGCCACGCTTCAACCAGGAGGTACGCTGTTTCGAGGTGCCGTGGTTGAAAGCGTCGGGAACGGTATAGCCCTGCGCCTGCATCTGAAGCCGATCGTCACCGATGGCTGTGGCTGCATTCATTCCCTCTTCGATATCGCCATCCTCCAGCGAAGCATACTTCTGGTTCTCATGGTTCGCCCACAGTCCTGCGAAGAAATCCGCCTGCAGCTCCAGACGAACGCTGAGCTGGTTGGCCTCTTTCTCGCTCACCTGAGCCATCTTGTTGTGTACTTTATCGAGCGTCCCGAGCAGATACTGCACGTGATGTCCTACTTCATGAGCAATCACGTAGGCATAGGCAAAGTCGCCGCCTCCACCATATTTCTGTTTCATCTCGTTGAAGAAATCGAGGTCGAGATAGACCGTTTGATCCGCCGAGCAGTAGAAAGGTCCGGTCTGCTGACTGGCTGTTCCGCAACCCGATTGTGTAGAGCCGGAGAAGAGCACCATCTTCGGCGGACGATAGGTCAAGCCCATCTGAGAGAAGTATTCTGTCCAGACATCTTCTGTACTGGCAAGGATCTGAGAGGCGAAAGTGGCCATCTCCTGCTCCTCGGCTGTAGGTTGATAAGACTGCGTGGTCTGTGTAGTCTGGGCCACATTGGATTCCTGAGTCACTGCGTTGAATACATCGGAAAGACTGCCACCCTTGAGCAGCACGATCAGTGCCACGATGACAATACCACCAACGCCCATGGCACCTTTCGCTCCGCCGCTCATTCCGCGACGGTCTTCTACGTTCCCGCTGGTTCTTCTGCCTGTTAGTTTCATTCTTGTTCAGTGTTTAACATGATTACTTTTTAAAAATACTGCCGAGGATCGAGCGGATGATCTGATTCCCCAGGTTGCGTCCGATGCTCGAGGCGGCTGATCCGATGGCTTTCTCGAGAGGAGACGTTCTTGAAGAGGTTCGGCTCGGAGCGGAAGTACGGTACTGACGTTCCATCTCTTTCTGTTGCTGGGCAGCCTCTTTCTGACGCTGCGCCTCTTCTTTGGCACGCTGCGCCTGTTCTTTCTCGTAAGCCTTCTGATCTTCTTCCTGTTTCTGACGTTGTGCCTCCACCTGATTCTGAGCTGAGAGCACTTCATAAGCACTCTGACGGTCGATGCTACGTTCATAGATGCCGAAGAGACGGGACTTGTGAATGATGTCGCTTCGCTGTGCGTCGGTGATAGCACCGATAGAGCTCAGCGGGAAGAGAATCTTGGCCTTCTCAACCATTGCCGGTGCACCGTTCTCTTCGAGGAAGGAAACGAGAGCTTCGCCCGTACCGAGCTGCATGATGGCGTCTTCTGTCTCGAAGGCAGGATTGGGGCGGAAAGTGCGAGCTGCTGCTTTCACAGCCTTCTGATCGTTGGGCGTGAAGGCACGCAATGCATGCTGGATGCGGTTGCCCAGCTGGCCAAGTATAGAATCTGGAATATCAATCGGGTTCTGCGTGATGAAATAGATGCCAACCCCTTTCGAACGGATAAGACGAACAACCTGTTCGATCTTGTCCACCAAAGCCTTGGGCGTATCGTCAAAAAGCGTGTGAGCTTCATCAAAGAAGAAGATGAACCGTGGCAAAGGCAGATCGCCGACTTCCGGCAGTTGTGTATAGATTTCGGAAAGCAGCCAAAGCAGGAAGGTTGAGTAAAGCTTTGGATTCTGCATCAGCCTGTCGGCGGCCAGTACGTTCATGATTCCTTTGCCGCCTTCACACTGCATCAGGTCGTTGATGTTGAACGAAGGTTCACCGAAGAAAATGTCTGCTCCTTGACTTTCGAGTCCCAGCAGAGAGCGCTGAATGGCTCCGATGCTCTGAGAAGTAATGTTGCCATAATTGGTTGTGAAGTCTGAGGCGTTTTTCCCGACAAAGTCAAGCATCAGACGCAGGTCTTTCACGTCAATAAGAAGCAGTCCCTTGTCGTCAGCAATCTTGAAGACGATATTGAGGATGCCG
>CAZIVE010000195.1:0-1069 GCA_964542435.1 uncultured Parabacteroides sp.
GACATGACCTTTCGAATCTGCCTGATGAGGTGAAGGCGAAAGATTTTTCGCCCCTACGATGGATTGTGGATGTTTCTCATACGGTTATTGGAGTTTCTGATCTCGTAAAATCCATGTGAAATAGATTCCTTCGGACCTGTCATCCTTTTCATTTCTTGCTGCATTAGGAAAGAAAAAAGTTTTAACCATGGTTGAAACTTTTTTTCATAGTAGTCCCAATAATTTTTAACCATGGTTGAAAATTGTTTTAACCACGGTTAAAACTTTTCTTTATCCAATGCGAGTGAGCTCGGCAATGGATGAAAGCAAATTTATTGCCAATCCGTGATCTTTTTCAGGAAAGGAATCAGTTCCGAAGCCATTTTGGCGTGCTGGCGCATGGACGGATGACTGTCTGAACCGTAGCCGAGGTCGCCTTTCTGTTCCGAGCAGTCGAATCTGAAAATGTTCTTGTCACCGTTGCTGCGCAAGATAGAACGAACCGTGTTCATGGCCTTTTTTACATCTTTAGCTGGCTTCTTGTGAAGCATGACACCCGTGAGGAGAACGATTTTGGCATTCGGATAGTTGGAACGAACGCGCTGGACAAACTTCAAATAGGCATTGGTCAGCAGCTGCGTGTCATAGTTCGGCGTGCTGCAGTCGTTGGTGCCGAGATTGATTACGACCACATCGGGCGTAAACTGAGAGTAATCCCATTTGACGGTATTGTCGGTGAAGAGCGTTTGGTCGTACATCGCCGGCATGCAATCTTTGTTGCCTGTTCTCGGACCGTTGTAGTTGCGGTAGATCCCGATGCCGGAGCGAGCCACAACCCAAGCTTGAGCATTCAGCGTTCGTGCGGTAATGGCTGCATACGAGAAGTAGAAGTTGGAGGTGGATTCTTTATAATGTTCCTTCTCGTTCTTGCCTTCCATTCCGTAGCCGCAGGTGATAGAGTTGCCGATGAATTCGATTCTCCTTTGAGGAAGTTCGGGTTTTCCGGCAAGATTCGCTTCGTCGTCAAGGATAAATCCCCGGAATTCGGGACGACGTTCGTAACCTTCGTTGACCAACGTGATGCAAACGG
>CAZIVE010000195.1:1169-3372 GCA_964542435.1 uncultured Parabacteroides sp.
CTATATAGATGTATAACGACACAAAAATACGATAAATCCAAAGAAAATCCATACTCTATGCGTCAAATGTCCCAATATTCGGCAAGAGGCAAAAGAATTTCGGAGGAAAGCTGTAATTTTGCACCATTATGAAGATAGGAACCATTGATTTGGGTGAACGACCTGTATTTCTTGCACCGATGGAAGATGTGACCGACATTGCCTTCCGACTGATGTGCAAACGTTTTGGAGCGGATATGGTTTATACCGAATTTGTCTCCAGCGAAGCATTGGTGCGCAGTGTACGCTCCACGGAACAGAAGCTGATTGTAGCCGATGAAGAGCGGCCCGTCGGAATTCAGATCTACGGTCGTGATGAGGTGGCGATGGCTGATGCCGCACAGATCTGCGAACAGGCACACCCCGATCTGATAGACATCAATTTTGGCTGTCCTGTGAAAAAGGTGGCCGGAAAAGGCGCAGGTGCAGGTATGCTGCGGAATATTCCCCAGATGTTGGCCATCACGAAAGCTGTCGTGAATGCCGTCAAGGTTCCGGTTACGGTAAAGACGCGTCTCGGTTGGGATGTGGACAATCAGATCATTGTGGATTTGGCTGAACAGCTTCAGGACTGCGGCATCTCTGCACTCACCATTCACGGTCGCACACGGTCGCAGATGTACACAGGTCAAGCCGACTGGACTTTGATAGGTCGCGTCAAGGAAAATCCGCGCATGCACATTCCGATCATCGGCAATGGCGACATTACGTCAGCTGAGATCTGCAAGCAGCGGTTTGACGACTATGGCGTGGATGCCGTCATGATCGGTCGCGGCAGCATCGGACGGCCCTGGATCTTCAGAGAAGTCAAATATTATCTAACAAAAGGACAAATCCTTCCACCCGAAAATTTTCAATGGTATCTTGATGTTTTGAAAGAAGAAGTAATGAAAAGCGTGGAACGTTTAGATGAAATACGGGGAATACTTCACATTCGACGTCATTTGGCAGCGACACCACTCTTTAAGGGAATCCCTGATTTTCGTCAGACTCGAATCAAAATGTTACGAGCTTCGACGATTTCTGAACTTTTTGATATTATGGATCAAATTCCCGAACAATACAAAATGATTCGATAGAAGGGAAAAAATATTTCAATGTGAAATAAAAAAAGTTCAATTGGTGAAAATTTTTCTATGAAAAAGCTTGCATGATAAAAATAATGCTTATATTTGCATCGAGTTTTTTTCATAGTATTTTAGATCTAAGGTTAACAAGTCTTTCAGATGGGTTGATCGTGAGATTGGTTCATAAGGAAGCAAAAAAAACCGATTCTGTTCTGCAGATTCGGTTTTTTTATTAGAGAAATAATGACTTACTTTGCAACTCATGTAAATTATAAATAGAATGGCACAGGAAGAGGATTTTAAGAAACTGGTATCTCACTGTAAGGAATATGGTTTCGTTTTTCCTTCATCGGAGATTTATGACGGCTTAGCAGCTGTTTACGACTATGGTCAATATGGCGTTGAACTGAAAAATAATATAAAGAAATATTGGTGGGACAGCATGACGCTGCTTCACGAAAACATTGTAGGTCTTGATTCAGCTATCTTCATGCACCCGACGATCTGGAAAGCTTCCGGTCATGTCGATGCATTCAACGATCCTCTGATTGATAACCGTGATTCCAAGAAGCGTTATCGTGCAGATGTACTTGTCGAGGATTATCTGGGCAAGATTGAAGAAAAGATCAACAAAGAGGTTGAAAAGGCTGCAAAGAAATACGGCGACGCATTTAACGAGGCAGAATATCGCTCCACCAATGCTCGCGTGCTTGAACAGCAGGCTAAATGGAAAGAGGTTCACGAACGTTATTCAAAAGATATGAATGCTTCGGACTTCGCCGATTTGCGTCAACTCATCATCGACTGCGAAATCGCGGATCCTATTTCGGGTACACGCAACTGGACCGACGTTCGTCAGTTTAATCTGATGTTCTCAACCGATATGGGTTCTACATCCGAAGGTTCGATGAAGGTGTATCTTCGTCCGGAGACAGCCCAAGGTATCTTCGTCAACTTCCTGAACGTTCAGAAGACGGGTCGTATGAAGATCCCGTTTGGTATTGCTCAGATTGGCAAGGCCTTCCGTAATGAGATCGTAGCCCGTCAGTTTATCTTCCGTATGCGTGAGTTCGAACAGATGGAGATGCAGTTCTTCG
>CAZIVE010000196.1:0-3368 GCA_964542435.1 uncultured Parabacteroides sp.
TCGGCGCCTTCATTGTCGCGATGGGCATGCTCGTGGACAACTCCATTGTGATCATCGACGGAATCCTTGTGGACAAAGGCCGAGGACTTCCGCCCAAGAAATACTTGTTTAGTATATGTAAGAAAACGGCCTTTCCGCTGCTCGGCGCCACGATCATTGCATCCGTTACCTTCATCGAGGTCTATCTGGCAAAGAACTCCGCCAGCGAATATGCCCACGATCTTTTCCTTGTAATTGCCGTATCACTGCTTGTCAGCTGGGTTCTCGCTCTCACGCAAACGCCTATGTTTGCCAAGATCTTCCTTCCGGCACGCATGAAGGTGAAAGCCAACGAGACTCCGAAAGACCCGCTCAATACGCCTGTCAATCGCAAAATGAAGAAGGCGATACTCTTCATGGTGGACAACAAGAAGACCGCTTTCGCCTGTGCCATCGCCGTGCTTTTGACGGCTGCATGGGGATTCCGTTTCGTCAAGAACCTCTTCTTCCCCGATTGTAACTACAACCAGTTCGTTGTGGAATATACCTTGCCGCCTGAAACAGGAGCTGAAAAGGTGAAGACGGATCTGCTCGACATCACGAACCAGCTTCTCAAGAACAAAGAGATCCACAGAGTCATCGCTTTACAAGGCGGATCGCCCGGACGTTATTGTCTGCTTCGACCCATGTCGAACGGTGGAGAGAACTATGGCGAACTGCTGATCGATTGTGAAGATTACAATCACATGTGCAAACAGATTCCAATCGTACGCAAACTCATCCGTGAAAGTCATCCCGAAGCATACGTCCGTACAAGAAAATACAACTTCTCCATCGAGACTTCACACACGGTCGAAGCACAATTTACAGGACCTGATCCTGCCGTACTTCGAGATCTCGCTGCTCAAGCTGAAGCTATCTTCCGTGCCAACAAAGGCGTGGACAGTCTTTCGGTAAGCACCAATTGGGATCTTCCGGGCAAAGCGATCTTCGCTGTTTATAATCAGCAGAACGGTCGTTCCACCGGTGTTGGAAGAGCGGATGTAGGAAATGCGCTGCAAGCAGTAGGCAATGGATTGACCGGAGGCGTGCTCTATGACAACGACCGCATCGTCCCGATCTATTTGAAGATACGCAATGCCGATGGCAGCCGCATCAACGATATCAACAATATTCCGGTCTGGACCACGATTCCCAATGCGGATATAGACAATAAAGACATTCAGAATGTAATGAGCGGCGCTCTCTCTGCTGACGACATTCAGGATCGGCTCTTCCACGGCACACCGCTCAGCAGCATCGCCGACAGTGTTCGCCTCGGTTGGGAAGAACGCAATATCTGGCGCTTCAACTGCCAACGTGCCATCGAAGCTCAGTGCGATCCCGATTTCGAAGGCGGTGCTACCGCAGCTAAAGTGCTTTCAGAAACACAGGATCAGATCAATGCCATTCACTTGCCTGCCGGTTATCATTGGAGATGGATGGGCGAAACGAAGACTCAGACGAAGGCTCAGAAAGCCATCCTCGATTACATTCCGCTGATCTCCGTTATCATCCTGGTCGTCCTGCTCCTGCTGTTCGGCAATTGGAAAAAGGTAATCATCATCCTCTCCTGTCTGCCGTTCGTCATCGTCGGCATATCGCCGGCTTTAGCTCTCAGCGGGAAACCGTTTACCTTCATGGCATTACTTGGCATCCTCGGATTGGTGGGTATGATGGTGAAGAACTCCATCGTACTGGTCGATGAAGTATCGCGTCTTACACACGAAGGTGTACAACCCTATAAGGCGTTGATCGATGCAACTGTATCGCGTATTCGTCCTGTCTTCATGGCATCACTGACCACGGTTGTCGGAATGATCCCGCTGTTGACCGATCCAATGTACGCTTCGCTTGCAGTGGTTATCATGGCTGGTCTGACCATGGGAACCATCATCACGCTGCTGCTCTTGCCGACGTTCTACGCTCTGCTGTTCCACATTCGTAAACCTAAAATTGAGATCGTATAATGAAAAAGATAGTTTTATTTGCCGCGCTCCTCTTTTCTGCAGCCAATCTGTATGCACAGGAACCGGTTTCGCTCAGTCTCGAACAGTGCCGCAGCATGGCACTGCAGACGAGTGAGAAAGTTAAACGTGCCGACATCGCTACGCAACAGGCGGAACTGGACAAACAAGTGGCTTTCACAGGTTACCTGCCCAACTTCAAAGGATCGGCTTCTACCTATTACACCTTTCCCGACAAGATGACGCAAGGAATGGGAATGGAACTGCTCATTCACGGTGTTTACATGGCCGGACTGACCATCGAACAGCCGCTTTATACAGGTGGAAAGATCATCAACGGAAACAAAGAGGCTGCTCTCGGCGTCACCATGATGAAAGAAAACCAGCGTCTGGAACGTCAGAAACTGCTGGCCAATCTCGACAACACCTATTGGTCGTATGTGGCAGTCTGCGACAAAGTGGAACTGACCCAAGCGTATGCCGCACTGCTCGACTCACTCTATAACGATGAACAGGCCCGTGTCAAACAGCAGATGCAGACCGAAGCCGATCTGCTCCGCATCGACAGCCGTCGCAGTCAGACCGATTACCAGATGAAGAAAGCCATCAATGGCATGGAGATCTGCCGCATGGCGCTTTGCCATCTCATCGGCTTGCCGCTCGACACGAAAGTCAAAGCTACCGATGCTCCTTTGCTCGAGAAGGAACCGGAAGTGGTCACTTCGGGCGACATCACCAACCGCCCGGAATATGCACTGCTCCAACAGCAGGTGGACATGAGCAAACTCGACGTGAAGATGGCTCGTGCCGATTTCCTGCCAACACTTGGAATGGGATTAGGCTATAACTTCTACGGCAACCTCAAGGTGAATATGTCCGGGCAAGATGCGCAAGGCAATCCCTACTCCACAAGCAATAAATACAGCGGCAACGGCGGCATGGTCACGCTTTCGCTCTCGATTCCGATCTTCCATTTCGGAGAAGGACCGAAGAAGATCCATCGCGCCAAACTCGCAGTAGAAAGCAAACAGTTGGAACTGGAGGAAAACACGCGACTGCTCAACATCGAAAGAGAGCAGGCCTTCCGCAATCTCAGCGATTCACGTACGATGATTTCATCTGCCAAACGCGCACAAGACCAGGCCGAAGAGAACCTGCGCATCACGCGCCTTCGTTTCAACGAAAGCCTCTGTACGCTGACCGACATGCTCGACGCACAGACGCAGTGGCAGAATGCACACAGCAGTCTCATCGAAGCACAGACGCAATACAAGATCAACGAGACAACCTATCGGAAAGCAGCCGGACTTCTCGATTGATATCATAGTAGCTAAAGATTATCTCCGGTATCATAGCGGCGGATCTCCTTCCCTTGGATTTCCG
>CAZIVE010000197.1:0-3354 GCA_964542435.1 uncultured Parabacteroides sp.
GATTGCACTATGTCCTCAAACAACTTCTGAATCTGCCTGAAGATTGTGCTTCGGCTGCAGACCGTCACTATTGGAAACAGCTCCAGAAACAACTGCCTGCTATTCCACAGCATATCGTTGACGGGAAGACGGTATTTGCACCTGCGGAGAAATACGACGCGGAGAGATCGAACGTGGAGAATCCGGAACTGTATGTCATCTTCCCATTCTCTTTATGCAACATCTCTACATCGGATAAACAGATAGGTATAGAAACATTCAGACAGCGCGTCGTGCGTGATTCTGTCGGATGGACGCAAGACGGACAAGAAGCCGCCTGCTTGGGCTTGACCGAAGAGGCTCGCAGCAATGTGCTGGCGAGAATCAACAACAGCAATCCGCACCATCGCTTTCCTGCCTTTTGGGGACCGAACTTTGACTGGGCACCCGATCAGAATCACGGTGGCAATCTGCTGACGACCGTTCAGGATATGATCCTGCAATCGTATGACAAAGGCATCTACATTCTTCCTGCCTTCCCGAAAGACTGGAATGTAACGTTCAAACTCCACTCCTTTGATAACAACGTCGTAACCGGCCGTTATCAAGATGGCAAATGGTTGGAACAACCCAAAGCGAAAGGAAAATATAAGATCATCGTTTGCACGAAATAAGGACATGAAGATCGCCAGCCACGCTCCTATCCTTTGAGCGCTGCCTGGCGATCTTTCAAAATGGCTGACATATTGTCTTTTGCCCAACCAATGAGGGCGTTCACATAAGGAAGGAACGACAAAGCCCGCTCGGTCAGTGCATATTCGACACGCGGAGGAACTTCGGCATAGATCGTTCTTCTGACGAATCCATCCGTTTCCAAGGTGCGAAGTGTATGCGTCAGCATCTTCTGGGAAATATCCGGGATCTCACGCTGCAGAGCGTTGAACCGCATCACATCAGACTGGCTAAGAATATACAATACAAGAATGGACCATTTATCACTGACACGTGCCAGGATATTACGGATCGGACAATCGGGGAAATACTCCTCTTTGGTTACATCTGTGTACATAACAAGCTGATAATTACTTTAGGCTACAAAAGTAACTAACTTTCGAATGTATGTCTGCATGAAATATTTTCCTTGAGGTTAAAGTCTATTAAAACGTATTCAGAGAAGAATGTTCTTCCGATTCCAAGGCTCCTCCGGGAAAGCGTCGTTCTCTATCTGTTTCCACGACCAACGCCTTTGTCTATCGATTTTCCCACTTTATCTGACTAAATGATACGCAAAGGTCGATAATATGCGGTCAAAATGTCATGATTTCTGCCAAAGGAACGAGGCATCTTCCCTGCGATAAACTTTGGCATGCGGTTTGATAGATTGTAAGTGTGTTTCGAAAGAGGCACGGAATAAACAAGAATAATAACAATTAAAAATATTACAATCATGGGAAAGATTATTGGTATCGACTTAGGAACAACCAACTCCTGCGTAGCAGTGTTGGAAGGTAACGAACCTGTTGTCATCGCTAACAGCGAAGGCAAACGTACTACTCCGTCTATCGTAGCCTTTGTGGAAGGTGGCGAACGTAAGGTGGGCGATCCGGCTAAACGCCAGGCAATCACCAACCCGAAGAACACAGTCTTCTCTATCAAACGTTTCATGGGCGAGACTTACGATCAGGTACAGAAAGAAATATCCCGCGTTCCCTATCAGGTGGATCGTGGAGAAAACAATACACCGCGTGTCAACATCAACGGACGTCTCTATACGCCGCAGGAAATTTCAGCAATGATTCTGCAGAAGATGAAGAAGACAGCCGAGGATTATCTGGGTCAAGAGGTTACGGAAGCGGTCATCACCGTTCCTGCTTACTTTAGCGACTCACAGCGTCAGGCTACCAAAGAGGCCGGGGAAATTGCAGGTCTGAACGTTCGTCGTATCGTCAACGAACCGACAGCCGCATCATTGGCATACGGATTGGATAAGAAGAACAAAGATATGAAGATCGCCGTATTCGACCTTGGTGGTGGTACGTTCGATATCTCTATCCTCGAATTGGGCGACGGTGTATTTGAAGTAAAATCAACCAACGGTAATACGCACCTTGGAGGTGATGACTTCGACCATAAGATCATTGATTGGCTGGCTGAAGAATTCCAGAAAGAGGAAGGCGTAGATCTTCGTCAGGATCCGATGGCGCTGCAACGTCTGAAGGAAGCTGCCGAAAAGGCTAAGATCGAACTGTCAAGCACAACTAGCTCGGAGATTAATCTGCCGTATATCATGCCGGTCAACGGTGTTCCGAAACATTTGGTAAAGACTTTGACTCGTGCAAAGTTTGAGGAATTGGAAGACGAACTGATCCAGGCTTGTCTGCCTCCTTGCCAGAAAGCGCTTCAGGATGCACACATGACTCCATCAGATATCGACGAAGTAATTCTCGTAGGTGGTTCTTCTCGTATTCCTGCCGTTCAGGATCTGGTTCAGAAATTCTTCGGCAAGGCTCCATCAAAGGGTGTCAATCCCGACGAGGTCGTAGCTGTAGGTGCTGCCATTCAGGGCGGCGTTCTGACTGGTGAAGTTAAGGATGTGCTTCTGCTTGATGTTACTCCTCTGTCTCTCGGTATCGAGACGATGGGTGGCGTAATGACCAAACTGATCGATGCCAACACGACCATTCCTACTAAGAAATCGGAAGTGTTCACCACCGCAGCCGACAACCAGCCTTCTGTTGAGATCCACGTTCTCCAGGGCGAACGTTCAATGGCTAAGGATAACAAGTCGATCGGTCGATTCAACCTCGATGGCATTCCCGCAGCAATGCGTGGTGTTCCACAGATTGAAGTCACCTTCGATATCGATGCCAACGGTATTCTGAATGTATCTGCCCGTGATAAAGGCACCGGTAAGGTTCAGAGCATCCGCATCGAGGCATCCAGCGGTCTGAGCGATGACGAAGTTAAACGGATGAAAGACGAGGCTCAAGCCAATGCTGAAGCTGATAAGAAGGAAAAGGAACGTGTTGACAAGCTGAATCAGGCCGACAGCATGATCTTCCAGACCGAGAAACAGCTGAAGGATCTGGGCGACAAGATTCCGGCCGACAAGAAGAGCCAGATTGAAGCTGCTATCGCCAAACTGAAAGATGCCAAACAGAAGCAAGACATTGCAGGCATCGACGCAGCTATGGCAGAAGTCAACAGCATCTTCCAGGCAGTCAGTCAGAATCTCTACAATCAGGGCAACTCACAGCAAGCCGGTCCGCAGCAAGGTCAGAACTTCGGTGGCCAGCAGCAACAGCAGCAACCCGGTGGTAACGCAGGCAATGCCGGTAACAACGGCAAAGACAACGTCACCGACGTAGATTTTGA
>CAZIVE010000198.1:0-3345 GCA_964542435.1 uncultured Parabacteroides sp.
AAGGGGCTTGTTTTTCGATCTAAATTCCCAGAGCCTTGTTTATTCGTACTTCAAGATGTATGAAAATAATATGATTCGTTTTTATCGGACAGCAAAAATACAATAACGTCTTGCGACGTATTATTTCAGTTTGTTCAGCACTTTGAGATAAAAGAGGATGGCTGCATCGTAATGCGATGCTTTGTCAACGGAGATCAGGTCCACGTTGCAGCCTCTTGCCTTGAAAGATTCGTAGGCCTCTTGGGCATTGATGTAGGGAACGATCTTGTCATTCTTTCCGTGAACCAGCAAAAGGGGCGTTTTAGGCGTCCAGTCGATCAATCGGTTTGCATTCAGTGAGACGTAGAGCTTCTTGATGTCGCTGTTCTTCTCTGTTGTGAAGAAGTCGGGCGAAAGGAAGTTCGTAAGTGCACCGCCTCCGAGATTGGTGTTGATCTCGCCCGACGTATAGGTCTTGCTGTTGATCCATTTGTTATAATTCGACAGCAGCGGCTCGAGGAATATCTTTGAGAAATTCAGATGCAGCTGATCGCCGTAATCCAATCCGATGATGGCCATCGGAATGGAAGCGGGGTAGTCGGATCCGTTGTGGGCGAGGATTGTGTCGGTTGTGGCAACAGGATCATACGGACCGCCGCCGGCCATCACATAGCGCAGTGGAAGTTTGTCCGGGTAGTTCTCCTCTGCATATTTCTGAAAAGCCACTGCCGCGCCTCCACCTTCGGAATAACCCACCACATAAAGACTGTCGTCGGTACTGATGTTGAGCGAATCCATGTATTCACGCGCGGCAAAGACCAGATCGGCCGTACATTCACCCGTCAGTTTCGCATGCAGATAGGGATGAGGAAGGCTCGCGGTCGATCCGTAGCCGATATAATCCGGGCAGATCACTGTATAGCCGTAGAACGAGAGCGCCGATTCGATGGTGTACATCTTGGAGGAGGGCGCTTCGTCATTGGTGGTGATGGTGTAATGCATTCCGACAACGGTTCCTTTCGTCTTACCGTCTTTCGGGTAGGTTATGATTCCTGAAGCCACGATCTGGTTGCCTTCGGCATCTTTCGTGTAGTAGAGGAGCGAAGCAGAGCGTATGGTGCGATTCGGCAAGAGTATGGAGTAGGCACTTTCCACGTCGAACTTTGCCAACAGCTGTTCCCGCGTCATCTCCTCCGTTGAGCTGACGGACACCAGATATCTCTCAACCTTTGTCCCGGGCTGGTCCGGATTGTCCTTCGGCTCGTCGTCATTGGAGCAGGATGCGAAGGGGAGAATGATGAAAAGCAACCAGATATATCTGTAGAGAAGTTTCATGATGTGTATTATTTTCAGCTTATCTTCGCTATTTATGGCAAAGATAATGCAAACCGAGTGCAGAATCATCAAGCTTGCTTGAATGTTATGCCGAGGTGACGCTTGTCTTCGCTATTTGAAGCAAAGATAATGCAAACCGAGGGTAGAATCATCAAGCTTGCTTGGATGTTATGCCGAGGTGCCGCTTATCTTCGCTATTTATGGCAAAGATACTAAAATGATGATTTGTTTATTGAATCCTTATGTCCTATCTTTACCCCCGTAATGAAACAAATCCGGTACATCGTCTGTCTGTTTGCAAGCTGCCTGCTGATGGCGGCGTGCAGTTCGCACCGTGCGGAGAAGGCATGGATCGAGCAGGGCGAGAGCCTGAAGGACTCGCTGCCCGACAGTGCGCTGGTGGTGTTGCAGAAGGTGAAGCTGCCCGAATCGCTGGGCGACCGCTGGCTGGCGCGCTGGTGCATGGCTTACGGCGATGCGGCGGACAAGGCGAAGGAGCCGATGCCTGAAGCCTCGCTTCTGCTCAGTGCCTCCGGATATCTCCGTCGTCACGGCAGTGCAGAGCAGCAGTCGCGCATGGCTCTCTTTCTCGGACGTTCGTATGCCCACGGCGAAGACTACGAGAAGGCGATAGCAACCTATGCGGAGGGCATGGCGATAGCCCTGCAGGGAAAAGCCTATAATCAGGCCGGCTATATCAGCGGTTATACGGGCGACATCTATTTTCTCAAAAGCAATTACAGCGAAGCTTTGAAGCGTTATAAAGAAGAGGCAGACTATTTCCGCCGTGCCGGCAACCAACGCAGCTATCTTTTTTCACTTCGTGACATTGGAAAGATGTATTTAGCCAAAGATTCCACAGCAAGAGCTTTGTCCTGTTTCAAGCAGATCGAATCGTATCTGCCCTCTTTGAGCAATGCAGACCGGGCCTATATGTACAACGGCTTCGGCAATGTTTACGTCAGCATGGGTGAATATGACAAGGCGGAGCACTACCTTCTGGAGGCGAACCGTCTCGACAGCTCCGAGATGGCGCCCAACTTCCTCGCGCTTTCCCAGCTGCGGCTGAGAAAAGGCGACATTCCGGGAGCCAAAATGTATGTGGAGATGGCCCAGAGGCCTACAAAAAACATTCTCACGCCCGGAGCCATCGACTATACCCGCTACCTGATCGCCAAAAAAGAGAACAACGCGTCCGAGGCATTGAAGCAGTATGAGCAATATCAGGCAAAATCCGATTCGCTGCTGAGTCGGCTGAACCGGACGAACATCTATGAGGTGGAGAAACGCTATGAGCGGCAGCAGTTTCTGAACGACGCCATGCAGTCGAAGCTGGCATCCCAGAACTATTTCACAGGTATTGTACTGCTTCTGCTTCTCCTTTCCCTTTCGGGCCTGTTCTATCTGGTCCATATCCGCAGGAAAGAGCGGAAGATCCACGAACAGCAGATATTGATCAGAGAGGAGGAGGCAGAGAAGCTCCATCTGTCTGACGAGCTGCGCGGATTGCAGGAACGGAGCAATCAATCGCTTCAGGCGTTTGCGGATGAAATCCGCGCCATCCAGATCGGTAAATTGAGGAGAACGGCGGTCTTTAGAAAGATCAAGGAGATGGCCGGCAGCCTCGAGCCGGAGCAGAGCAAGATCCGTCCGGAAGACTGGGAAGCCATCAGAGCCGGCGTGGACTCCATATTCATCCATTTCAAAGACAACCTGACTCAGAACCATCCGAACCTCTCCGAAAGGGATACCAACAGTTGCTACCTGCAGTTTTTCGGGCTTAGTCTGAAGGAGGAGGCCAATCTGCTCGGCATCTCCCTGGAGGGCGTCAAGAAGATCCGTTTCCGTCTCCGCCAGGAGTTCGGCATCGTCAGTGGAAACCTCAATTTGTCCACCTATTTGCTCCTTTTGTCCACCTCCTCACCGTTGAACTGATCTTTCTTCCTGATAATCAGTCCTGTTTTTTTTCAGTTTTGTCCTCCTTTTTGTTGGAAAAGTTCTTGGTAAAGCCTAATCGATGCCATAACTTTG
>CAZIVE010000199.1:0-3249 GCA_964542435.1 uncultured Parabacteroides sp.
TTTCTTTCGAACTTGTTGATAGCATGAAGAATGTCGTTGGCAGTATGCTTTTTCCCTTGCGCATTTTCGTTCAGCAGTTGACGCATTTTATACGCATCACAGTACATATATGAAACGGTATCTTCGCCTTTTGCGGAAGATGAGAAAATGAGGCTTCTGCAGTATGCCATCCCGCAAAGTCTACCGATCCCTCGGAAGCCTTTATTCTCGCCAACCTTCTTATCGGAATCCGCGATATTACCGAGGACCTCTTCGAATGCGGCAGCACTGATACCGGTTGCATTATCCTCTATGCTGATGGTGCGCTTATCGTAGTCCAGCCAAATCTCTATTTTTCCCTCGTCAGGAGACAAGATTCCAGCATTAACAGCCTTATCGATTTGGTCGCAGGCATTTTGAATGTACTCACGGTAAATGACCTTGGAATCCTGATACATTCCCGTCGTGAGGTTTTCTATTATATTTGCGCCAAAGACGTATTCTGCCATCTTTTTTGTTTCTCCTTGTTTACTTGAACTGCCTATAAATTGGCTTCGGGAATTTAATTTTCAGCAAGGATCGGAAGATCGGATTTTGAACCAAATAATCTCCCTGTTCCAGACGCGTAAGCATGTTTTTGTATGTACTTGGGAGACTACCGTAATCCTTCGTTGCGGTTTCGATTGAGTTCGTCCTGCCATAGGCATGTGTGGCGCAATTCCCAGTCACACGATCGTGGATTGCCGAGCGGAACTGTTCCGCCGCGAATAGTATAACACCCAGAGACCTCCCTCGTTCGGTTACATCTAGAATCTCACGCAGGATCGGAGACGTCTTAGGCACATCCTTGGATGCGTATTTGTTTAGCTCATCTATAAAGACCACGATGCGAGCGGGCGGTTCAACACCGGGCTCGCCGTCATACTCGCCCAGTTTTAAATTATAGATAGTTCGTACGGCATCACCAAAGACGAATGCCTGCTTGTCCTCCGGTAGCTTGGCAACGTCGATTACACGCACCTCATTCTTCCTTATCTGCTTAAGCTCATCTGCCAGACGGCATTCAGATTTTGATGGATCGACTCTCTTCGCGAACATATCATCTTGGATGGCTTTGCGCACCACACGTTTGAATTTACGCCAGCTGAGAACGGAGATATCGCCCTTGTCGGTTGCCGAGCCCTTTTGTGCTTTCTCCGTTACCTGATCCATGAACTCATCCCATGTGTCGAGATTACCGAAATCCTTATCATCTTTGTCAATGATCTTACTGATGATGGACTCCATGGTCTGAGCGGGATCATCGATATCAGCAAACATCATTTCGATGTTTTCTTTGTCGTCCGCATAGATATATTTGAACTTTTTTAACTGACCAGCATCGATATAGTTTTCGATATCGTCTTTGGTCAGATAGGTACTCTGTTTTGCCGAAGTAGCACTTGCATAAGGGATGTAATATTTTACATTCTTAAACGGATCTGTGGAGAGTCCGAGGTCGGCATATTCTTTATACGTCCGATCTTTTTCACCTGGTGCATCAGCCGAAAAATCATTCTGATGGTCTATAGCCATCAGGTCTCTGCCTTTTACATTAAAAATCACAAAGGCCACACTATCGTCTATGTCAGCGTTCATGTATTGATCCTGAATGGCTTTCATCAGGAACATCGCGTACGATGTTTTAGCTGCAAGTCCAGAAATGCCTGAAATGTTCAGATGAGCCCCCTCCGGCCCGAGTATGAATTTGGAGTTTAGATGGACCGGGAGTGTTACCTCGTCTGATGTCCCTTCATACATTTTTAACGAGCCGCAGACGAGTGGGTTTTGAATTCGGTCAAGTCCGAGGGCCATCGTAATTTCTTCAGCCGTAGCAAAATATACCTTTGCGTTGTTGTGAACCGGTGTATAAAGGTTTTTACTGTTGAAGGAGACTTTAGCCTGAGCATAATTCATGCCAACCCGTAGCGTTGGTTCATCGATATCGACGTCTCCGAAGTCACTAGAGATGAAGCTTGTCAGAAAACTTTGCGCATCGGTTATGTGGGAAATATTCTCGATCACTCCGAACGTGTACGACCCTTCGATATGTTCTACCTTGACGATGTCAAATGCATGAAGCTTCAGATCCGAATTAGTCCAGAAATTGAAATCATCCATCGTTGTTGGGTTCTTTTCGGTCGCAAGAACCCTGCCAATCAATTTACTCATATATTTCGATCCTCCTTAAAACAGATGCAGAAAGCTCTCGGAGCTGAGATACCGAGATTTTACATAGGATTCTGTCAGGTAGATGGGAAATATGTGATTTGCCCATCTGAGGTCCGAGCCGTAACAAACGGGGTTTCGCTCATTTATGAGATAAGCACTTAATATGTCAACCGTTTCGCTTTCAATCCCATATTCGTTTTCTTCCTCCGTTACGAGTATTTTCTCCACCTTAAGGATTCCGTCAAATGGTGTACGTGTCTGCTTTTTGTCCCGTAGCCTTATATACCATACAGCAAATTTAATGTCGCCCAGCATTGGATTCTCATATTCCGCAACGGGCGTACGGTGGTAGAGCGGCAAGTCTGCGATGAAGCCTGGATTGGGCTTTCCGTTGATATCTTCACAGACCTCAGGGTTGAAATTCTTTGAGGCGCCGATGACCCAGCTATAGTTATTTTTGAACGTTTGGTATCGCTTCTTATCGGCCGTATCTTCTTTGGTCGGACGGTATTCGAGCGAACCGTCTTTGACAAGGTAATTGTTCTGATTAAGTTTTCCTTCACGCACCAGTTCCTCGACGAGTTTCTTTTCACTCTCGATCATCCGATCTTGGACACAAGCCGTAGCACGATCCTCGAATTTTTTATCATCGCTCTTGGATGTTTTATAGGGCAAAATGGTCGTAAACTCTATTCCAAGTCTTTTCAGTTCATCACATTCGCTGATTTTTTTTGCTGTGGCTGGCCAGAACCCCGGCTTTCCATCAGCATCGGCTTTATCTGGCATAGACAAAACATATTCACGCTTGAACTTTTCCGGTATCATTCTTTTGTCAACTCTGTGACAACAGCCGACGCCAATCTGTCCCGCGATTATCGGATAGATAACGCTTCTGCCGCCAGACTGCACGTAGGCGATGTCGTCCACCTTAAAAACCCTGCGTGAGCCGTCTAAAAAATAGCTCAAGATTTGATCATTTCGAGATGCGAGGTTCTTACTAAGTTGAAATAGATCCACATAGGTTTTATGAGGAGTGGTTTCTGCCCTCCGTTTCCATAC
>CAZIVE010000200.1:0-3152 GCA_964542435.1 uncultured Parabacteroides sp.
GGCGTTCGGCATAATGCAAGCGAGCTTGCTTCTGCTCTCACTTGTGAGACAATTCTGCAAAGGAATCCGCCTTCGCGGATTATAAGACCCATTTTGATACTTCCTCTACATATATTCCTCTTGAACCACATCTTTATAATTAAGGGGCTTGTTTTGCGTAATAAATTCCCAAAGCCTTGTTTCTTCGTACTTCGAGATGTATGAAAATAATATGATTCGTTTTTATCGGACAGCAATATAAAAAACAAAACGTCCAACCGTTTTGCTATACGAATAGCCTGCGAGCCTTTGTCCATTTCCCTTTCCTGTTCATTTTATTCGCGAACGGATTCAGGGCTTTATTCTGGCAAAAACACTTATCCGTCCACGGTTTACCGGTTTCGACAAATCAAAGCCATTTTCCGTGAACGGATAAGATTTCCCGGTCTGTTTACTTCACCGCTTTCGCTGCGACCTTCGCATTCCAGCCGTCCACGCTCAACGTCATGTTGCGTACGTCGGCATTGACAGAAACGGTCAGATGTCTGGTCTCGCCGGGCTGCAGCGTGACGTAGTTGTCGTTCCAGAAAGCCGGAGCAACGAGGTTGCCGCTCTTGTCTTTCAGTACCAGACGATTGAAGAAGGAGATCACATCCGAGCCGTTGCTCAAGGTGACTTCGAAGCAGCGTTTGCCCTCCACGTCAGACTTTGCATTACGGAAGTTCATGGCGAGCTTCGCCGGCAGGAGATGATTCAGCTCCATCATCGTGGCATACTGCTTGATTGGTGTGTAGAACCAGGTAGATTTGGGCGTATTGTCCACTTCGTCCGTGCCGCTGAGAATATAATCGTTGGCAGCGATCCGGTTGTCCTGCGTCTTGACCGTGAGGAAGAGATAGGAAAGCTTTCCGGTCTGATCCAGAGGAAGTGCCTTGACAGATCCGTTCGGTTCGATGGAAACAGCAGCGACGCTATCCGTCAGGATGAGTTTCGAAGCTTCGTCATACCGTTTCACATAGAGATTGGCAACAGCCTTGGTCGTCGTTGAGTTGACGAGATAGACGGAATGATCCTTGTAATTATAAACAGCCTGAACCGGTTCGTTGGCATGACGGGTGGCATAATAAGCGGAGGTCGGAACGCCGTACCAGTCGTAGAGCTGCCAATAGAGAGAAGGCCAAGCGGAATTGAGCATCCACTGCACGATGCCGGTCGTCACCTTCGTATTCACACGGAAAGCTTCATACATGGCCTGTGTGCTCTGATAGTTGAGCAGATCGGCCTTGTGCAGATAATCGGCCAAGTTGGAAGCTGCGCCGAAGGTATTGTTCATGACGTCGGTCAAGACATCGAGCGAATGCATGCCGGCAGCAGATCGGGTGCAATGCAGTTTCCACGCACTGCTGTTCACAGGCCAGAGCTGATCCTTCGGGATAAACCGCAGGATCGATTCCATCTGCGGGAACTGAGCGCCGATGCCTGTCTCGGTGTTGAATCCGTATGCGCCGCCCAGATACGTATCGGTGTACCAATACGACGGACCTACATATTCATACGGGCCATTCATCTTCATTCCGGATCTTCCGGAGATGGTGCTCGTCACGTTCGAAGCGGAAAGGATATAGGCACGATCGTCGATTTCGGGAAGGATGGTGCGATAACGCTGTTCGAGTTCCGGAATCGGCATCTTGTCGCTGCCCACGAACCATCCGATAATAGATGGATGAACGCGCAGCCACGTAATCTGATCACGGAAAGAGGCTGCGATCAGATCGATATCTTCAGGAGAAACGACGCCACCGTACTTCTCGTCCACGGCTTTGCCCAGATATTCATCCCATTCCCAATGGCAGCTCCAACCCACTTGGATCATGATGCCGCGTTCGTCGCACTGACGGTAGATCTCGTCGGTGTTTCCCCAGAATCCTTCCAGACGGATCGCATTCAGATGCATGGCTTCCACCATGTCGAGCTGGTCGGAGATGCTTTTGGCCGAGTCGCGCATGAAGACATCATCGGTCCAACCGCCGGAGCGGATCAGCGTCTTCTGTCCGTTGATGATAAACCCAAGTGCACCTTCCGCCGTGCGATACGTCTCGACATTGCGGATATAGAATGGTGTAACACTGCTGTCGTCGGTCGTTCCGTTCGTCTCATTGAACTGCAGGCTCATCTGATACGGCACATTGCGTTTGCCCTCGTTCAGCTCCACGTTGAGCTTCCAGAGACGGGCGCTCTGAAGATGCAGGCAGGCAGCTTCGGCAGAAGTAAGCTTCACGGTACGCTGTTCGCCCGGAGCCAAGGTGACAGGAAAGGAAAAGCCTTCGTTCGAAGCCGTTCCGTCACCGTTGTCGATGCGTCCGACAAGATTGCCCTTCACCACTTTATCGCTGCGGTTGCAGAGCTGTGCATCGACGGTCAGCCAGCTCTCGTGCGTCGGACTGGAAAGGATGGTATTGGAATGGACGGAACTGGATGCAATCTGCACAGGACCGTCGGTCACGATCAGTTCGACGGGACGGAAAATTCCCATGCTCGAATCCGCCGGATGCTGATTCCAGTCCACGTAGCCAATGTTGAAGTTGCCGCTTTCGGCACGAAAGACCTCGACAGAAAGACGATTGTCGGCCTTCACCTTATCGGTGACGTCGTACGTGAACATCCGGAACGTTCCGAACATCTGACTCTTGTCGGCAATCTTCTCCCCGTTCAGCACGACGTTGGCGGAATGGCTCACGCCGTAGAACTTCAGAAGCACGCGTCCGTCGGCTGCTTTGTTCACCTTGAAATCGGTTGTGAAGGTCCAGGGAGTGGCAAAGAGCGAACCATCCACCTTCTGGATGTTCTCGCCTTCCAGGACTCCTTTATATAATCCCTGTTTGGTCAATGCGCCCATGACGGTGGTCGGAACGGTGACCTGATAACTCTTGCCGGCCGATGCCATCGTCCAGTCTTTCAGAAAATGCGTACCATTTCCGGCGTTCAGGGAAAAGGCGGCAGACAGCAGCACGATCAATGTCAGTGTCAGCTGTCGTGAATGTTTGAAGATATTCATAATCTTATTTGTGTTTTTGTTGATTCAATGAAACAAAGCGGCAGCGCCCAGCATGTTGCTGTCGGGATTCAGGGAGAAACGGACCGTGATTTTCTCCACGGTCTTCGGATAAGGAAAT
>CAZIVE010000201.1:0-3138 GCA_964542435.1 uncultured Parabacteroides sp.
CTGGCTTCAACTCTCAACGATGTGGAGAAGATGAAGGCAGAGAAGGACAAATGCGAAAAGAAGGTTGAATATATCAACAAAAGACTCCTGACAAACAAATAGTGTCTTACTCCTTTGTAATCGTCATGCGGCAATGCGCACAATCGAAGTGCAACTGAAGCCGCGTCGTGCCTGACTGCAAGAAATAGGGCTCTTTATAGGGCGATTTCTGTTTCTGATAGACAGGACACCAGCCGAAACTGTACCGCAGGCAGTGTTTGGTGAACATCAGCGTGGCATCTGCCGGCTGGGAGAGTTCGAAAGCCTTGTCGATCTTCATCACACCATGATCCCGATAGAACGATTCCGCTTCGTGATTGGCCACGTTGCCCAAGTAAGTCATGACCTGCTCCGGATAATAGACGCCAACGGCCGGCTTCATGGGACTCAGTTCGCGGGCATAGCGGACGTGGCGTGCCGAAAGCAGCAGCTCCACTCCTCTCCTGCGCATCTCGGAAAGCAGGGACGAAGGCACAAACCAGTTCGACGACAGATTCACCTCCACATCCGAAGCCTCAAACGGCGTGTTGCCAAGCTTCATCAGCTGCTGACGGATATTCTCCGTCTGTTCGCGCCGCGCCGGCTCCTTTTCAAAGGGCTGCGTGAAGGTGATGCTCGCACCGGTTTCGTCCGTCATCCCGAGGGTAAAGCCGAGCGGATATTCTCCGAAAGTCATCTTCACCGAAAGCTTGCGCTCCGCTGTAGGACGCGACATGTTCTTCTCAAATTCGATGTCATAATTGCGATAAAGCTTCATGCCGGCTGTCAGTGTCGGCATCTCATACGGAAAGACGAGCTGTCCCTCCACTTTATTGACACGGAATCCCTCCAACTGCTTCTGACGGTCGAAGAAGGCCAGTCCGTCGCCATTGGATATCGCCACATTGGCATTCATCGCAAAGCAGTTCCGCTTCACTTCCTTCACCGTTCCGACAAACTCGCCGAGAGACTTGGGCGTATCGAACGCCGTGATGTCCGAAGTCCTTCTCTCCATGAAATAAGAGGTGAAGCCTCGGTTGAAACTCTTCTCCACCGACGGTTCGAACGAGACCGTGCTTTTTCCTGCCGACGAACGTACATATTCCGGTCGGCGAGCCAGGATCTCATCGATCTTCTCCCGATACCAGGCCGTGACATTCTTCACATACGAGACATCTTTGAGGCGGCCTTCGATCTTGAAGGAAGAGACGCCTGCATCCATCAACGCTTCGAGATAGTCGGTACGATTCATATCCTTCAGCGAAAGAAGATGCCGGTCTTTGGCAATCACCGTGCCTTCGCTATCGACCATCGTGTAAGGCAGACGGCAGCATTGGGCACATTCACCGCGGTTGGCACTGCGTCCGGTCGTAGCGGCGCTGAGATAACATTGTCCGCTGAAGCTGACGCACAACGCACCGTGAACGAATACCTCGAGCGGAACCGTCGTCGCCTCGGAGATCTTGCGGATCTGCTCCAGGGAAAGTTCGCGTGCCAGAACGACCTGCGTAAAGCCGCAATCCTGAAGGAAGCGGACCTTTTCGGGCGTCCGATTGTCGGTCTGCGTGCTGGCATGCAGCGGGATGGGCGGAATGTCGAGCCTCGTGATTCCCATATCCTGGATGATGAGTGCGTCGGTTCCGGCTTCGTAGAGCTGACGGATCAGCTGTTCCGCCTCTTTCAGCTCCTCGTCTTTCAGAATGGTGTTGAGCGTGACATAGACGCGGGCATCATAGAGATGAGCCCGTTCGCAAAGCGTACGGATATCATCCACGGAATTGCCGGCTGCCGAACGAGCCCCGAACTTGGGCGCTCCGATATAGACAGCATCCGCACCGTGAAGGATGGCTTCTGTGGCACATTCGAGGTCTCGTGCCGGAGACAACAGTTCGATCTTGCGCTTTGCGTTACTCATGATTTATAAATCTCCCAGTTTAGTGATGTCGTCGATATTGAATGGAGTCTCCTGATATACGTAGTAATTGAGCCAGTTGCTGAAGAGCAGATTGGCATGCCCGCGCCAACGGACCACCGGACCTTGTGCCGGATCGTCGTTGCGGTAGTAGTTCTTCGGGATAGAAATCGGCAGACCCTTTTTCTTGTCACGGACATACTCGTCATTGAGCGTATAAGGAGAATACTCGCTATGTCCGGTGATAAAGAACTCGCGTCCGCCGCGCGACATGGCCATATAGACGCCGCTCTCCTCGCTCTCTGAAAGCAGTTTCAGTCCGGGAACCTTCAGAATGTCTTCGCGGCGCACCTCGGTATGACGGCTGTGCGGCACATAGAATTCGTCATCGAATCCACGGAAGATAGGCAGGAACGGTTCACGCAACGTGTGGCGGAACACGCCGAACATCTTCGAAGGCAGCTGGTATTTCGGAACGCCGAAGAAATGATACAGTCCGGCTTGCGCAGCCCAGCAGATATATAAAGTAGAGGTGACATGCGTGCGTGCCCAGTCGAAGATGCGGACGATCTCAGGCCAGTAGGTGACCTCCTCGAAATCCATCTGCTCCACGGGCGCTCCCGTGACGATCAGTCCGTCGTAGCAGCTGTTCTCCATGGTCTCGAAATCCTTATAGAACTCCTGCATGTGTTCGATAGGCGTATTTTTGGGCGTATGTCCTTTTATCTTCATGAAGTCCAATTCGATCTGCAGCGGCGAGTTGCTGAGCAATCTCACCAGATCGGTTTCAGTCGTAATCTTCAGCGGCATCAGGTTGAGCACAACCAGTCGCAACGGACGAATATCCTGTTCATCGGCACGAAGGGAATCCATCACGAAGATGTGTTCCTTCTTCAGCAATTCAATTGCCGGTAGATTCTTCTTTAAATTTAAAGGCATCTTTCAAGTTTATTATTTTAATCAGAAGCAAAAGTACACATTATGAACGAATATTTAATCATACAGGAGCCAAAGCAGCACGAATAAAGCATCCTGTCGATTTCGGAATTATCCTCATTCGTTTTTTTTCGCACGATGCGTCGTACGGTGTTTTGCCAAGAACGACGGTTGTTTCATTTGGGCATTAGGATTGGGGGCGAAAGGCGGTTGTCCATCTGCCACCAACGCCATGGTCGCGACAAGGTGGCAAGGCTGCGCCATGCCGGATT
>CAZIVE010000202.1:0-3074 GCA_964542435.1 uncultured Parabacteroides sp.
AGTACCATTCTTAGAGCTAATTAACCTATTGTGTGATTATCAAAGTATCTTTCTTAGGCCTAATTTACCTATAGTGTGACTATCCAAGTAGCATTCTTAGACCTAATTTATCTACCCTGTGATTGTCCAAGTACCATTCTTAGGCCTAATTTTCTTACTCTGTTATTATCAGAGTCCCTTTCTTAAGGCTAATTTACTTACTTCGATGCTACCAATGTCTCTCCCCGATTGTTCCGAAGTTCGTTATTTTGTCGAGACTTGTCGTTTTATATATAAAGAAAGAGCCGCCCGAAAGGTCGGGACGGCTCTTTAATAACAACAAACACGCATGAACAAATTTGATTGAGATACGAAATAATAAGTACTATTAAAACTAACTGTGATATATCGTTTTTACGCAGCGGATGTCGTAGCTTTTATTTCAGAAGGATTTCTTTGATAGCCTTCTCAAATTCAGCCTTAGGCATTGCGCCCATCGCCATTTGAGGCGTTCCATTCATTGGAATGAAGAGAATAGAAGGGATTGATCGGATGCCGAACATGGCAGCTAGTTCTTCTTCCTTCTCTGTATCCACCTTGTAGATGTAGATCTTGTCAGCATATTCGCCGGCAAGTTCTTCGAGGATTGGAGCTACAGCTCGGCATGGTCCGCACCATGAAGCATAGAAATCTATGATAGCTGGTTTGTCACCGAGGTATTTCCACTCTTTGGAGTCGTTGCTGAGATCAGCGATCTTTGTTTGAAACTCTGATGTAGTCAATGGAATTGTTGCCATAGTCTTTTCTGATTTTTCGTGATTGTCAGCCCTTGTTCCTCCACAAGAGAAGAACAAGAGAACCGACATCATCACACATGAAACTAATACTTTATTCATTACCTAAACAAAAGCTATTTACTTTTTACCTAATTTGCTTTCAACTTGCTCCTTCGTGAGCTGTTTTGTGCAGAAGAACCAGTCGTAGCAGTGAAGATCTTTATCTGTTCCTTCCATTCTGGATTTTGCGACGCCGCATGAACCTGCGGGAGGAACGATGACCTCATCACCAGGACGCCAGTCAGCGGGAAGAGCTACACCGTAATTGTCCACGGTCTGCAAACCGATCAGTACGCGTTTGATCTCGTCGAAGTTACGACCGAGGGATTGTGGGTAGTACATGATAGTACGGATCACATTCTCTGGATCGATGAAGAAGACGGCGCGTACAGCGGATGTAGTGCTTTCGTTGGGCTGAATCATTCCATATTTCTTTGCAACATTCATTGTGATGTCAACGACCAACGGGAATTTTACTTCGATGTTCTTCATTCCGTGCCAGTCGATCTTTTCTCTGATGGTGCGAAGCCAAGCGATATGGCTGTGAAGTCCATCTACGGAGAGACCGACGAGTTTGCAATTGAGTGCTTCGAATTCGTCTGCCATCTTACCGAAGGTCATAAATTCAGATGTACAAACAGGAGTGAAATCAGCCGGATGACTGAAGAGAATTTTCCATTGTCCTGTATAATCGTCCGGGAAATGGATCGGACCTTGTGTTGTTACAGCTGTGAATTCGGGAGCAGCATCGCCAATGCGAGGCATTACATTTACTTCATTTGTTTCCATAATTATCTTTTTTAAATTGTTGTTTTCAACTTGTTTATCTCTTTTGACATTGCAAAGATAAGGTGGTGATTATTATCAATCAAACAGAATTTATCTATCTTTGTATTGATAAAATCGATTGATATGACATTACAGCAAATGGAATATATCGTGGCGGTAGATAAGTACCGTCATTTTGTGAAAGCGTCGGAAGCCTGCAACGTTACGCAGTCAACGCTCAGTTCAATGATTCAGAAATTGGAACAGGAGTTGGATGTACAGATCTTTGACCGTAATGCGCATCCTGTTTGTCCCACAGTTTCAGGCAAACAGATTATCAAGCAGGCGAAAGTGCTGCTGTTCAATGCGGCCCAGCTTAAGGAAATGGTACTTTCAGAACGGGAACAGGAGATTGGAGAGGTGAAAATGGGAATCATTCCGACCGTTGCACCCTATATTCTTCCAAAGTTTTTCAAATGTCTGCACAGCAATCATCCGAACGTCAAGGTGCGCGTTTCGGAGGCGCGGACGTCAGTTCTTGTGGAGCGATTGGAAAAGGCTGAGTTGGATATGTTGCTGCTTGCCACTCCGCTCAACAATCCCGAACTGCTGGAAGTCCCTATCTATTATGAGAAGTTTGTAGCCTATATCTCGCCATCCGAGCCTTTGTTTGAAAAAAAAGAGATTGAAACGCACCATATCCCGCTCGATCATCTGTGGGTGCTGCAGGAAGGACATTGCCTGCGTAATCAGGTGATGAACATCTGCGGACATAAGTCGGGATATTCCGCTATTTACGAAGCTGGGAGCATCGATACGTTGGTCAAGATTGTGGATGAGAACGGCGGCTTTACAATTGTGCCCGAACTACATGTGGAACTGCTGAGGCCGGAGCAGCAAACAAGAATCCGCAAGATCGTCAATCCGGAACCGGTGAGAGAGATTTCATTGGTGGTTCGTCGTGATTACGTCCGTGAACGTTTGCTTAACATCATTGCCGACTGCATCCGTCACATCATTCCCGAACACATGATCGATGCGCGACTGAAGAAATATGCAATAAAGCTGTGAGAAGGTTACTGTGCCGAATAATGAACGTGCATCAGCTTCCATTCTCCGGCTGTGTCTTTCTGCATGATTTGTGTCTCCAAGCCTTTCGTGGAGTGAATCTGGCCGTTATCTACGCGGATCGCGTTGAAGTCCCATGAGAATTCAATCCATGCCAAATTGCCGTTTACATTGATCTTGAGATCGCGGCTGATAAGATGTCTCTCCTTGAATACAGTTCCGAATATTCCTATTACAAATCGGTCTCTGATCTCATTGTAGGTCTTGTAATATCCCGACGGTGCGATAAATGATACATTATCGTCGTGAGACCAGATCTGATTGACCAACGTTGTGTCGCAGTTGTCGATGGAACGGATATACTTCTGAACGACTTGGCGGATGGCCTCCTCGTCTTGGTTCTGGGCTGAGCAAACAAAACTG
>CAZIVE010000203.1:0-3046 GCA_964542435.1 uncultured Parabacteroides sp.
CATATTCAGAAATAATGGAAAACTACGGATTCGTGACTGTCGCTGCGGGCGTACCGCTTGTCAAGGTGGCCGATTGCCAATCTAATATCGGGCAGATGGAACAACTCATGCGCAAAGCGGCGGAGCGTTCGGTGCAGGTGATTGCCTTTCCCGAACTCTCCGTGACTTCTTATACTTGCCTTGACCTGTTTGCGCAGCAGACGCTACTCGACGAGGCTGAGAAGGCGCTGCTGAAGTTGGTCAAAGAGACGGCCGATTTGGAGATGCTTGCCATCGTCGGCGTCCCGCTGGTTACGGAAAATCGGCTCATCAATGCAGCTGTGGCTTTCCAGAAAGGAGAGATCCTCGGCGTTGTCCCGAAGACATTCCTTGCATCCTATAAAGAATTTCAGGAAGAGCGTTGGTTTACCTCTTCTTTCGCGCTTCACAAGGATCATATCTGCATTGCCGGTAAGGATTATCCGATGAGCAGCAACATGTTGTTCGATGCGGGCGATGCAGTGGTAGGAGTGGAGATTTGCGAAGATCTTTGGGTGCCTGTTCCGCCCAGTTCACGCCTTGCACTGATGGGCGCGGACATCATCTGCAATCTTTCTGCCAGCAACGAACTGATCGGCAAACAGCATTATCGTGAACAACTCGTTCGTCAGCAGTCCGGACGCTGCATCGCCGGCTATGTCTATGCTTCGTGCGGATATGGCGAATCCACGACGGACCTCGTCTTTGCAGGCAGTTCGATGATTGCCGAGAATGGAAACATGCTCGCTGAAGCTGAGCGTTTCTCCATGGAACCGCAGCTGGTGGTTTCTGAGATCGATGTCGATTACCTTCGTCACGACCGCCGTGTTACGACCAGTTTCATGCAGACCTCCAAACAGCTGATTCCCGATGCTCCCGTTCGCGTCGCTTTCAATCTTCCAAAACAGAACCTTCCGAAACTCACTCGTCCGATCGATGCGCATCCGTTCACACCTTCCGGGAATGCCTTGAAGGAACGTTGTGAGGAGATATTCCATATTCAGGTTGCCGGACTTGCCAAGCGTGTCTCTCATGCACACGCTGCAACGGCTGTGATCGGAATCTCCGGCGGACTGGATTCGACGCTGGCTCTCTTGGTTACAGCCATGACTTTCGATGCACTTTCCATGCCGCGCAGTCAGATCATCGGTGTCACGATGCCCGGCTTCGGGACGACCGGTCGCACCTACAACAATGCCGTCTCGTTGATTCGCTCCTTAGGAGTGACGCTTCGCGAAATATCCATCCGCGATGCTGTGAACCTTCATTTCAAAGATATTGGTCAGGATCCGGACAAGCACGACGTGACCTACGAAAATTGCCAGGCTCGCGAGCGTACGCAGATCTTGATGGACATTGCCAACAAGGAAAACGGATTGGTCATCGGCACTGGCGATCTTTCCGAGATGGCGCTCGGCTGGGCTACATACAACGGCGATCACATGTCGATGTACGGCGTCAACTGTAGTATTCCGAAGACGCTGGTGAAATACCTCGTGGATTGGATTGCCAACAATAAGGTCGATGAGGCTTCCCGCATCACGCTCCTCGACATTGTCGATACGCCCATCAGTCCCGAACTGATTCCCGCCGATGAGAACGGAAACATCAAGCAGAAGACCGAAGATCTCGTCGGTCCGTACGAACTGCACGATTTCTTTCTTTATCACTTTATGCGTTTCGGAGCGCATCCCGCTAAGATCTACTATCTCGCCCGTCAAGCTTTCGCGAATGATTATGATGACGCGACCATCAAGAAATGGCTTCGCACCTTCATCCGCCGCTTCTTCCAGCAGCAGTTCAAGCGCAGTTGCCTTCCCGACGGACCGAAAGTCGGTTCCATCAGTCTCTCTCCTCGTGGCGACTGGCGTATGCCCAGCGATGCCTCCGCCGATCTGTGGATGAAAGAGGTGGAAGAGCTTTAATAAGGATTTATTTCTATACCATTCAGCTTTTATCGGAGACAATCCGGCAAAAGCTGAATTTGTTATTTTCTACTTTCCTATTAATTCAACAACAAAATTCAATCAAATAGGTATGAATTTTGTGCATTTAGACACCAATTCGACTCTAATCATCACAAAATGCCAAAATCGTGGTTTGTTAACACCTTTGCATTCTTTAATTTTGAGAGAATAATATTAGAAATCTATGTTGAGAGATAGGGATAAGAACCCTGCATGCTGTTGATCATTTTTTTTCAAGAGTGCGAATCAATTATGAACCGACTCCTTTCAGAGGAGCATAAATCAGTACATTATGAGGAAGAATCTTTACCGATTGTTAGGACTGGCGTTTCTATTGACATTCGTCAGTACCCAGTTTGCCATAGGGCAAGTGAAGGATGATCTGCAAGCCGCGTTGGACAACATCGTCCAAACGAAAGCAGATGAAGTGACCGTTGTGGATCTGTCGCAGTACAGTGCGTTGGAGCGAAGTCGCCCACTCTATGTCAGAGGCGGCGTGAATCTCAGGTTTACCAATGGAACGATATCAAGAACAACATCGTTGACGGATAGTGCAACGGTGGTAATTCAGGATGGGAGTTCACTCGATCTTGGAGATAAATCTGTTATATCAGGTGGTGGATTTATTGCAAATCATGAGGTGATACTAGTAGAAGATGGTAATTTAAAAGTATCATCTGGCACAATACAAGATTTAAGAAATGAATCAACTTATACGACTGATAGGGTCTTCCAGCCAAGCGATTGGGGCGTATTAATGCTCTCTTCTAAGTGTTCTTTTGAAATGACAGGGGGGCTTATATCAGGCGGAAATCCAATTAAAAATAATGGAGGAAGATTAACATTAAGTGGTGGAAATATTACTGGTTGGATAGAAACTTATGTAGATATTATTATTTATGGAAGTTTTAATGGAGAAGATAGTTTTATCACGTTATTGGGTAGTTCAAAGATGATAATTAAATCATCATTACAATATCATTTATATATTGCATTAGAAGAATATAATCCTATGTTTGGTCAAACTACAAAGGTGACAGATGGTCGAATCATAGCAGAAG
>CAZIVE010000204.1:0-3039 GCA_964542435.1 uncultured Parabacteroides sp.
AATTCGGGACGTACTTTCAGTTGGTCGATGGCACGATGCATGGCAAGAAACGAAGCACGCAGAATGTTGATCTTGTCAATTTCCTCCGCCGTCACCACTCCTACGGCCCAGGCAATCGCCTGTGACTCGATGATGGGGCGCAGTTCGTAACGCTGATGGGGCGTAAGTTGTTTGCTGTCGTTCAGCTGCTCGTTGACAAAATCTTCCGGCAGAATGACGGCTGCAGCATAAACCGGACCGGCCAGACAGCCGCGACCGGCTTCGTCACATCCGGCTTCGATTCGTCCTTTTTCAAGATAAGGCGCCAGCATGATCAAGACTTTTTTCGTTGCAAACGAAGCAGATAAAACCAGGCGAACCAAGTGGCAAGCAGTACGCCACAGATGTCGGCCACGAAATCCATCCAGTCGCCGCCGCGATAAGTTGTCAACGTACCTTGCAGGATCTCAACCACGCCACCCAAGACAGCCGGACAGATCAATGCGCCTATCCAGGCCTTATAGAAAGGAATCTGTCCGTCGCGATGCGCACGGAGAAATTCACGCCAGAGCATACCGCTCATCGCTGCATACATGAGGCAATGCACCAGCTTGTCCATTCCCGGAATCTGCTCCGCCGGAATCGAAGGCGGACGGAAGAACGACAGGAACAGCACCAATGCGATTACGAGCAGTGAGAGCGGATATTTCTTGAGGAAGTAGATCATATCAGTGTTTGAACATTTTGCTTACACGCCGGATACCATCGGCCAAAACGTCGATTTCCTCCATCGTATTGTAGAAAGAGAACGAGGCACGGACTGTCCCTTCAATGCCCAGCGCGATCATGAGCGGCTGTGCGCAGTGATGGCCTGTACGGACGGCAATGCCGAGACGATCCAGCAGAAGTCCCATGTCATAATGGTGGATGTCGCCGACGAGGAACGAGATAACGGCTCCTTTATCGGCTGCGTTGCCAAAGATCCGCATACCGTCGATGGCGGAAAGCTTGTCCGTTGCATAGTCGAGCAATTGCTTCTCGTAGGCGGCGATGTTGTCCATTCCGATACCGTCCACATAACGCAACGCTTCGGCCAGAGCCGTACTTCCAATAAAGTCGGGCGTACCGGCTTCGAACTTGAACGGCAGTTCGTTGAAGGTAGTCTTCTCGAACGAGACGCTCGCGATCATCTCACCGCCGCCCTGATAAGGCGGAAGCTTGTCGAGCCATTCCTCTTTGCCATAAAGTACGCCAATGCCTGTCGGGCCATAGATCTTGTGTCCGGAAAAGACGTAGAACTCGGCGTCGAGATCCTGCACATCCACCTTGAGATGCGGCACAGACTGCGCCCCGTCGATCAGCACGGGCACGCCATGTTCGTGTGCGATGCGGATGATCTCTTTCACGGGATTGATGGTGCCGAGGACGTTCGACACATGAGCCACAGAGACCAGCCGTGTGCGGTCGGTGAAAAGCTTTTCGTATTCGTCCAGCTTCAATTCGCCCTTCTCGTTCATCGGGATCACACGAAGTTCGATGTCATGACGCGCCGCCTGGATCTGCCAAGGCACGATGTTCGAATGATGTTCCATGACTGAAACGATCACCTCATCTCCGGCCGACATACATTCGTCCGTAAACGAAGAAGCCACGAGATTGATAGCCTCGGTCGTGCCGCGCGTGAAGATAATCTCATTGCTCGAACGGGCATTGAGGAACTTCTGCACGGTTTTGCGTGCCTCCTCGTGCGCCTCGGTAGCCTCCTGACTAAGAAAATGCACGCCGCGGTGAATGTTGGCATTTGCATTGTAATAACCCGACTCAATCTTCTCCACCACGCAGCGCGGCTTCTGTGTCGTCGCCGCATTGTCGAAATAGACGAGAGGCTTGTCATAAACCTTATGTGAGAGTATCGGGAAGTCCTCCCTTATTTTAGTAACGTCGATCATATTTATATACCCATTTATAATACAACGTCAAAATTACGATTTTCGTTTGGATGTTTGATAAGATTGGACGAAGGATCTATCATTCGCCTCGTGGAACTATGCATCGGTAAAGCGTTTACGATTATTTCGAGGCCATTAAACGATTCTTTTAGGGCTTTGGTCTATTATTTTTTGAACTCGTTCGGCAATCCGTTTTCTTTGTATTCGTAAAATAGATTGGCGACGAAAGTTGCTTAGGCTTTATGACAAAAAGATTATGAAAAGTTATCCCGTCTCACTGCTCGCAGCAATGCTGCTCACGGCAACGACCGCTGCGGCACAAGGTATGATGAAAGGCGAACAACAACGTCCGCCGGAGATGATGAAGGGTGACGGCGTTGACCTGTCGGCTTTGGGGTTGATTGACCGAGCCGGCAGTGATACGCTGGTCGTCAACCTCAAGGAGCGCATCGAGGAGCATAACAAGATGCTTACGGAACGCTTCGACAAGGACAAGAACGGCAAACTGGACGAGAAAGAAATGGCTGTCATGGATTATGTTCTTACCATGCGACCACAGCGTCCGCCCATGCCGCCACAGGAAAGACGAATGCCACCGATGAGACATCGAGGTGAAATGCCGCCACCCGAACAACCGGATGGAATGGCACCGCCTCCGGAAGATGCAATGCAGGGCGACATGCCGGAACCTTCTACCCATGAAAACGTAAAGAGTCAGGCTGCGTCTAAGTAAATCCGCCAGACTCAAAAACATCGGAAGCATCCTTTCACCGTGAAGCGGTTCATACCGCACGACATCACGGAAGCAAAGGATGCTTCCGTTTGTTATAATAGAATCATAGCAAAGTTCCTACAAGAGTGCGAGGAAAAAGTTGATATGCTTATAAATCCGTTCAATAGATGTTTTACCTGCTAAGGTGAAATCATAAATAGCTTTCAGCGTGGCATCCTTTTTTGCTCGCTCCTATGGGTTTAGGGCCCGAAATGGTCGCCGCTACGACGGAAAGCTACTCGGTCTTGGTCCGAAATGGTCGCCGCTACAGCGGAAAGCTACTCGGGCTTGGTCCGAAATGGTTGCCGCTACAGCGGAAAGCTACTCAGTCCCGGCCCG
>CAZIVE010000205.1:0-3030 GCA_964542435.1 uncultured Parabacteroides sp.
TGAGAACATGAGAACATTTGTGGGAGAAAATGAGAAATGTGAATCCTTAGAATTGGATGGTGGCGCCGATTGTGGGAAGAATCGAACCGCTTTCCTGCTTGATGTATTTCATGACGTAGCGTTGCTGGGCGGCGTCGGCTTGCGGATTTTCGATCACGCCGGTGCTCATGAGGACATCCTGCTCGCGGAAATTGCTCTTTGTCAGATTTTGTATGTCGAGGTAAAATCCGAGCATCCAACGACGGAAATAGTACATCTTATCCACGCGAAGGTCGCATTGCGCATAGGCTTTGAGGCGTTTGTCGTTGTATTGGCTGTAGTCGAAATAGGCGCGCCCACGCGCTTCCCAAGCCTCCACGAGCGACGATTTGGCTACGTCGTAAGGCGTGTAAGGCGCACCGCCGATGGCGCTCAGTTTCATTCCCACGCTCCAGTTGCGACGCATGTAGTATGTGCCGAGTAGGTTGGCTATGAAGCGGTTGTCCCAAGCGGATGCGATGAAAGGCGCGTCTGTGTCGTTGCGATATTCACTTTTATACAGCGTCACCGACGAAACGAGGTTGAACTTCTGCGGCAGCTGCCAGCGCAGCGATGCTTCCACGCCGTACGCGCGTCCCGAAGCCGTAGAAACCAGCAGTTCGTTGCCCACAATGCCGTAATCGTTGCCTTTGCACGCCAGCGGAATCTGATCGACGACCGACAGCGGCGTATGATCATATCGTTTGTAGAATCCTTCGACGGTAAGCACCAGTTTTTCCTCTTTATTATATTCCATGCCGACGCTGCTGCTTTTCGACCGGATATATTTCAACCCCTTGTTTACCAACGTGCCGTCGCTGGATTTGAATCCCAAAGCGGTATAAACGGGCAGCTGATAGAAGATGCCTGCGCCGGTGTTGAGCGACAGCGCCGAGGTGATGCGATAGGAGAGCGAGAGACGCGGTGAGAGCTGTTTCCACAGCTTCGACATCTCCGACGAGTAGTTGCTGCCGTCCATCCGCACGCCGCCGTTGACGGTCCAGCGATCATCGGCCGACTTGAATCGCGCCGAAGCATAAGCGCCCCAGCTGACGATGCCGAGCCGCGTGAGATAATCCGAGAGGTAAGCTGCGTTGGAAAACATCCGCTGGTACGTCTGATTGTAATAATGCGAATAGGCGCCTTCGACTCCTTCGCTGAAGCTCCATCGGTCACCGTTGCTGCGGTTCTCCGCCTTCAGCGACACCTTCTGTTCGGTGGAATTGAGGTCGAGCGTCTTGTTGGCTTCGCTCGATTCATCGTTGTTGTAATATTTCAGATTTTCGTTGCGCAGAAAATTATAACCCAGCGTCAGCGACTGAATGCTATGGGCTGCATAATGTTTGTAAACGGCACCCGAAGTCAAGGTCTTTTGGCGGATGCGAGGCAGATAACTCAAGATATATTCGGCATCTTCGCCCTTTTGGTCTTTGTTGAGCTTCATGTCGTCGATCGCGCCCAGCGCAAGGAAAGTCAACTCGTCGTGAGCCGTCAGACGCGATTTTACCTTCACCTGTCCGTCGATGAAACTGGGCAGGAAAGGCAGTCCGAACGCCTTGAAAAGCAGTTGCAGATAGGAACGGCGCACAGAAAAGAGATAGCTCGTGTTTTCCTTATAATGACCGGTTCCACTGAGCGAAACCTCCGAAGCGCCCAATGTGGCCTTGAAACTGTGCTTGTCCATGTTGCCGTCCTGCAGACGAATATCCATCACGGAACTCATTGCGCCTGATTTGTCCACGGGAAACGCGCCGGAATAGAACTGCACTTCGCGGATCATGTCGGCGTTGAGGATACTCACGGCACCACCCGAAGCGCCTTGCGTGGCAAAATGGTTGATGTTGGGAATCTCCACGCCGTCGAGGTAGAACTTGTTTTCCGAAGGAGCGCCGCCACGCACGATGAGATCGTTGCGGTAACCGCCGACGGTGAACGAAACGCCCGGATAGGAGCGGACGATGCGCGAGATGTCCCGATTGCCGCCCGGACTCTTTTCGATCTCCTTCAATCCGATAATCTGCAGACTCATCGGACTCTCCTTCAGTTTGCGCAGCGAAGTGCTTCTCACGGTCACTTCCTGTAGCTGTGTGGCGTCTTCCTCCATTTCCAGCACGATGATCGGCATCTTCGGCGAGACCATGAATTCAGCGGAAAGCAGGTTTTTGTAACCCAGACAAGTCGCCGTGAGACGCTCAATGCCAGGAGCCACCGCCTCGATGACGAACAATCCGCTTGAGTCGCTGACCGCAAATTTGTTGGTGTATCCGTAAAGTGAAACCACGGCATCCGCGATCGGCGCACGTGAAGCCTTGTCAATGACATGTCCGCTCAGCCTGTACGTTTCAGCTGCGAAAAGAGATTGACACAAGAATGTCAACGCAAAGCAAAAGGTTATGAATCGACTTGTTTTCAATCGAAATAGATTTTATGTTAGCGAATCCGCATTGTCTGTTGCAATATTCAAAAAACTCCTTGAATTCTGCAAGAAATTGGAGAGAAATGTGAAGGAGAAAGGAGAGGGAAAGAGAAGAGGGCAAAGAATAGAAGCAGTGAGAGTAGATTTTCAAAAGCTTTTTTTCTTTCATACCGTTAGGAGATTGTGTAAAAATGTCAGGCTCATTCATTCTACTCCATCCCCGATGAGCATTCAAGTAATATAAAATATCCTGTTTTTCCCGCTCATCGGTATTTCCCCTAAATTGAGGCCACTGAAAAAGTCCACAGAGATTTAGAAATTATTGCTGTCCGATAAAAATTAGTCATTAGAACAGATGAGTGGAGGTGTATTCGTACGTGTATAAGACTTGCGAATAGTTCAGACAGACGATAGCAATTGTTCTAAAGTGAGCATCAGAGATGCGGTCCTCGTCGAATCCCCACGTGTAGCGCAGCAAACGTGGGGTGATGGCGCTAAAAGACAAGTGAGCTTCGAAGATGCGTCCTATCTGCCACGATGTTTCTTTCTCTTGTGGATGTTAGGCGGCATCTTCGATGCGCTATTATCCTTTGGCT
>CAZIVE010000206.1:0-3025 GCA_964542435.1 uncultured Parabacteroides sp.
GATTGCGGTGTGAAGGACAGCCATTGAATGCGCCGTCAGCGACTGAAGGAGGTGTTGCTCCAAGAGATAGAATTTCCAACATCTCACAGTCATTGAAAGCTATATTCCCTATCGTCTTTGCCTTGGGAAGATTGACATAGGTTAACTTTGTACTATTGGAAAAGGCTCCATCCGGAATCGTCTCGATTACATTCATTGTCAGCGATTCCAATTCGCAACCGCTGAATGTACCTGGATCCATAGTCGTCACCTTTGGAAGTGTGAGCGACTTCAATGCTGTACAATTACTGATAAAACCTCCATGTACCGTCGTAACTTCCGGCAGATTGAGTGTCTTCAAATTCACACAGCCTTGGAAAGCTCCAAACCCTATGATTTTTGTATTGGGCAGATTCACATAGGTGAAAGTGCTTGCTGGATAAGTATAAAATCCTCCGTCAGGAATTGAATCAATCGCATTCATCGTCAGCGAATCCAGTTTGCAACCACTGAATGTACCGGCGTCCATGGTTGTCAAGTTAGGCAGTGTAAGCGACTTCAACGCATCACAACCATCGATAAAGGCAAGATAAATGGTCGTAACTTCAGGTAATTTGAGCGTTTTCAACGATGTGCAGCCCATAAAAGCACGGCTCCCTATCGTTTTTACATAGGGTAGATTCACATAAGTCAATGTGCTATTACCACTAAATGCTCCATCTCCGATGCCCGTCACCGAATAGGTCGTGCCCTCATTAACAACAGAAGGCAGATCGAGAGTGGTCGCATCAAACGAAGTGGTATGACTGACGATCCTAACCGTGTTGGCACCTGTGACAGTGTAGATGATGTTGTCCTTTTTAAAACTCTTTATAAAAATGATCTGTGCCGCTGCATTGCCCGCGCAAAAGAGCAGCATCATGACTGCGAACCATGAGCCGAGAAGGCGATGGAAGGATTTCTTTGAAAGTAGATATTGTTCCATAATTGTATGATTTTACGTTTCTAATTCTTCGCATATACGTTAAGCAAATGTAAAGAGAACACATAGGAACCCTGGGTAAAATCATATAATTGATGGGTAAAATCGTAAAAATGCTACGATTTTTCTTCAGATGATGCCTTTTGGAGATTGTTTTTGAACTGCGAGGGAGAAAGTCCGGTCAGATTCTTGAATGCATTATAGAAGGTCTTTCTGTTCTTGAAGCCAACACTGGCAGAGATGTTATCCAAAGAATCGGGATGTTCTTCCGACAGAAGAATGATAGACTTCTGAATGCGATAACGATTGATGAAGGTAGGGAAATTATCTTCATGGCTGTTGATCACATTCGATACATAGGTGCGATTGATGCCCAGATCTTTGGAGAGGGAATCGAGCGACACCTCGTCATTAGTGTAATATTCATGCTCCTCCACGAAATTCTTGATGGTATTCCACAACTGCATATCCTTGTCGTTTGCCTCATTAACAGCGGTTTTCGGATTACCATCGATCGGATTGCGCGCCCATTGCTGATTCTGAAGCACCAACAGACGATAAGCCTTCCGTTTCTTAGCATATAATATAATGTAAACAATAAGAGAGGCGAGGACGACAAACGAGAGAAGCATGAAGAACATGAATCTGTCGCGATAGGCCTGTTTCTGATTCATTTCCTGCTGCAAGGCCTTCTGTGAAGCCTTCTGCTCGATCCGCAGGAAATTATTCATGTTGTACTTGTTATCCCATTTGTTATGCTCCATAAAAGCGGAATCAGCATAAACGCCGGATAGCCGTGCATTTCCTTTTCCACTGTAATATTTGCTGCTGGCCAAGTAGAAATCTTCCGTACTCAGAGAATCGGCAGGAAAATGGGTTCTGCATAAGGCTGCAAGGTCCAGATATTCCTTTGCTTTGTCATACTGCTGCATGGCGCTGTAGCTTTGTGAAACGATTGGAGCCACCTCAAACGTATAAGGATAATCTTTCACTGCATACATCAGCTTCAATGCATTCTGAATCTTCTGTACCGCTTCGGGATATTCTTTGC
Organism: uncultured Parabacteroides sp.; assembly: GCA_964542435.1. Taxonomy (GTDB): domain Bacteria; phylum Bacteroidota; class Bacteroidia; order Bacteroidales; family Tannerellaceae; genus CAZIVE01. The sequence goes on from CAZIVE010000206.1 coordinate 2,013, forward strand.
GATAGAAACAATTGATTCCAATATTTCCTTCGACAATGACCATCCAACGGTCTCTTTTATCCAGTATCGGATGCTGCTTGTCGAACGTCTTGATGGAAAGAAACCATTTGTCAGATTGATCGTAATCGTGGTAATAATCACGATAAATCACACCCAGATCATTCCGTGCATGAATATAGATGAGCTGAATCGGATCGAGAACGGGCGAATCAACCACCTTCTTAAAGCTTCTCTCGGCCCGGATATAATCTTTGTACTTGAAATAGATTTCCCCAAGACGGAACCGGGCGTCGATGACGTCAGGATATTCTTCAGGCGTCACCCGCGCAAACATCTTTTCGAGTTGATAGGCATAATCCATCTGATCGGCGACGTTGTTTTCTACGGAAAGATCAAAGAGCGATCGGATGATTCTGAATTCGAATACCTTATTGTGATATCGGCGACTCTCTTTCAAGAGCACTTTCAACTGAGATTCAAAATCTTTAGCGCTCAACGTCTTATAATGATAATGGGCATAAATGATGGTTCGGTAATCGGCCTCCATCTGCCATTGATGATTGTGATAGGTGTCGGGAAGAGCGCGCATCTGCTCAAAGGCAAGCGCAACCGCTTTATCATCGCCATATCTTTTCCGCATGGAGTCTCTCAAAGCATAATGATAGGATGCATAGGGCTTATCTGCGAACTGCAGAAAAGGATTTACATCCGCCTTCAAAGCGTTTGGAGAAAGGAAGAGGAGAATAATCAGAAATAGGATTCCACGATTCATCTCTATATACAACACGTTTTTTGTCATCGCAAATATAATAAAAGTTCAAAACCGTTGTCACATCGTTTTTTGATTCTCAACTTTTTTATAATGGCTGGCTGCGAATTGTACATCTATTATATCACGACATGAGGAAACGACTTCCCCATGGAAAATTAATAAAGCCTCACTGAAAGCGAACATTTATGCACGCTCGGTGACAGAACAGGAATTTTGACAACGGAATGTCCGTTGTCAAAAT
>CAZIVE010000207.1:0-3003 GCA_964542435.1 uncultured Parabacteroides sp.
GTGAAGGTAATTTCTTATTTTCCATTATCATTGTTTGTTATCTGTTTCTTCTTCTGGCACTACAAACGGCAATCTGATGGTGAATCGGCTGCCTTTGCCCACTTCCGACTGAATGGAGATGGTGCCTCCGAACTGCTTGATGATTCCCTGGCAGATGGAGAGTCCAAGTCCTGCGCCCTGTGAGAATGAGTCGAGTTTGCTGAATCGGTCGAAGATGATCTTCTGCCCTTCTTTCGAAATGCCGCGTCCCGTGTCTTCCACAAAGCATTCGATGGTCTTGCCGTCGTCCACAAGAGCATAGCCGAAGGCAATATACCCTTTCTCTGTAAATTTGGATGCATTGTTGATCAGGTTGGTCATGAGCTGGGTGAAACGGAGCGGATCGGTGCGGACGATGCTCGTCGTCTCGGGAACCTGAAGCCGCAGTTCCAGTTGCGAAGGCACAAGCTGCCGTTCTGTCTTGTAGATCTTCCGGAAGAGGTCGTTCAAGTCTTGCGGCATATAGTTGAAATTCATTTTGTTCGATTCCATACGCGACAGATCGAGGATATCGCTGATCAGTTTCAGCAGCAGACTGCAGTTGGTGTTGATCAGGCTGCAATACTGCTGCATATCCTCTTCGGGCAGTTCCTTGTGCTGTTCGGTGATGAGGTTGGAAAAACCTACGATGGCGTTGAGCGGCGTACGAATCTCGTGACTCATGTTGGCCAGGAACACCGATTTCATCCGATCCGATTCCTCTGCTTTATGCTGCGCCTGAATCAGCTGCTGTTCCTTCTCTTTCACATCGTTGATGTTGAGGCATGTTCCGTAGAACATCTTGTCTTCTGCCGAATAGGAATATCGCAATTCCCACCAGGAATAGGGTTCGCCATGGAAAGAGAAGAGACGCTGCGAGATCATCGACTCGGAACCGTGATCCCTCATCAGATCATCCATGTGATCGTTGTAAGCTTTCTTGCCGTCGGGATGAACCCACGAACTGAAGGTTTCTCTGGTGACCGGTTCGTCGGGCAATCCGTTGACCTTGTAAAATGACGGATCGAACTTGTAGATGTAGCCGTCGCTTTCGTACGGATAGATCTTGCCACTGGCATAAGCCATGGAAAGGAATTTCTCGCTTCGTTTCAAGTTCTTCTGAGCAAAGAGCCTCATGATGCGTTCCTTGCGGACGATCAGCAGGATGACGGCGATAACAGCCACTATCAGCAGAATATGGAGAATATTGAACGCCATGCGGTAGCGATCGTATATCGAGTCGTTGATGACGGTGCAGTATTTGGGAATCTTATTTCTCTGTATGTTCCATTGTTTGGCTGCCTGCCAATCGATCACATAGCTTTTGGGCGGAACATAATAGCCCATCGTGTCGATCTTCACGTTCCCCTTCAGAATGTCGGAAGCACTCTTGACGGCCAGCCTTCGTTCGGTGGCACGTGTGGTGATATGCCCGCCTACAAATCCTTCACCTCCGCCGAATCCGCGGTTGAGGACGGTGAAGGCTTCCGTGTCGAGATGGAGACCTAAGGAGCGAGACGTAAAGGTGCGTGAAATCTGTATAAGTGTCTTGAACTTTCTCGGATAGGTAAGACGCATGAAGAGATTGTCGGTCGAGTTGGTGCCGGTGCCGAGCGAATTATACATCATCGAGTCGGGCGCTTTATCTTTCATAGCGATGTTGGTATAAAATTCGTCGTCTCTCTGCTTCATGGTCTGCGTGACGTAGGGAATTTCGCCCGGAAGAAAATGATAGTCCTGATAAGAGAGTCTGATGCCAGCTCGTTGCAGTTCCTTGAAGGTGTAATACAGCGCCATTTTCCCCAGTCTCGATTCATTCTGCCAGAAGCAGATGTCACGCATTCCGTGGAGATCTTTGACCATCTTGATGGTGCCGAGAATATCCGGTTTGTCCCAATATCCTTTTATGTTTGGAAAGCTTTTCAACAACGGCCAGTTGGGATAGTTTACGCCGGCAAAGAGAATAGGTACCTGATGCACATACGGCAGATCGGTCTTCATCAGTGAGAAGGTGGCCTGATCTCCGAAGACGATGATCACGTCCGGTTTCCAGCGTTGCGCCGTGTCGACGAACGCTTTCATCTGTTTTACTTCGGCCGTATTGAACAGAAATTCGCAGCCGAGATAGACGGTGTGCATTTCCGGTTCGATGCCTTGCCGGCGGAAGTCGTCGGCAATCTCCTTTTCTGCACCGATATAATCCTTGCAGGAGCGTTCGTCGGACTGGATGACGAAGATCTTCTTATGAACCCGCAAGGGTTCCTCTTTCTTGCACGCGTTGAACGACATAGCCACAAACCCTCCAATAGCAATCAGAAGGAGTAGCTGCAAGATGACCCTTTCTCGCGCTTGTTCAGTAAAGAGATGCGTGTGCTTCATTTTTCATTGCAAACATACTTAAAATCTTTCGATTAAAGTAGATAGCAGATAAAAACGTTTCGTTTTATTTTCTCATCTTGCACATCTATTATAATAAGTCGATCACGGCGACAGGTAGTAATCCTCAACGTGCGCGTGAAAAAATGGCTGTCGTTCAGGTAGTCTCTTTGTCATCGGACTCTTCCGTTGCCTCGTGGTTGGGAATGGTGATGATGAAACGCGTTCCTTTGCCCATTTCAGACGATAGCTTGATGTCGCCGTGCATTACCTGAACGATTCCCTGGCAGATGGACAGGCCGAGACCAGCGCCCTGGACAAATGCGTCGAGCTTGCGGAAACGTTCGAAGATGGCCTGTTGTTGTTCTTTCGGAATGCCGCGTCCGGTGTCTTCGACCGTGATCCTGACTCCTTTATCGCCATCCGGTTCGTAGCCGAAGGCAATGTATCCGCTGTCTGTGAATTTCGATGAGTTGTTGATGATGTTGGTGATGACCTGTGTGAGGCGCAGATAATCCGTATTCAGGATACAGCTCTTCTCAGGAAGGTTCAGCCTAAGCTCCAACGATTCCGGAACGAGCTGCCGCTCTGTCCTGTAGATCCGTTGGA
>CAZIVE010000208.1:0-2806 GCA_964542435.1 uncultured Parabacteroides sp.
ATCGCAAGCTCGCTTCTTCCCGCGGTTTCTGCAAAGGAATCCGCCTTCGCGGATTAAATCGACATTTTGATGCAGTTCACTACAATCAGCAGCGATGCGTCTGATATCCTTCCTTTGTTTTTCACTGCAACTCGCTTTTGCTTTATGGAAATATCGCTCGTTGATGCCATGAATGCATAAAAATCTTTACCTTCGCATCAAATATTGATAGCAATGGTAATAGACGATCTGAAAAGATTATATGCAGGGTTTGTCGGTTCAGAGGCGACCGACGTGACCGAACTTCCTTCGTCGGGATCGAACAGACGGTATTTCAGAATGAACGGTGCACGTTCCATCATCGGTGTCTGCGGCACATCCGTGGAGGAAAACAACGCTTTCATCACCATGGACAAGCACTTCAAGCACAAAGGCATTCCCGTGCCGGAAGTCTATGCCGTTTCCGAAGACAAACGGTATTACATCCAGGAAGATCTGGGCGACACGATCCTCTTCGACGCAATCCATAAAGGACGCAACAGCGGCGTATTCGACGAAGAGGAACGCACACTGCTGACCAAGACGATCCGTCTGCTTCCTTCGCTGCAATACGACGGTGCCGACGGATTCGATTTTTCCGTCTGCTATCCACAACCTGCCTTCAACCTGCGCTCCGTGCTGTGGGATCTCAACTATTTCAAATACTGCTTTCTCAAAGCCACGGGACTCGATTTCCAGGAGAACCGCCTGGAGGACGACTTTCAGAAGATGGGCGAAGTGTTGCTCGGCGAAGATACCGACACCTTCCTCTATCGCGATTTCCAATCCCGCAACGTCATGGTACGCGACGGCGAACCTTGGTTCATCGACTTCCAGGGCGGACGCAGAGGTCCGATCTATTACGACGTGGCATCGTTTCTCTGGCAGGCAAAAGCCAACTATCCCAGTGAGCTTCGCCATGCCTTGATCGAAGAATATCTGGATGCTTTGCAGGAATTCACCGACATGGACAAGATGGCGTTCTATGCGCGCCTGCGTCATTTCGTACTGTTCCGCACCTTGCAGGTTCTTGGAGCCTACGGTTTCCGTGGATACTTCGAGAAGAAACCGCATTTCATGCAGAGCGTACCGTTTGCCATTGAAAATCTCCGACAGCTGCTGAAGCAGGATTATCCCGAATATCCCTATCTGTGCAAGGTTTTGCGCGAGCTGACACAGCTGACGCAATTCTCCCTCGAACATCAACAGCGCGTGCTGGAAGTACGCATCGTCAGCTTTGCCTACAAGAAAGGCATTCCGACCGATCCTTCGGGCAACGGCGGAGGCTTCGTATTCGACTGCCGCGCCATCAATAATCCGGGCAAATATTCCAAGTATAACCACTTCACCGGTCTGGATGAACCGGTTGTGAAATTCCTCGAAGACGACGGCGAGATTCTCCGTTTCCTCGAACATGTGTACAGCCTCGTGGATGCTTCCGTAAAACGGTATCTGGATCGCGGATTCACCAATCTGATGGTCTCCTTCGGTTGCACGGGCGGGCAGCACCGTTCGGTTTATGCAGCACAGCATCTGGCAGAACATCTCCATAAGAAATACGGTGTCAAGGTGGATCTCATCCATCGTGAACAGAACATTGAACAGGTATTCGATTCGAAGCTATGAAAGCCATGATATTTGCGGCCGGTCTCGGAACACGCCTGCGTCCGTTGACCAACGACCGTCCGAAAGCACTGGTGGAAGTGGGCGGCAAGACCATGCTGGAACATACCATCACCCATCTCAAGAATGCCGGATTCAACCATCTGGTGATCAACATTCACCATTTCGGGCAACAGATCATCGATTATCTGGCACAGAACAACAACTTCGGCGTACAGATAGACATCTCCGACGAACGGGATTACCTGCTCGACACCGGCGGCGCCATCAAGAAAGCTCAGCCATTCCTGCAAAACGAGCCGTTCCTGATCCACAACGTGGACATCCTCTCGAATGCCGATCTGAAGGAGATCTATGTCAACCACGTTGAAAGCGGTGCTTTGGCTTCGCTCGTCGTAAGCCGGCGTGACAGTGCGCGGCGCCTTCTCTTCAACGCTCAGAATCAGCTGACCGGCTGGACCAACATCCAAACCGGCGAGATCAAGACCTTCTATCCCTTGAAAGACTACGATCCAAAGTCACAGCAGAGCTTTTCCTTCAGCGGCATTCACGTCATGTCGCCCCGCATCTTCGACTACATGGAAGATTGGACCGGCAAATTCCCCATCATCCAGTTCTACCTTTCCATCTGTCCCAAGACGGAGATCCGTCCGCACGTCGTCGATCACCTGCAACTGATCGACATGGGCAAGCCCGAAACCCTCCAGGAAGCCGAAGCCTGGTTGAAAGAGAACCGATAGAGATGCGTCGTCTCCCGTTTTCTGCTACGTGCATGGTGAAACATCGCTGTCCGATAAAAGCATAAGTCATTGAACCGATGAGTGGAGATGTTTTCGTACGTGCATAAGCCTCGCGAATAGTTCAGATAGACGATAGCAATTTATACAAGTGAGCATCAGAGATGCGGCCTTCGTTGAAACCCTAGGTGAAATGAGCGGAGCGAATGGAACCTAGGGTGCAAGTACATGTACATAATCAAGCTTCGAAGATGCGTTCTATCTGCCACGTTGCTTCTTTCTCTTGTGGATGTTAGGCGGCATCTTCGATGCGCTATTATCCTTTGGCTTTCATACCCTAGGTTCCATTCGCTTCGCTCACTACACCTAGGGTTTCGACGAGGGACGCTTCTACCGAAGCTCACTGGGAATTATTCACAATCGTAAAT
>CAZIVE010000209.1:0-2799 GCA_964542435.1 uncultured Parabacteroides sp.
TTGGCGTTAGCAAACACATTGCGAGATCCATCGGAGATGGACGTCGCTGTGTGTGGTGGAAAGAAGGGCGGGCGCAAAGAAGGGCGAAAGATCTTTCGCCCCCACTCCCATCCCAAACCAAAGGAAAACCATAAAAAAAGAGATGCTCTTCTAGGGAGCACCTCTTTTCATGTATTGTCTCTGATAACAATGTCGTCGGAAATCATCAGGCGGGTTTCACGGCTGTCGTCTCTTTTTTATTGTTATTGTCATCGTCGTCGTCGTCATCATCATCGTCGGTCTTCGGGGCTTTCTTCACAAAGAATGCACTCAGCTCCCACAGGAAATAGAGCGGGAAGAAAACTACGCTCAATGTGAACGGATCACCGCTCGGGGTGATAAACGCTGCAGCTACCAGCAATGCCACAACTGCATGACGTCTGTATTTGTGGAAGAACGAACGGTTGAGGAAGCCCATCTGCGAAAGAAGCCACGATACAAGCGGAAGCTCGAACACGACTCCCATGACAAAAATCAGCATCAGGAAGTTGTTGATGTAGGAATCGAGCGATACCTGCTGCGTGATGTTTGAACTCAGATTGTAGGTCGCGAGGAATCGCAACGTCATGGGGAAGACAGTGAAATATCCCACTGCACATCCGATGAAAAACATGACCGTCCCGAACAGAAACACCCAACGGATGTTCTTCTTCTCATTTTCATATAAAGCCGGGCGGATGAAACGCCACACCTCCCACACCAGATAGGGGAACGTGAGCATCAAAGCCAGCCAAAAAGAGGTCGACATGTGCGTGAAGAACTGAGAAGCCAACTTGATGTTCACAACCTGAACATGGTAGTTGTCATTACAGAAGTCCGGAAGAATGTCGAGATATGGGCTTTTGGATGAAAGCCAATGACTGAATTCACACAACCATTGATAGAAAATGAAATCGGACGAACAAGGAGCCATGATGACCTTATCAAACAACTTGGGCATCACAGCGAAACAGCCGATTGCGAAAACCATCAAAGCCGCTATCGAGCGGAGCAAAGTCCAACGAAGCGCCTCGAGATGATCCCAAAACGACATCTCTGCTTGTGGATCATCCATCTTGATTTACTTGTTTTCAGTACTGTTGTTACTGTTGCCGCTATTGTTGTTGGCCGTGTTGTTGGTATTGTTATTGTTGGAATTTGTATCGTTGATGTTGATATCATCCTCCAGTCCCTTAACACCATCCTTGAAATTCTTTACACCCTTGCCAAGTCCTTTCATCAACTCAGGGATTTTCTTTCCACCGAAGAGCAACAATACGATAATGGCAATGATGATGATTTCACCGGTCCCGAGATTTCCAAGAAATAATAAACTGTTCATAATTTTAAAATTTGTCTTACTTATATTTTCTTTATCGGGGCAAAGATACTATTTCCGTTCAATTATTCGTACGTAGAACGAAAATTATTACCTTTGCGCCGTCTTAAAAAACCGAAATATAAATAAATGATGAAAGCTTATGTATTTCCCGGACAGGGAGCTCAATTCGTTGGAATGGGCAAAGACTTATACGACAACAATACTCTGGCTAAGAGCCTTTTCGAACAAGCTGATAAGATCCTGGGATTCCGCATCACAGACATCATGTTTGCCGGTACCGATGACGAACTGAAGCAGACTAAAGTCACTCAACCTGCTATTTTCCTTCATTCTGTGATTCTTTCCAAGACGTTGGGCGATCAGTTCCAACCGGATATGACAGCCGGCCACTCTTTGGGTGAATTTTCGGCTCTGGTGGCTGCCGGATCTCTCTCTTTCGAAGACGGCTTGACTCTGGTCTCCAAAAGAGCCAAAGCCATGCAGAAGGCCTGCGAAGCTCGTCCTTCCACAATGGCCGCTATCATCGCCCTCCCCGACGATAAGGTCGAAGAGATCTGCGCTGGCATAAAGGATGAGATCGTCGTCTGCGCCAACTACAACTGCCCCGGTCAAGTGGTGATCTCCGGTTCCGTTCCGGGCATCGACGCCGCTTGCGAGTTAATGCTCGCCGCCGGTGCGAAACGTGCCATCAAACTGAAAGTGGGTGGCGCCTTCCATTCGCCTCTTATGGAATCAGCTCGCGCCGAACTGGCCGAAGCTATCGACTCCACTCATTTCGTCCGTCCGGTCTGCCCCGTCTATCAGAATGTCAGCACCATCGCTGAATCGGATCCGGCTGTGATCAAAAACAACCTGATCGCTCAGCTTACCTCTCCCGTACGCTGGACTCAGAGCGTCCAGAACATGATTGCCGACGGCGCCGATCACTTCATCGAACTCGGACCGGGCAGCGTGCTTCAGAACCTCGTCAAGAAAATCAATCCCAACGTCCAGACTGAAGGCATGCAGTAAACTTCGGCCTCCCAGGATATATGCTAAAGGCAGTGCGAACCTCCATTCGTCCTGCCTTTTTTATGCGGAGACCAAGAAGTGAGCAAAATGGAAAAAGGCAGCACTGACGGAACGCCCGTTGCGGTTTGTAACGTTCCCTTCGTAACGCCACTGCCCGGAATGGATTCTCCTCTTCCCTGTTTGAAGGCAAAAGAGGATTCCCTGCCTCCTGTTTTTTACTTGTCTCAAAATGTCAAAGATCGCTTCGCGAAAGGCTCTATGTGCCTATAAAGAGGCTTCCGCTATGGGCAATGATTTCGCCTCTTTTCTTCCAGGCCGTCTGGTCTGAATCGATCGGTAGGGAATGAATCGATCACCCGATTTCCCGTAGGGACGAAAAATCGTTCGCCTCTCTTATTCCTTTCGCCACGTAGTTCGTCACATTCGTT
>CAZIVE010000210.1:0-2760 GCA_964542435.1 uncultured Parabacteroides sp.
CATTACGCTGCTTGTCAAAAAAAAGAATCCGCCTTTCCACAAAATCGGGAGAGACGGATTCTAAGAGCCAACTATAATGTAATATCACTTGAATAGTTGCGGAGCAAATTGTGACAAATAGATGCGCCAGTTCTTCCAGATGTGGCCGCCGCCGGTTTCCACATAGGTATATTTCATGCCGATCTTGTCAAGCTTGGCGCGAAACTCCTGGTTGGCTTTGTAGAGAAAATCTTCACTGCCGATGCCTGTCCAGTAGAGCTTCACTCCGTTTTGTTTCTGCTTGAGCAATGTCTCGTCGATGTTCGAATAGACTTTGCCCGTTGCATCGTTCATCTTGAGCAAGGCAGCGGAGAAGAGGCCGACATAATCGAAGGTATTCTCGTAATATCGGGAGATATTCATCGCGTGAAAGCCGCCCATGGAGAGGCCTGCAATGGCGCGATGCTGTTTGTCGGCGACGACGCGGTAGTTGCTTTCGATGAATTTGATGATTTCAGGAAAGTCCTGCTCGAAGATGCCGTCCATCGTTCCTTTTTGGAAATGGTAAGGCTTGTAGTAGCCGAGGCTGCTTTCGCCCGGAGCGGCTTCCATCATGGCATGACCGTTCGGCATGACCACCAGCATCGGAACGGCCTTCCCTTGAGCGATCAAATTGTCGAGAATCTGTGTAGCGCGGCCGAAATTGACCCATTCATCTTCATCGCCGCCCATTCCGTGGAGCAGATACAGCACCGGATATTTCTTATTCGACGATTCATAGCCTGCCGGCGTATAGACATTGATGCGGCGTGTCAGATTGAGCGCATCGGAGTGATACCAACGGTGCGACAGTGTTCCGTGAACCACCTCTTTTACGGCATATAGATCGGCTTGGCCGTTGCCCACGAGGAAGATGTTGCTCAGTGTAGCAAAATCGCGTATGACGTAGGGATTGTTCGGATCGATGGTAGAAACGCCATCCACCATGAAGACATAACTGTAAAGCTCCGAAGGCAGCGGTTTCGTGGTGTACGTCCACAAGCTATCGGTCACCTTTTGCATATCCATTAAGCCGGTGCCGACAAGTCCGCTGATCGTCTGGTCGGCTTTTTCGGCAAAGTCGCCAGCTATCTGCACCTTCTTTGCATTCGGTGCGATCATGCGGAACGTAACGCTGTTGTCGCTGTTGACCTCTGCCGATTTTATATCTTGCGATATAAAGAGGTTCTGTTGGGCGAATGCGCTCGTTGCGATGAACAGGAGCAGCGTGAGAATGATATTTTTAGATTTCATATTCTGCTATGATTAATCGACGGTGATGATGATGCGATGATAGCTGTTGAGCTGCGGTGTGCCGTTGTCTGTCGCTTCGAGGACCAGGTGGATCGTGTCGCCGGATTTGGCATCTGACGGAACGACTACGCTGGTGGAAGCAGCTGCCGGATTGGCAATTTTCACAGCTCCTTTGTAGCTCCCGACCTTGTATGGCTGCCAGTTCAAGGTAAGCGCATTCTTGTCAGGATCGCTGACGGAACAGGTGAGCTTGACCGTCTCTCCCGCTTTGGCCTTGATGGCTTCCACTCCTTTGATGACAGGATAATGGTTGGCATCGGCATATTTCGGCGTGTAGCTCCAGAGGAAACGCGCGTAAAGTCCGTTCATTACTGCTGAGGTGTAGTTGGGCATGATGTTGTGCGTATAATTATACATCATGATATCACGAGCCGAACGACCTTTCATCGAATCGGGAAGTGCACTTTTTACGCCGCCCCATCCGCCGTACGTATCGTCTTCATAAGCGCGCAGACCGTTACCGATGAGGTTGAGATAGCAATAGGTGTCGCCTTCCGCCAGGAAGGATCCTTTAGGCTGTAAAGTGGTCCAGACTACATAGCCTTTGGCCTTCAATTGCTCCACGGTGTAGCCCGAGAGTCCGAAGAAATCCATGATGTCATCTTTCACCATTTGCTTGCCGTCGCCCCAATAGCGATAGATTTTTCCAAACGGACCTTTGCCGATGATGTATTTCTGCATCGTTTCGGGCGTGTAGAGATATTTGTATTCCGGAGCGCATGAATTCTGGCAGTTATAAGCCAGTCCAACCGTCATGCCCGAAGCCTCCAGTTTTTTCATCTCCTGCCAGAAAGGTTGAATGTAACGCGCGTAGGTATCATCCTGATCACCGGAAAGGCAAAGGATGCCTTTGGCTGAAACCTTGGCTTTGATCTCCTTCCATTGTGGTGTGTTGCTATAGATATCCTGAATGGATTTCAGTGCACGTGCGATGGTACTTGCGCCACCCCAAGCTTGTAGGAATACAGTCTCGTCGTTATCGTCGAGGAGTACCTGTTTGATCAGTTCCGAACCGGGCGTATCTTTGGAGAAGTCTCCGTCAAATTCAATGTTGCCGACGCGAATCTTCGACTTCAGAAATTCTGGAGTAGGATAGTTCGGATCGTGCGTCTTCAGGTTCGTATAAGCTTCCGTGTAGGCATCGACAGCAGCGTCGATAAAGCGTTCGTTTTTGTCCCAGCGCCATGATTCCATAGGCGGGAAATTGATACCGTTACGTGAATATTCACGATTGGGCACCCACCATTTTGTGCCGTGGCCGTCGCCTTTCCAATGGAATTGGCTGCTGGCATAGATCAGTCCTTCCACCTTGAAGTCTGTACTGAACAGCAGGAAACGGACGAGCGAATTGTTGTCGTCCAGTTCCGGATCACACGTCACAATGATGCGCGGTTTCTGCACCACGTTATGCTTCTGACTCATGGCAGG
>CAZIVE010000211.1:0-2720 GCA_964542435.1 uncultured Parabacteroides sp.
ATTAATCACATCACTCTTTACTACGAATGTTTTGAGAGGAACTTTGGGATTGTCATTATCTGAATAGCCGACGCGATAAACGTTCACCTTTGCCTTTCCTCCATTGGCTACATCAGCGATATCCATTTCAACTTTGATGTAAGAACCGTTCAGTCCGCAAGCGATTCCGAAAAGGTTCTTATTTTTATCCATGAGTCGTGAGTCATTGGCGCCCAAGATAAAAGAGGCATGAGTACTACCTTTTTCGATTGCGAGAGAATAATTGACCACATATATAGGAAAATAATGCGAATAGAAGACAAGATCGTTACCGTTTCCACCAATCCACTGAGCTCCGCTCCAAGCCGAAAGCGAAGGATCGGGATTCATCAACCCTGTTTCGAACCATGATGTTTCGGATTCATTTCCTCCTTTATTGTCCTTAACCGAGACAGACCAGAAATATCTTGAAGCTGCCTGTAATGGCTTACCCGCATACAAGATGCCGATTGATTTGTCCGATTGGATTTCTCCCGATGACCAATACATATTTCCTGATTCATCTTTAACGGAAATCGAATAGGATCTCTGAGTAATTCCTCGTGTTGTATTGTCAGAAGACATTTGCCAGCTGAAACGGGGAGTCTGCACATCTATTCCAATTGGCGTTTCTTGATATTCCACCTGCAAAGCCGTCACTTTGTTTGCAGGTTCAGCATGATTCGGGAAAGCGGCTAACAGTAGAGCTGATAGTCCAAGTCCGACAAATGAGTGAATGATTAGATGATTCATGGTGTTTTTCAAATTGGTTAAAGAATTTCATTAGTAAAAGCAAAAGTAATTGATAAACTTCTACTTCGCAACAGAATGGACAAGAATTAAACGAGACTCTTACTTTATATTGAACAGAAAAGAGAGACGAAAAACGGGACAGTCAAGTCGCCCAACATACCATGGAATACAGAAATGAAGACTAGATCTTTGCCACAATATTGTGTGATGATAGGCAAGGTTGTGTCTGCCGTAGTCGCGCCACCTACGCAAATCGGAGCAAGTCGCCCAAAGTACTTGACAAGCAAAGGTGTCCCCAATAAAGTGAACAGTTCTCGGAATATATTGGAAAGAAGAGCAATAGTCCCCAACTCGGAAGCCAACTGTAATCCGATGGTGGGCTCCTTTAATTTAGTAATCAAAATTGAGGAGAGTGAATAATATCCAAAACCACTTCCCACGGCCATACAATCCACAACGCGCCATCGAGAAAGGAAAACTCCGACAATAGCAGAAAACAGAAGCGTACCTGCTATGGTTGCAATAGGAACAAGAATGATACGAGGTTTTACAGATGCCAGAATTTGCTTCAATTGTTTGTCGCTTCCCACGCTCATACCTACCTGAAACATCAAAAGGTAAAGTACCCAAGAAGAGATTTCACCTCGCGTCGAAAAATCACGTGGAATAATGCCAAAATATCCCACAAGGCAACCACAAACAAAAAATCCGACGATGAACAAACTGCCTTTCATCTTGCTTTGAAAAAATATTTGTAAATAAGCCAAGCGGCAAGAGCACTACCTAAACATCCTGCCAAAGAAATGGCAAGAGCCTCGACTCCAAGAGACGAAAGGTTATGCATGATCTGGTCGTTAGAGCCGACCGAAAGTCCAAGCATAAAGAGCAATAAATAGATGGTGTAGATGATCGTATGATTCAACTTCTGTAGGATTTGGACCTTTCGGAGCAACAATCCAACGATAACACCCACTATCAATATGCCAAAAACGATGAACATATACTATTTAGAATAGAACAGCCGGAGCTTTCGTCCCGGCTGTTGATTATATTATAAAGTACGATTACTTTGCAACTTTCTCTTCTCCAACTGCCTTCCAAACAATGGCCGACAATGCTGCGCCTACAAAAGGAGCAACGATGAACAACCACAACTGAGATAAAGCTTCTCCACCTGCAAAAATAGCCGGTCCGATGCTACGAGCTGGATTGACTGATGTTCCTGTAATAGGGATACAAACGATATGAACCAAAACGAGTGAAAGACCGATAGCTAAACCTGCGAAGTTACCTGCACCTTTCTTCGAATCAGTAGTTCCCAAAACCACGAGAACAAATACGAAAGTAAATACGGCCTCAGCGATGAAAGCTTCTGCAGTGGTTATATTACCACTCCAACCATTTGCTCCGGTTTCTGTTATGCCACTGTGACCGCCCGTCATCACAAGAATATAAAGTATTAATGAACCAATGATGGCACCAATGACTTGAAAAATCATATACATTCCTGCATCTTTTCCACTCATTCTGCCCGAGAGCCAAACACCTAAGGTGATAGCAGGATTAATATGACAACCAGAGATATTGCCAATCGTGTAAGCCATTACAACAACAGCAAGACCGAAAGCCAATGCAACACCTAGCGTGCCTACGCCAGAAGCAACAGTACCCGTAACATCAGTACCAACAGGACCTGCGAAAATAGCACTTCCGCAACCCATTAAGACCAGTACCATCGTACCGATCATCTCAGCCAAATACTTCTTCATTTCCTTATAAATTTTGATTAGACATAAGTTTCATCACAATGAATTCGTAAAATTAGTGAATAAAAATGTAAAAGAGAATGAATTTCGTGATTTGTTTTTCTTATAAATCGAATAAGTAGGTATAAACGCACAAAAAAAGGAACCAGTCGAACGGCTGATTCCTTTTCTAAAGACGGCGGC
>CAZIVE010000212.1:0-2719 GCA_964542435.1 uncultured Parabacteroides sp.
TAAGAAACATAGATAACCATTTCTATCATGTACTCGGATAAAAAGAATATTCTTCAGCTTGTTGCTCTATTGAAAGCATACGAGATCAACAAAGTCGTACTTTGTCCTGGAAGTCGCAATGCGCCAATCGTTCATTCAATCGCTTCCGACGAATCGTTCACCTGCTATCCAAAGACAGATGAAAGAAGTGCCGGATTCTTTGCAAACGGACTTTCCCTTCAAGGCGGGAAACCGGTAGCCGTAATCTGCACTTCCGGAACAGCGCTTCTCGAATTGTTTCCGGCTGTAGCGGAAGCTTATTACCAACAGATTGCTCTGGTGGTCATTTCGGCCGACAGACCTGCAGCTTGGATTGGACAGATGGACGGACAAACCGTCGTTCAGCCTGAAGTGTTCGGAAGCATGACGAAATGCTCCGTAAATTTACCGGAGATCCATACAGAGGAAGATGAATGGTACTGCAACCGTTTGATCAATGAGGCACTTCTTGAGATGAATCATCATGGAAAAGGTCCTGTCCATATCAATGTTCCTCTCTCTGAACCGCTGTTTAATCTGACAACGGAAAAGCTTCCCGAGGTTCGTGTGATCACACGTTACCAAGGACTCAATGTGTATGACAGAAGTTATACCGAGCTGATTGAACGTCTCAACAAATACAGCAAACGAATGATTGTTGTTGGCCAGATGAATCTGATCTATCTGTTTGAGAAAAAGATTTCCAAGTTGATATACAAACATTTCGTATGGCTGACTGAACATCTCGGCAATCAAACCGTGCCGGGAATGCCGATCCGGAATTTCGACACGGCGCTTTATGCTCTTCCCGAAGACAAACTGGAGCGTATGGTTCCAGATCTCTTGATTACGTATGGAGGACATATTGTATCGAAACGATTAAAGCATTTTCTTCGCGTTCATCCGCCGAAAGAACATTGGCACGTCTCCCTCGACGGCAAGATTGCAGATCTCTACGGCTGCATGACGACGGTCATCGAAATGGATCCGTTTGAATTTCTGGAAAAGATTGCCTATTTGCTGGAAAACAAACCGACGCAGTTTCCGCTTGTATGGGAAAACAATACGAAGAATATCCCCGAACCGGAGTTTGCCTACTCAGAAATGGCCGCGATAGGAATGTTGATCAAGTCACTTCCACAACAATCTGCATTGCATTTGGCCAATAGCTCCACGGTACGATATGCACAGCTTTACAATATTCCTGAGTCTGTGGAAGTGTGCTGCAACAGAGGAACCAATGGAATAGACGGATCACTATCCACAGCTGTCGGATATGCCGCCGCTTCGCAGAAGATCAATTTCGTGGTGATCGGCGATCTGAGCTTCTTCTATGACATGAATGCGCTTTGGAGTCCTAAATCCGGAAAGAATCTTCGCATTCTGCTGCTGAACAACGAAGGCGGTGAGATTTTCCAATCTATTCCAGGCTTCGACATGCCTGAAAGAACGCGAGACTTCGTCACCGGAAAACACGATGCCAAAGCCAAAGCTTGGGCTGAAAGCTGCGGATTCGATTATCTCAGTGCTTCCAACGAAGAGGAACTTACACAAGCCATGACATCATTTACATCCGTTGAGCCGATGAATGAGAAGCCGATGCTTCTGGAGGTCTTCACAAATAAAGATGAAGATATCCGCCTGCTCAAAGACTATTATCATGCACTTAAACAACAGTATATTAATTAATAGATTGAATTATGAATCGTGAATGGAAAAAACTGAAAGACTACGAAGACATTCTCTTCGATTATTATAACGGCATCGCACGTATCACCATCAACCGTGAACGGTATCGCAATGCTTTCACGCCTACGACAACGGCCGAGATGGGCGACGCCATGAACATCTGCCGAGAGAAACAGGACATTCGCGTCGTCGTCCTCACCGGTGCCGGCGACAAGGCATTCTGCAGCGGCGGCGATCAGAACGTCAAGGGACGTGGCGGATATATCGACAAGAATGGCATTCCCCGCCTCAGCGTATTGGATGTGCAGAAGCAGATTCGCAGCATTCCGAAGCCGGTCATCGCAGCCGTAAACGGATTCGCTATCGGCGGCGGACATGTCCTGCACGTCGTTTGTGATCTGACCATCGCATCCGAAAATGCCATCTTCGGACAGACAGGACCGAGAGTCGGAAGCTTCGACGCTGGATTCGGATCTTCTTACCTGGCGCGTATCGTAGGACAAAAAAAGGCTCGCGAAATCTGGTTCCTCTGCCGCAAGTACAATGCACAGGAAGCACTGGAAATGGGACTCGTGAACAAGGTTGTCCCCTTGGACAAGCTGGAGGATGAGTATGTAGCCTGGTCAGAAGAGATGATGCTTCTCAGTCCACTGGCACTCCGCATGATCAAGGCAGGATTGAATGCGGAACTGGACGGCCAAGCCGGAATTCAGGAACTGGCAGGCGACGCCACCATGCTCTATTACATGACAGACGAAGCACAAGAGGGCAAGGATGCGTTCCTTCAGAAACGCAAGCCTGATTTCGACAAATTTCCCAAAATGCCATAGCCTCCCTCAAGGGCAAAACAGCAGGAAATATGTTCTAAGACATGTTTAAGTGCTAAATAAGTTTAAAAGAGAAAAGAATTATGCCTTAAAAGTATGCTGAATAACACAAAATGTATACATTTGCATCGTGTTTTTCATGGTATTAGATTTAAGGTTAACAATGAAGATTGGCTGTCCGTGAT
>CAZIVE010000213.1:0-2620 GCA_964542435.1 uncultured Parabacteroides sp.
ATCATATATTTATAGTAGCCGGCTTTGTATGCCTCGGCATCCGGAAGCAGTCCCAGCTGCAGCATCTTGAAATCGGCCAGATAATAGAGACCGAACAAATCGGCACGCGCCTCTTCCAACGTAGAACCATAAGCGCCCAAAGCATCCTGCTGCACACCTGGAAGAAGTTGCCCTGAACCATGGCCCAGACATTCATGAAGATCCGTATGAAGATTATCTGTGATATATCCGTAGCGCTTCAGAAGATCGCGTTCTTTATCGCTTCCTATAAACTCTTCCATAAAGCCATTCCCGGCAGAAGCTTTGTCGTAAGCCTCCGTAATGTTCTCGATCGTGACCGATTTGGATCCATAATCACGACGAATCCATTCGGAGTTGGGAAGATTGATGCCGATAGGAGTCGCCGGATAACAATCACCGCCAAGCATCACCATCGTGATGGCACGCGCACTGATTCCTTTCACCTGACTCTTCCGGAACGATGGATCGACCGGTGAATGATCTTCGAACCATTGCGCCTCGCTCGCAATCAAACGGGTTCGTTTCGTGGCCTCTTCATCAACATAATAAACGGTCGATTCCCAACTGCCCTTTCGTCCCAGCGGATCCGAGTAAGTCTCAATGAAACCATTTACAAAGTCATCTTTCGAAGCAGTATCCTTTACCCAAGAGATGGAATACCGATCGAAGGCGTCCAAATCACCGGACTGATAAAAAGAGACCAACTGCGCGATGACGTTTCTCTGATCTTCGTCATCTGCATACGATTCCGCTGCTTTCAGTTCTTCGACAATCTTGACAATCGCAGCAGAATACATGCCGTCCGCTTTCCACACCATCTCTTTAAGTGAACCGTTTTCCTTTACCAGACGGCTATTGAGTCCAAAAGAGACAGGCGTTTCGTCGTCTGCCGTTTTCAGTTGCTCATAAAAACGATTCACTTCGGTCTCCGACAAACCGGGACCATAAAAATTAACGGAAGAATGCTGAACGTGATCTCTGTCGCCACTTTGGTCGGTTCTTTTAGGCATGACCTTCGAATCAAAGAGAATGGGGACAATCAAGTCCAGCAGTTCGCCGGCAGACATGCGATCATGCAAGGGAATCTGCTTCGGATCCAGAGACATCACACACGATTTCAAGTACTCTGCACTGAACTCTGGCACAAACTTATCTTCTGCATAATGATGATGAATACCGCTGGCAAACCACACCCTTTTGAGATAGGTTTCCAAGGCTCTGAACGATGCACTCTGCCGATCGCCTATATAATAGATGTATATAGCTTCAAGCAAACGACGAAGAAGCAGGTTATAAAAACCGTGCTGGTCGAACAAAATATCGCGACCGGCAAGAGCGGCTTCAGAAAGATGATAAAGCAGCAGTTTACGTTTCAGCGGCAGCCTCTCAAACCCTGGCACTTGATAACGCAGGATCTGAAGATCGGCAAAACGATCTACTTCATAGTCAAACGCCTGTTCCGTAACGACTGTCTGAGCGTCAAGCTTGGCCATTCTTTCCGTCGGCAGTTGGATAAAACTGGTCGAAACGTGCGGTTCCACCTACTGCAGCTCTTCTGGCTTCGTCATATTGCGAAAGATTCTTTCCCAAAGCATTGTAAAGTCCATGAGCAGTCTCTGGAGACATCACAATACGCGTCTTCACTTTCGCCTTCGACTGTCCAGGCAATAGTTGAATAAAATCAAGTACAAATTCAGTTGCTGAATTAGATATGGCAGACAAATTGGCATAAACGCCGTTAGCTACTTCGTCAGGTACTTCAATAGAGATCTGGAACTCTTTTTTCTTATCGTCATCCATAATATCGATGTATATAAATTTATGATTCAATTTCTCATGCAAATTTAAGGCAAATGCCGTGATAATGCAACAGAAGTTTTCGACAGACCATCCAAAAAGGTCCAATGAATTAGTTCATAGGTCGCTTGATTCAATCGATAGGGAACTTAAAATAATGAGCGGAGAAAAGATAAGGATGCATCAAAATACATATATATAGATATAAAAGCTCAATCATATTATTAGAAGCAATTATAAATCGTATTTATCAGGCAAATGCATCTTCCTATACTTTTTTATCAAAAAAGCAATATTCTATATGCTCTGAATGGTACAGGTTTCAAGCTCATACTTGCATACATTTTGACACAAAATGCTGATTGCATCTCTTGATCTCTAAATGGTGACTTGAAGAAGCTCAAACGTATAGCTAAACCAACTGTTAAAGATATCATGAAATAAACCTCCGAATTTTGACAACGGCATCTCCGTTGTCAAAATCCATAATATTTGATCAAAAAGAGGCAAAATCAATACAAACGAGAGCCTTTTTCCCGATTTTGACAACGGAGTTCCCGTTGTCGAAATCCCCAAGTTATTGCAAACTCTAGAAGACAATATAAAGAAGATAACAAATGAGATCTTCAAATATCACTGCTTCGCAGCTATGGCTTGCGGCAACATCATTTCGCAGGGAGAACAATCTTCTTTAAGCTAGAGTAGCGAAAGGTCATACAAAGTGCATGGCAAGATTCCCTGTAACATAAAAATGAAGATGGCCACCTTCACAGGCAGCCATCTTCTCGTTGTGTTTTTAATT
>CAZIVE010000214.1:0-2579 GCA_964542435.1 uncultured Parabacteroides sp.
TTCTTCACCGATAGGAGTTTCCAGAGACACAAGTTCCTGGGCAATCTTCATGATTTCCCGTACCCTGTCTTCACTGGTATCCATGGCTTTGGCAATTTCTTTCGGGGTCGGTTCACGGCCTAATTCTTGTAAAAGCTGGCGGGAAACCCGGATCAGCTTGTTAATCGTCTCTACCATGTGCACGGGTATCCTGATGGTCCTGGCCTGATCCGCAATAGCTCTGGTAATAGCCTGTCTGATCCACCAGGTAGCATACGTGCTGAACTTAAAACCTTTGATATAATCAAATTTCTCTACGGCTTTAATCAGGCCCAGATTACCTTCCTGAATTAAATCCAGGAACAACATCCCCCTGCCCACATACCGTTTAGCGATACTAACCACCAGACGCAGGTTGGCTTCCGAAAGCGCTTTTTTAGCTTCATCTCCCAGACGTACAGAGGTTGTTAAAATAGCCTTAAACGTTTTTTCAACCTGGGTGAACTCAGCTTTCAAGCTATCGGATTTAGACTTTTCCAAGCGTGTTTTCAGGATTTCGCACAATCCGGCAATCTCATACAAATAAGAGGTTTCTTTCTCGCTGCTTTCCGGACCTAAATCGCTGACCGCCTTATTGAAACCTTCACCGCTGATCTTGTCCTCTTCCAGCAAAGCTAAAAGACGGATTTTTTCAGCCTTGGTCAGGTCCCTGATCAATTCTCCATATTGTGCAGCAGTATAATGTTGTTTCGTCTTAGCCTGCTGGGAAACTAACTGAAAGACATGAGAAATCTGACGGGCCTGATTAGCATTTTGCTCCAGGGTCAGATAGTGTTCTAATTTCTTCATCACCGCAGGTAATTTATCCTTGGTGGTGGCCAGAGGCTTCTCAAACTGCTTACGCTTGCCGTCCAGGATTCTTTCGGCCTGACGGCCTTTATCCATGCGCTTAGCCAGCTTAATCTCGTCGTCACTCTGTAAAAGAGGCACCCTGCCAATTTCTTTCAGATACATCCGGACCGGATCATCAATGTTAATACCGTCCGGAACTGCGACCGCATTTAAATCAGCTTCCGTGATGTTTTCAGCATCTTTGCCCTCGCCATCATCATCGACAGGCGGCACATCTTCTTCTGTATCATCCAGGATGGCATAATTCTTTTTTGCGGCATAAGCATAGACAGCTTCGATAATTTCCACAGAATTTTCGTCTGACTGCAGGATGTCATTAATCTCTGAGAAAGAAAGTGAGCCGCCATTGGCCTTAGCTTTGGCATCAAACTCTGCCAGACGCTCCGGTGTAAGCACCGTAGCCTCAGTGTTCTCTGCAGTTTCATCTGTAGTAACGGCAGCAGTAGTCTCCGCTTTCGGGGCTTTTTTAGGAGTCTTCTTAGACGCAGTGTTTTTCTTAGCTACAGGTGCCGCCTTTTTTGAGGCAGTTGCAGCAGCTTTGCTCTTAACATCCTTGTCTGTCTTAGAAGCAATTTTTGCCGCGGTGGTATGAACCTGCTGCTTCTTATTTTGTTCTTCTTTCACAACCGGTGTGGTTTTCTTTGTTTTAGTCATTGTTCCCTTATCTTTAACCTTAGACTTAATTTTAGTTTTTTTATCGGGCAGATGTTGCCCCGTGACTACTTTTTTAGGCATAGAAACAGCTGCTTCAGGTTTCTCCTGAACAAGTTCCTCGGCAACAGCTTCCCGTGCAGCTGCCTCTTCCTGCATACGTAACACCGAAGTATCTTTGACCAGTTTAGTGGCAGTTGCCTCGGTAGTTGTACGGGGAGAACGCAGGGTCTTTTTAGGCGCTATATGCACTTTTTTTGTCTTAGCCTGTTTAGTCGTCACCATAAAGCCTCTTTATCTTATCCTTAATAGCCTGGCTCTTCTGCAGTTCTTCCATGAACCTGGGATCGCCGGCTCTTTCATAAGCATCTGCCTGCCTGCTATGTTCTTCAAACACTTTTTCCAGCTTATTTTTCTCCATCTGCTTAAGACAATCACGCGCCATGATACCGGCACGTTCAGGGGTAGCCTCATTTTCCACATCATCTGTCAGGATTAACGCTACTTCCTGCTTCACACCTTCATCCTCACTGGTGAAAAGCTCACTGGCAATTTCTTGCTGTGACTTGCCAACTAAGGATTGCAGGGTTGTAAAGATAGACTGCCGTGCAGGATTTACAAAACCAATCCGGATAATTTCATCTTGATACTCAGGTAGTAAAGCTGAAACATGGATGAAGACACCTAAAAGTTTCCTTTCCGCCTGTTCCCAGGCCATCAGGGTTTGCTGTTCCCGGAAATTATGTGCCGGAAATGCTGCAACCTCGGCATTTTTATTTTTACCTGCCGCTCTCCGGTACTCTCCGTTGATTAATTCTTCATCTATCGTGAGCAGTTGCGCGATTAGCCGCACATAACCAGCTCTGGCAATGGCATTTTTACTCTCAATAAGGAATGGTATTAAATTCGACACAGTTTTAACTTTTCCTGCTAAATTCTCATTATTATTTTTCCCGATAGTATAGCGGATTTGAAATTCAGTACCGTCCAGTGCAGTAGCCACCAGCCTTTCGAACTCATCCTTACCATACTTCCGT
>CAZIVE010000215.1:0-2466 GCA_964542435.1 uncultured Parabacteroides sp.
TTTCCGAAATATTATTTCAATCACATTTCCATCTTTTATGTAAGTTTGCAGTATGAAAGAATTTGTCATTTCGGAGGCCCGCACAGAAAGGGCTATTTTGGTGGGACTGATTACGCCGGAGCAAAACGAACGCGTGGAAAAAGAGTACCTTGACGAGCTGGAGTTCCTGGCCGAAACGGCAGGCGCAGTCTCTGTGAAACGTTTTTATCAGAAACTCGACATGCCTAACTCCGTCACATTCGTGGGAACCGGGAAACTGCAGGAGATTAAGGAATATGTCGCAGATAAAGAGAACGACATCGGTCTTGCCATATTCGATGACGAACTTTCAGCCAAACAGATTCGCAACATCGAGCAGGAGCTTCAGGTGAAGATTCTCGACCGCACGAGTCTCATCCTCGACATCTTCGCCAGCCGTGCGCAGACGGCCAATGCAAAGACGCAAGTCGAATTGGCGCAGTATCAGTACATGCTGCCGCGTCTTACCGGACTTTGGACTCACCTCGAACGCCAGCGTGGCGGTGTTGGAATGCGTGGACCGGGCGAGAAACAGCTCGAGACCGATAAACGTATCGTGCAGGATCGCATTGCACGCCTGAAACGCGAACTGCAGGACATTGACAAGCAGAAGAACGTGCAGCGTCAGAACCGTGGCAAGATGGTACGCGTGGCGCTCGTAGGCTATACAAATGCCGGTAAAAGCACCATCATGAATATGTTGAGCAAGAGTGATGTCTTTGCCGAAAACAAACTTTTTGCCACGCTCGACACAACGGTTCGTAAGGTGATCATCGGCAATCTGCCATTCCTCCTTTCCGATACCGTTGGTTTTATTCGCAAACTGCCCACACAGCTCATCGAATCGTTCAAATCCACCCTTGATGAGGTACGCGAAGCCGACTTGTTGCTCCACGTCGTCGATATCTCTCATCCGCAGTTTGAGGAGCAGATCGAAGTGGTCAATCGTACGTTGAATGAAATCGATAAAACTCCGAAGCCGATGATCATGGTCTTCAATAAGATCGACGCCTTCAGTTTTATCCCCAAAGATGCGGATGATCTGACGCCTCGTACCAAGGAAAATATTCCTCTTGAGGAGTTAAAGGACACGTGGATGAACCGCCTGCAAGACAATTGCATCTTCATTTCAGCGAAAGAACGCACGAACCTTGATGCCTTCCGTTCCCTGCTCTACGAACGTATCAAACAGATCCACATTACCCGCTTCCCTTATAACGACTTCCTTTTCCAGGATTACGAAGACGATCAGCAATAGGAGCTGAGAAGTTTAAAGGAGAAACCGGTCATTCGTCTTTTTGAGGAAAGAAGCATAGCATATCAATAAAAGCAGCCCCGCGCTTCGCGTTTGAACGTTTCACGCAGGGCTGCTAAAAATACACACATCATTAGTCAGCTGATTGTCGTCATCGATTTCATCGATTAATCAGTTTCTTCATCATTGCATCGATGAGAGAATCAAGCTGTGTTTTTACTTTAATCAGATGAAGCGCTTGAAGAGTCAACATCTGCCTTACATTCTCATACGATTATTCTTTAAAAATGAACGATTATTTTTTCTCATACCTCTTTTGACCAAACGCTGTTTGATCTGTTTCTCCAATTCGTAAACACGTTCTATCTGTCTTTGCGTTAAAAATTTACTGTATTCAGCATAATATTTCTGTCGAATAGCTAAAATCTGCTGGCTACGCGCAAAGCGATCTTTGATCAGCTGTTCCGATTCTGCGTCTGATCTCTCGAAATTGTCTCGGCCTCTTTGTTTCCCAAGTTTCGGGCTGAGTGCCCATATTTCTTTTTGATACCGATCGTAAGTATCGATGAATTTTTGGCGGGTTGCATCGTCCATGGCCATTTCTTCTGCAATCTCCTTTGCTTGAATCCCTGCCAGCTGCTCACGCGAGATACGTTGCCGGTTGTTGTTATTGTTCTGTCCGTGGATTGCGCCGCAACTAGTTACGATGATGACAGCTAATAAAAATACGTTCCATATACTTTTCATGACTTCTTATTTATTTTACTGATTTAAAAAAATATCTTCCTGATAGACTTCGAGCAGATAAGCCTGATCATCCTGACTGAGGTTCCCAAAAGCCTGCTCAATGTCTGCACCGTTCGTATGATTCTTGGTGATAAAAGTGTTGATTACAAAAAATAGGGCTACAGCAGCTGCTAATGCGGTCAGAACTCTAAGTGTAAATCGCCTATAAGAGAACTTGTGTCTTACGACGATTGCCTGTTCATCGGCCCTTTTCTCAGGCATCTTGCCGGAAACCTCTTTCCAGATATCTTTCTCCATCTTTGAGAAGAAGTCATCAGGAACTTTGTACGGCATCCGTTTGCCAACCTTGTCAAAATCAAAATCCGGATTCATATCTTAAACGTTTGAATTCATATATTTTATAATCTTATCCTTGGCCAAGTGATAGTTCATCTTCACATTTGCCG
>CAZIVE010000216.1:0-2456 GCA_964542435.1 uncultured Parabacteroides sp.
TTCGGAATCCGTTTGAGGCACTTTTTCCCAGCGGAGGCATTTTCGGAATCCGTTTAGGGTATTTTTCATCATCCGTTTTTCTTATAGCTCATGACAGCCCACAGATTAAAGGCGACGGCGAAGAAAAGCAGAGCGAAGAACTGCGGGAGCATATCCACAAAATGACTTCCTTTGAGGAAAAGGCTGCGAAGAACAATGGCAAAATAATAGAGCGGATTGAAAGTATCCATCCATTGCGCCCAATCCGGCATGCTGGCCACCGGCGAGAAAAAGCCGCTCATCAAGATAAATATCAACATGAAGAAGAACATCACGAACAGGCTCTGCTGCAAGGTATCGGAATAGTTCGAGATTACGATGCCGAGACCGGAGACGAGCAAGATGTACACCAGCGAATAGCCAAAGAGCGTCAAGATGCTGCCTGCGGGCCATATTCCATAAAACAGTCGGGCGATAAACAGCGCTACGATCAACAGCGATATTCCGATGGTCCAGAAGGGTACCAGCTTGGCAAAGACAAAGGTCAGACGGCTCACAGGAGTAACGTTGATCTGCTCAATGGTGCCCTTTTCCTTTTCACTCACGATGTCGATGGCCGGAAGCAATCCGCAAAGTATGGTGAGCAGCATGGCAAAAACCACGGGCACCATATAAATCTTATAGTCGAGATGTGGATTGTAAAGATAGATGATGTGTGTCAACCCATCGATGTTCAGATCGGAATTGAGGATCTGTGTGAGATAAGCCGAGGCCAAACCGCCCTTCGATCCATTGACGGTGTTGACGGTAATGCCGACATGTGCTGCGTGGTTCAGCGTCATATCCTTTTCAAAATGGCGCGGGATTTCGAGGATGGCGTCAGACTGATCCTTTTCGATAGTAAGCAAAGCCGCTTCGCGGGAGGTAACGACATCTGTCAGTTTGAACCGTTCGTTGGCCGCGGCGCGGTTGATCAAACGGACGGAAGTGGTGGAATGGTCGTTATCAACCACACACAGACGGATTCCCTTCACATCCTGATTGGCAGCATACGGTAAAAGCAGCAGCATCAAGATGGGCCAAGCGATCAGCATCCGCAATAACATCTTATTGCGGAAAAGACTCTTAAACTCTTTTTCTATGAGATATTTGGCAATCATAAGCGTTCCTTGAAATTTTTAAGACTGACAACGATAAAGAAAAGCGTCATGGCTAACAGAATGGACAACTCTTTCCAAACATAGATCAGCGGCAAGCCTTCGATCATCAGTTTGCGAATTGCGGAGATGTACCATCGCGCAGGGACGATGTAAGATATCCATTGCAGAATCAGCGGCATGTTTTCGATGGGGAAAATCATTCCCGAAAGTAACATGACAGGCAGCATCAGTCCTGCGGCGCTGATGAACATGGCCACCATCTGCGTATCGGCCAATGTGGAGATCAGCAGCCCCAGCGAAAGCGTGGAGATGATGAAGAGCGTCGTCAAGCCCACGATCGCCGTCAAACTTCCCGCGATCGGCACATCCAACACGAACACCGAAAGCAGCAGGATACTGATCATCACCAATATCGACAGCAATAGGTACGGCACCATCTTCGCCAGGATGATACGGATCGGTCTGACCGGAGAGACAAGCAGCACCTCCATCGTGCCGTTCTCCTTTTCCCGCACGATGCTGATGGAGGTCATCATGGCACAGATCAGCATCAGCACCATTCCAAGCACGCCCGGAACAAAATTATACGAACTTTTCATCATTGGGTTATACAGCAGCTGTATGTCGGGCGTCACGGTGTTCGTGACGGTGGAGATGGTCGGATCGGCAGCACGTTGCCGGCTCACAGAACTAAGTATGATGTTGCGGGCATATTCCACCTGCATATTGGCGATGTTAGGAATCGTGGCGTCGGTGATGAGCTGCACCTGAGCATCTCCACCTGTTTTCAGATCATTCTCAAAGTTGGGCGAAAAGGCCACCACCAGATCGATGCGGTTCTTCCGGAAGTCACTTTCCATCTGCTCGCGGGAGTCATATTGTTTCGTTATATTGAAATATTCACTGGCTTCGATCTGTTGCATGACGCTGCGCTCTACTTGTCCCGAAGCTCCGTTGAGAATTCCCACACGCACGTTCTTCACTTCCATCGAGATGGCAAATCCGAACAATAACATCTCTACAACCGGCATGGCGAACAGGATCAGCATCGTACGGCGGTCGCGAAGAATATGCAAGATCTCTTTCCATACAAAACTGATATGTTTCATTGCGCACCTCCTTTCTCTTCCGGCTTCTCGCCGCCGCGAGCCAGTCTCGTGAAGACCGTCTCGATGGAATCCACTTGATATTGGTGTCTCAGTTCTTCCGGTGAACCGAGTGCTTCGATTCTTCCGCTGACCATGATGGAGATGCGGTTGCAATATTCAGCCTCATCCATATAGTGCGTAGTGACGAATACAGTGATGCCACGTTCGT
>CAZIVE010000217.1:0-2414 GCA_964542435.1 uncultured Parabacteroides sp.
TTCAGCCATTCGGATTTCCAATCTCTGACGATTCCTGCCACGGTCACGTTCATCGATCAGTATGCATTGAAGGTTCCTTCTCTTACATCGGTAACGGTGAAAAGTGAACAGCCCTGCAATTGGTATTTTTCCACAGATACCTTCTTGCCCGCACAAGCCGTGCTTTACGTGCCTACAGCTGCGGCTATCGAAGCTTATAGAAACGCACAATGGACACTTGGCGAGTCGAAGTTTGTCGGCTGGGAAGGCTACAAAGAGGGCGTTGGAACGATCCTCGTGGAAGGCGATGCCAATGCTTCCACCAACACCAACGACATTGTCCTGAAGAATGACGACGAGATGAACA
This sequence comes from uncultured Parabacteroides sp., assembly GCA_964542435.1. GTDB lineage: Bacteria > Bacteroidota > Bacteroidia > Bacteroidales > Tannerellaceae > CAZIVE01. The sequence goes on from CAZIVE010000217.1 coordinate 347, forward strand.
TCGGTAATGGAACGCTGACGTATAAAGGCAACATCATCCGTGGCACCAAACCGACCAGCATCGATATCTTGCCGGAAGTCACCAAGCTGAAACTGCAGGATGTCTCCGTAAAGAAGAACATCATCATCGAAAACAACTTCTCCAAATACTACAAGACGGCCGGACTCCGAAGCCTCAACAAGACGGAGAAGGGATTGGATATGTCATTTAGCGGAAGCGTTGAATTCGACACGTTCGATAACGAAGGGGTAACTACAATTTCCATCGACGAAGGCAGCACCTATCAGGGAATCATCAAGAACAACGGCCAGCTGAGCAACTTAGACGGTAAGATTACCAAGATTGACGAAGGCAAGACGCCTATGGAGATCGGAAAGATCGCCGTATCGAAACACCAAATGAATGTGCCTGTCACAGCATCCGGCGGCGTCCTTTACTTTGAATGGCAGAAATACAATGCTACATCCGGCACGTATGAAAGTATCACCGCCAAGAGCTATCCGTTGAAGAGTGCGGCTCTTCGTGCAGCCAAGCAGATCATTGACTCCATTGAGGTGGACAATATGGGCGATTATCGCTGCCTCATCAGCAACATTAACGACGAAGAGACCAGTATGACCACATTGACAGCCTACGGAACCGTAACTTCCGATCCCGTAATCGGAACCGTCACTTTCAAAGCATTTAGCAAAGGATACTACGAAGGTGCCGAAAAGGGCAAGGATGTCACAGTCAGCTACACGAAGGATCAAGCTCTGAAATTCCGCCTTATGGACAAGACGGGAACTATCATCCGCACAGCGACTGTCTCTGCTTACTACAAGGGAGCTAATCGTACAGACAAACTTACTCCGGATGCAACCAACGAATATTACATGGTTCTCAATCATGTCAACGACGAGATCACGGTCACCGTGGATTCCTGCATCGTAGCCAGCGATACGGCGACCATCGGAATGATCACATTGAAGGCATTCGACAAAGGCTATTTCGAAGGGGGCGAACAGGGCAAAGACCAAGTCGTCAAATTCTCGAAGGATCAGACCTATTCGTTCCGTCTGCTCGACAAGCAGAAGAAGGTGATTCAGATTGCCACGGTAAGTGCCTATTACAAAAATGCGAACAAGACTGTCAAACTCACGCCCGATGAAAAGAACGACTATTACATGGTTCTCTCTTCAGTCAATGACGATATCACTGTCACCGTCGATTCATGCAGCCCGGTTGCCAATGAAATCGCTTTCGCCAATGATGTAAAAATCTGGGGAAGCCGCGGCGTTCTCCACATCAGCGCACCGCAAGCAGTCAAGGCATCTATCATCAGCTTGGACGGGAAACAGAACATCATCCGATCGGAAGCCGGCGATCAACAGTTCTATCTCGGTCAAGGTGTGTTCATCATCCGCATCGGTGATAAGGCATGGAAGATACGATTATAGTTGTTTCGTGATCTATATCTGTTGTGAAGGGACGCTTTACCTGCAAAGGAGAGCGTCCTTTCTTTGTTCCAAGACGGAGATCCATTGTTAAAATCTAACCCAAACTTTCGTTCACACCTCCCTTTTTTCGCGATAACAAAGAAAAGAGTTGAGAAGTAAAAATTTCATGTATCTTAGCTTGCGAAAAGAGAAACGAAAAAGAATTCGTCAGCAAAGACGAAAAATCTGCCCATAGTTAATATGTATTAAATAATAGTATTATGTAATACAAGGTAACATAGTTTAGCATACATTTGTGTCCATAAAAATAAGTGAATGAAAGTGTAACTTGTTAACGGCATCTTACGTCTAATAGATTAAACAAAATACGCATATGATCATAGAGCTGAAAGGCATAAACAAGACGTACTTCAACGGGGCACCGCTGCATGTACTCAAAGGCATCGATCTCTCGATTGAAGAGGGCGAGATGGTTTCCATCATGGGTGCATCCGGTTCCGGAAAATCCACACTGCTGAACATCCTCGGTATTTTGGATACCTACGACACAGGTGAATATTATCTGAGCGGCCAGCTGATCAAGAACCTCAACGAGACGCGTGCGGCCATGTACCGCAACAAGATGATCG
>CAZIVE010000218.1:0-2362 GCA_964542435.1 uncultured Parabacteroides sp.
CCAAAAGATGTCCGCGGCAAATATCTTCTGTACAACAATAAGATCTGTACAGGGGAAGATGCGGCACAGTGCAGTCTGTGTATGTCAGGAAGAATGAAGTCCATTGGCTATGAGACAGTCATTACCAGAGGAGATGCACCTGGCAAGGGACCTCACGAAGCAAAAATGAACATTTAATGTGATTTAATTATTTTTACAATAGGATTGGACTGGCTGAGAATATATTTCTCGGCCTTTTTGTACACCTGACATGGGTGATAACTTAGCAGTGAAAGTCTGCTCCGCGGAAAGTAACAAAAGAAATAGAAGCGGTAGCCAAAGGCAAGGCAAGTATCGTGAGGTGCTTACTGAAGGAAGCCGGATATGACCAAAGAAGGTCATGGGCAAAATCTCGGGCTTACGAACAGAAACTAGATATAAGGCTGGTTCAAAGAGACAATCTGGCAAAACACAGAGAAGTCGGGTTACTGAATGGACAAGTAAATCTAGAGGCTAGATGAGAGGAAAGTTATCGCACCTTCTTCAGGGAGGTCTTATCGGCGCAGAATCGAGGTGAAGAACGTCACGCAGAAAAAGCGTAGTAACAACGAACGATAAGAAGTCAGCAGACGCCGTAGTAGTGAAGAAGTTTCGTAATGGGAATGGAGCGAAGGGCAGAACAAAGAACCAGCTTTGAGATTCATAGATGTAAAATGAGTTTCACAGAATAGTCTGTGGTCGACATAAAGTCGTGAGGGCTAGGAAACTCAATCAGCGATGGAAAGGAAAAGCAGAACATGGCAACTGAAATGATGGAGCGGATACTAAGTGAAGAGAACTTAGAGGAAGCGAAAAGAAAAGTAATGAGCAACAAAGGGTCGGCAGGAGTAGATAGAATGCCGGTAGTGCGATTGCCAGAATACATGGAAGCGAACAAAGCAGACATGTGTGAAGCAATAAGAAAAAGAAGATATAGACCATTACCAGTAAGACGAGTGCAGATACCAAAGGAAGATGGAAGTAAAAGAGACCTAGGAGTTCCAGCAGTAAAAGATAGATGGATAGAACAAGCAACATGCCAAGTACTAACGCCTATCTTCGAAAATGAGTTTTCGAATAGTAGCTATGGATTCAGACCCGGAAGGAGAGCCGAACAAGCAATCATGAAGGCGTTGGAGTACATGAATGACGGATATGATTGGATAGTAGATTTAGACTTATCAAAATTCTTTGATAACGTAAATCAGGATATCCTCATGATACTTGTACATAAGGTAATAAAAGACCCAGACGTAGAATCACTAGTGAGAAGATTCCTTCAAAGCGGAGTATTAGTAGAAGGAGCGTTCGTAGAAACAAAAGTAGGAACTGCACAAGGTTCACCAATAAGTCCATTGTTAGCAAACATCTACCTAAATGAATTTGATAAAGAATTGGAAAGTAGAGAACTGCATTTCACACGATACGCGGATGACTGCATTATCTGCGTAAAAAGTGAAATGGCAGCGAATCGTGTAATGGCTAGTATAACGAAGTGGTTAGAAGAGCACCTGAGAGTGCAGGTGAATGTAGCCAAAACGAAAGTGACCAGACCTAACGATATCAAATATTTAGGACATTCATTTTACTTTAAAGAGAATCAATGGAGACCAAAGCCACACCTCAAATCAGTAAATAAGCTGAAGTATAAACTAGTACCTTTACTGAGAAGAAATTGGGGAGTAGCAATGGAATACCGAATCAAGAAGATAAATGAAGTGACAAGAGGATGGATAAATTACTTTAGGATATGTGATATGAAAACGGTCATGATGAAACTTGATTCGTGGATTAGAAAACATATTCGAATGATTTATTGGAAGCAATGGAAAACTGTCAGAAACAGAGCCAATCACCTATATCGTTTAGGAATGCCATTACATTACTGTTGGCAAAATGCCAATACTAGGAAAAGTTTGGCAAGAACGGCGAGATGGCTAGGCAGTCTGATTACAAACGACATCTTAAAAAGAAGTGGTCTGCTATGTTTAACAGACCACTATGTAGTAAAACATTCATTTCAGATACTAAGTTTGGAACTTTGAACCGCCGGACGCCGAACGGCTTCTCCGGTGGTGTGAGAGGGATAATGAATGAGGAAAGAAATCTTTCCTCATTCACCTACTTGATTGTCTTATAAGAATTTCTATGCATCAGAGGTAAATATCAAAATACAGGGTCACCGGGAGGTGATCCTGTATTGCACTATGAAAACATGTTTGCTGTAACGGTGATCAATTATGTTTCTTCATCTTTCTCTTTTCATACATGACCGCCTCACATTCAGGGCAGATCATCTGGTACTCTTCATCATTGTCAAATTCATTAAGCTCTTGAAGGACCC
>CAZIVE010000219.1:0-2321 GCA_964542435.1 uncultured Parabacteroides sp.
GGCAAAACACCGCATGGCGCAGCCTTGCGACTATCTGTAGAAATACATACCCACACACGAAATCCGGCATGGCGCAGCCTTGCCACCTGTCGCGACAATGCCGACGATGCGACAATCAACGTATCTCTACCGATCGAAGCCTTGTTCCTTTAATACCTTCTTGAATTCTTCGGAGAAATACTCGTTGTTCACCTTGGTGTAACGGACGTCGGTGAAGACCTGGGCGAGCGTCTCCTTATTGTTCTCCTTCACGAACTGAATGTTGGCGGGTAACGCCTCTTTGTCGTGATAGAGGGTGTCGATGGACTGCGGCGTATAATCACGGTAGGTCTCGTTGTGGACAATGGCAGACAGAGGCAGACGCTCGGACTGCGCGGGCTGTTCGTCGGGGTAACCGACGGTCAGCGTGACGACGGGAACCACCAGTTTCGGGAGATGCAGGGCTTCGACAATCGGACCGGCATTGTAGGTCGTGGTACCGAGATAGCAGAGACCGAGACCGCGCTCTTCGGCTGCTTCGGCAAAAGCTTCGGCGAAGATGACCGCATCGATGAAGGCAGCTGTGAAGGTCTCGAAGTTATTGAACCCGGCTTTCGCCCGGCGCTGATCGGCCCATTTCACAAAACGGTTGGCATCGGCGCAGACGGTCAGCACGACAGGCGCCCCTTTGATCATCGGCTGATTGAAATGGGCGGGCGACAGCTTCTCCTTCATGGCGGCGTCGCGCGTGACGACCACACTGTAAAGCTGCATGTTGCCCGTGTTGGAGGCGCGCATGGCAACCTCCAGCAACTCATTCAGCAACTGTTCCGAAATCTCTTTATCGGCATAACGACGAATGCTTCGTCTCTGTCTCATTGTCTCGATCATAACTTCCGTTTTTATCTGTTTCTATATTTCACTTTATTCGTTTTCACGCTCTTCATGATGGCTGCAATAGCGGAAGCATCCACCTGCTTCATGTGATCGCGACGGTTGAAGAGGGCAAACTGATCCTCTCCTATTCCGGCATATCCGTTGTCCCAGAAGAACGGGATGATTCCCTTGCTGAGAGCCTTCTGGACAAGCGTTCCGAGATAGTACGCACGGGAAGCCCGGACTGCACCGCTGAGACGGGCCGAAGGCGCAGAATGACGAACCACGCCGTATTCACCCATGATCACCGGATAACCCTTATCCACGTAAAGCGTCTTCAGCTTCGCGAAGCATTTTTCCATATCTGCCTCCTGGCCGTCTTTATCGACGCCTTTGGCTTTATAAGGTGCTCCCCAAAACTTCGTACTATCCATGCCACAATAATTCCAGGGGTCATAATAATGCACCTCGATCATCATACGGTTCGGCGTCACGTCGGTCGGGATCTTGAAAGGATCCGTGCCCCAGTTGGCATCGGCGCGATAGGTCTGAACGATCAGATTGCGATAGGCATTCTTTCCGCCCGTGGCACGCACCGTGTTCACGAAGATCTGATTGTAGCCATTCTGAACGGCATAGTTCTCAGGAGATCCGGGAGCGTTCGTGCCGGAAAGATGCACCTCGTTGGTGCCGGCAAAGAGCAGATGCTCGTCGTAGTTGCGGAAGACCGTCGCGATCTGAGTCCACAGCTTGCGTTCACGCTGATAGATTGAAGCGGAGTCGGCATAGAAAGGATGGTTCTCCAGCCACAGCTCATGATGCGTATTGATGATGACATACAATCCGTCGTTGAGGCAATACTGAACGACCTCTTTCACGCGGGCCAGCCATTTGGCATCGATATGGATCGTATCGCCCTGCTCCGTCATGTGCGGATACCAGCGCACGGGAATACGCACCGTCTTGAAACCGGCAGCTGCAACGGAGTCGATCATCTCTTTGGTGGTTATAGGATTGCGCCACGACGTCTCGCTGGCTGTGGGATCCGTGCCGTCGTCGTAAGCCTCGAGGGAGTTGCCCAGATTCCATCCGATGGATAACTTGGCAGCCAGGGCAAACGCATCACTCGACATCCCCGTCTTGTCCGCGGCAGGCATATTGGCATACATCGATGCAGTTTCATTATTCTGTGTAGTTCCCTTCCCATTGGCAGGTGACGCAGGATCATTCTTCAAGCAACTCCATGTTGTCGGCATCGAGAGAAAAATCATCACGATAGAAAACAAAAGCTTTTTCATAAGAATGTAGATTAAATATCAATTTTTCAGAAGACAAAAGTAATGAATTCTCATGAGAAAGAGATAATAAAGATAAGACCGGGGAAGAATGGAACCTCTGTCGAGGTTGGATTGTCTGTCGTGCAGAGTCCCCACGTAGTCGGTCGCTTGCGCCCGCCAACGCGGGGT
>CAZIVE010000220.1:0-2295 GCA_964542435.1 uncultured Parabacteroides sp.
TCTCTGCGAATTCACTTCGGCTGTCACGCCGTCGGCAGTGGGTGGTTCGGCACTGATCATGGCATATCTCTATCGCGAAGGCATAACTGTGGGACGTGGCGTGGCCGTGATGATATCCACGCTCTTTTTGGATGAGTTGTTGTTTGTCTTAGTCACGCCGGTCTGTCTGATGTTGTTCCCGTCTAGTGAACTGTTCAATCTGCCAATGGGTTTGTCTTCAGGTCTGCGCTATGCTTTTGCTTCCGTCTATATCTTGATCGTGTTATATGTCGGTTTGCTTTATGTGGCGTTGTTCAAGAGACCTGACCTGATTCAGAAGATTCTGATGAAGCTGGTCAAGCTGCCTTTGCTGCACAGATATGAATCGGCTGCACAGCATTTCACAGAGGATCTTGCCGTAAGTGGAACAGAGATGAAAAGTCAGTCGTTCTATTTCTGGATCAAAGTCTTTGCTCTGACGGTTTGGGGATGGTTGTCGCGCTATGCCGTGGCCTGCGTCTTGTTTATGCCCTTCATTCCTTCCGGAAAACAGCTGCTGGTATTATGCCGTCAGCTTGTCCTCTGGATCGTGATGATGATAGCGCCCACACCTGGAGGAAGTGGCGTGAGCGAATATCTCTTTACACAATATTACTCCGATCTGTCGGTCTCAGCAGGCGAGATTTTGTTCATCACTTGTTTCTGGCGGATCCTGACTTATTACATCTATTTGTTCGTTGGCTTTTCGATTCTGCCTTCCTGGATGAAGAAAGCCAAGCAGTGTACATTATAAAATCTATTCTATAAAATCTATGAAAGTCCTTCTTTTGCTTATCCCCCTGTTATTGGTTTGTTGTATTCAAGTGATGGGGCAAGATGTTATAACGGTCTCCGGAATTGTACGTGATTCTCTTTCAAAAGAACCGTTGCCGTCGGTGTCTGTCTATTTCGATGGTTCGACAATCGGTGCGGTGACCGATATGAATGGTAAGTTTACGTTGCAGAACAGTCAAGGTTATCATTGTCTATGTGTGTCGGCACTTACCTACGTTCCTCGCAAATACAATCTGCGCAATGGACGGAAGAATGAGAATCTGATCTGTTCGCTTTCTCCGATAGAATATGCTTTGGGCGAAGTGGTCGTCAAGGCCGGGAAACAGAAATACCATCGCAAGAACAATCCTGCGGTGGAACTTATTCAGAACGTGATCGATCATAAAAACGATAACCGCATCGAATCCCATGATCAGTATAGAGCTGAGATCTATGAGAAGCTTACCTTGTCGTTGCAGGATTTTCATCCCGATTATGACAAGAAGTTCTATCGGAAGTTCCGTTTCCTCAAGGATTACACGGATACTTCCGTCTTCGACCACAAACCGATCCTGACGCTTTCCGTACGAGAGAATCTTTCCGATTACTATTACCGGAGAAAGCCGAAGAGTGAGAAAACGATTGTTAAGGGCAAGCGAATGCAGGGAGTTGACGACACTATGGATAACGAAGGCACCATTACCGCTAATCTGGATGAGATATTCAAGCCGGTGAACGTGTTCGACAATGATATTCCCATTCTCCTTAATCGTTTTGTCAGTCCTCTGTCATCCGCAATGGCGGTCGGCTATTACAGATATTACATTGAAGATACCGTGCATATCGATGGTGAGCCTTGTACCAGCCTTTCCTTTATTCCTGTCAACTGTGAGAGCTATGGTTTTACCGGACATCTTTACATTACTCAGGATGGACATTATGCGGTGAAGAAGATTTCGATGACCACGCCCTCGAAGATCAATCTGAATTGGGTGGATGGATTCCGAGTTGACGAGGAATATAAAAGGATGCCGGACGGATCATGGGCATTGGGAACGGAAAATACCTATGTCAATTTTTGCGTTGTGAAAGGAACTCAAGAGTTGTATGCGCATAAGTTGCGGCACTATAATCAATACAATTATGAGGTGCAGAATGCAGATTCTGTTTTCGGCTTGCCCGGTTCGGTGCGGATGCTGTCAATGGCAGCTTTGAGGACAGATGCATTCTGGGTGAAGAATCGGCACGAGCCGCTTCAGTCCAAAGAGAGTGCGATAGATGCTATATTGGCCAGGTGTCGCGAAGTTCCCGCCTTCAATGTGCTTCTCAAAACAGCCGAGATACTCATCAGTGGTTATATTCCTACGACAGCCGAGACAAAATCGAAGTTCGATTTCGGTCCGATGTATTCGAGTATTACGCATAACAGCATCGAGGGCTTCAGATTACGAGCCGGTGGCATGACCACGGCCAATCTCAATCCCTATTGGTTCGCCACAGGAT
>CAZIVE010000221.1:0-2278 GCA_964542435.1 uncultured Parabacteroides sp.
AGAACTCGACGATTTCTCCTTTGCCTGCGTCAACAGAGTGAAAAATCTTATTATTCCGAACAGTGTAACGACGCTCAGGGACGAGGCTTTCTGTAATTTCCAAAAGGAGGGAACTTTCTCAGGTGAACTGACGCTTCCCGCTTCCATCACGCACATCCAGATCCAGCCCTTCTACGGAAGCTGGCTTAAGAAGATAAAGGTATCCGCTTCTGTTCCGTTCTTGATCTATGGCTTCTTCCAGCATTGCCGTAATTTGGAGTCCGTGACGCTGGGACCTTCGATTAAAGAGATCGGTGAGAAGGCTTTTCTGAATTGCGTTTCGTTGAAGGAGGTGCATTGCCTTTCGCCGGTGCCTCCGAAAGTCTCGGATTCGGAAATCTATCCGGTTTTCCAGGATGTGGACAGATCCAAATGTGTGATCTATGTACCGAAAGGATCGCTCCGGGCCTACAAGTCAGCCGCGGTCTGGAGTACATTCGCTCATATTGAGGAGGACTGAAATTCCTCTTCGGTAATGATGTCGGGCGGAAGTGGTTGCAACTGCAGGGAATCGGGCGCATTGAAATCGCTTCTCTGCATCTCCCGGATGAAGTCCGGCTGCGTCTTTCTGGTCATCTGAAAGGCGATCCCCGCTCCTATCAGCACAATGACAACGCTCATGACAATCAGAGCGGTCCTCGACGAATCCTTTTGTTCCAGGCATTCTTTTATCTCGCTGACCGAACGGTAACGTTTTTCCCGTTTGCTCTGCGAACAGCGTTTGGCGATCTTCTTGAGACGTGTGCTATGGATCAGATCGTTCATCTCCTTGATGATAATGCCCAAGGAATAAATGTCTGTACGGTTGTCGAGGAAGACATCTTTCTCAATCTGCTCGGGCGCAATGTATTTTCGAGTTCCTGCCGGCAACTTGAGGATGTCGTAGTCGTCGCTGTCAGATAGCCCGAAGTCGATGAGTTTGACGTTCTGTCCGTTGTTCGTTATCAGTATGTTCTCTGGCTTCAGATCTTTGTGGATGATCTGTTTGCTGTGGATATATCTCAGCGCGTCGCATATCTCAGCGATGATCTTGAATCCCAATCTCCGGTTGATTGCCTTTTGGTTGATCAGCTCTCTCAGTGTCTTGCCGTTGATGTATTCCATTTGGAAGCAGAGACCGATATCTGGCAAATCCTCCATCGATATGATCCTGGCAATGTTCGGATGGTTCAGTTCCGAACCGATCCGAAACTCTTTTCGGAGCAGCTGCCGATAAAGTTCCTGGCTTCTGTAGGCTTCTTTCAGACCTTTAATGATATACAGCTTTCCCTGCATTCGGCAGATGTAGAGCTGCGAAAAACCGTTCTTCGAAGCATAATAGGGCTTCAGTTCGGTCAACATCATATCCTGTTCCGGAAAATCTGATCCGATAAATCCCGATGAATTTTCCTCGTCGTAGTTCATGGTTATAATTTCCTTAAGATGGTGAGTCCGCCGTTCCTGCCTGCAATAAATGCCGCCAGCTTCTCCTCTCCACGCATCACATAAGAAAGATACAGTGGTATTTCTTTCATCAGACAGGTCGTCTCGAACCGATCACCTATCATCAGCTTCGAATTCTCACTGCTCATGACGGTAAACAGATTCCTTCCTTCATAGCGCATGGTGACGATTCGGTTGGGCGACCAGCCTATTTCTATCGCGTCGCCGACCTGCAACTCTTCCGACATGATTTTCTCGATGGAGATAAAGGAAGAATTGTAATAGGTGGATCTCTTCAGATCTTCGCAAAAGGCTTTGAAGCTTTGGAAATCGATATAACGGGCGAGCACGTCCAAGGTGTTCACCCGCGGGTTATGGCTATCTCCGACATATTCCCACAGCCGTTTCAGCGTTGAAGCCGATACCTTCTCTTGGAAGAAGTTCGAGAGATACAATGAGAATTCCTCGAAGTCCGTGCTGGTCTTCAGATTCCTTTGGTACCTGTCCTCAACGCGTGCTTTCAATTCAGATATTTCCGGTGTATGTAAATTCATGTCTTAATCATTTAGATTGGTTCCCGTGTGATTCAGTTCTCATCTGCTGCGGATATCTTAAAAGTTTAGCACATCACAATTATTCTATTCTCTTATTTCTACCGCTTCCAAAAATAGGAAATCTTTCTTTTCGACATGCCTTTTTTTATCAAGTTCTTTCATCCTTCTTCTTTTTTTATTCCATGATCGCTGTTTTTTTCTGCTCTGTAGGTCAAAAATTGCGGGTAAAAATATCAAAGAGGAATGGAAAAGTCGCAATCTTC
>CAZIVE010000222.1:0-2228 GCA_964542435.1 uncultured Parabacteroides sp.
GATTGACGCGAGTCAGGCCCATCTTCTCGGCTTTCTCAAGCATGAAGGCAAAGGCGGCGTCGTGCTCGTTGGGAATCACTCCGTCGAGGATGGCGTTCTTAATGGATTCCTTGAGCGAACCTACGGGACGCGAAGGCTGCAGACCGAACGTGCTCATGATCTCCTCACCGGAAACAGGCGGCTGGAAATTGCGGACGCGGTCCTTCTCCTCGATCTCGGCAAGCTTGCTGCGGACGGTCCGGAAGTTATTCAGAAAACGCTGCACCTTGACCGGATTCTTGCTGGTGATATCAGCTTCGCAAAGCTTCATCAAATCATCCACATCGTCACCGGCATCGAAAAGAAGACGGCGGATGGCCGAATCGGTCACCTCGTCATCGGCCAGAACGATCGGACGCATGTGGAGCGAGACCATCTTCTGCACATATTTCATCTTCTCGTTCATCGGAAGTTTCATGCGACGGAAGATGGCCGGAATCATCTTCTCGCCCACCAGATTGTGGCTGTGGAAAGTCCATCCGAGACGCGGGTCCCAACGTTTGGTAGCCGGTTTGCCTATATCATGCAGCAACGCTGCCCAGCGCAGCCAGAGATTGTCGGAAGTTTTGCTGAGGCGGTCGAGCACCATCAGCGTATGAGCGAAATTATCCTTGTGGCCAATGCCTTCACGCGTCTCCGCACCCTTCAAGGCGCAGAGTTCGGGGAAGATCAGATCGAGCAGGCCACATTCGTCGAGGATATCGAAACCCAGCGACGGCCGCGGAGAGAGAATGATCTTGTTCAATTCCTCATTGATACGTTCGCCGGAGACAATCTTGATCCGTTCGCGATTGTTGTGGATGGCGTCAAAGGTTGTGGCATCGATGAAAAATCCCAGTTGCGAAGCGAAACGGACGGCACGCATCATGCGCAGCGGGTCGTCGCTGAAGGTAATGTCCGGATCGAGAGGCGTACGGATCGTAAGCTCTTCCAGATCGTGCATTCCATCGAACGGATCCACCAGTTCGCCCAGTCGATCCTGATTCAGACAGAAAGCCATGGCATTGATGGTGAAGTCGCGCCGGTTCTGATCCTCTTCCAGCGTTCCGTCCTCCACGATCGGATTACGACTGTCGTGCGTGTACGACTCTTTGCGTGCACCAACGAATTCAATCTCAACATCTCCACATTTCACCTGCGCCGTACCAAACGTCTTGAATACCGAAAGCCGCGATCTGCGTCCGAGCTTCTCTGCAACAGCCTTCGCCAACGTAATGCCGCTGCCGACAGCCACCACATCTATGTCGCCCGAAGGACGGTTGAGGAAAAAATCACGAACATATCCGCCAATCACATAAGCTTCGACTCCCAATTCATCCGCCGCCTCCGTAATAACAGGAAAGGGAGGCATGGTCAGACGCTTCACTATATCTTCTTCGTTAATGTACATCTCTTTTTAATGTGGGTGCAAAGATAGTGCAAGTCGAGCGAAATGCAAAGCTTGCTTTAACATTTCCGAGACGCAGCCTATCTTCGATGAGCTTGCTTATCAAAGATAAGGATATATTTCGGAAAAATTAAAACATGCTTGGCTCTACGCTCTACATGTGCTATCTTTGATGCTACAAAAAAGTGACGTATGAAAAAGATACTATATTTCCTTATGCTCGCTGTAGCTCTGGCAGCTTGTGACAACAGTGCAAAAGACATCAATGCGCGGCTTGCAGAAGCCCGTAGCTTATACAATCAGGGCGATATTTTCGGTACACGATTAGCCATCGACAGTCTGCGTTCCGATTATCCGCGGAAGCCGCAGGTTTTGCGCGAATGTCTGAAGCTGATGCGGCAGGTGGATCTCAAAGAGGCGCAGCGCAACATCGCTTTCTGCGACAGTCTGATCCCCATCAAACTGCAAGAGGCGGATTCCATCAAGAACCACGGCTTCACGTTCGAGAAGGACAGCCGTTACGAGACGGTAGGCAACTTCATCTGGAAGGGAACGACCGTAGAGCGTAATGTGCAGCGCAGCTACATCCGCAGTGGCGTGGATGAAAAAGGGAATATCTATATCGCCAGCGTCTATTACGGCGCCAAGCCGATCAACCACACCGGCATCAAACTCTCTACGCCCGACGGACAATCCATCGAGACGGCCGCCATTCCTTATGACGGCGGACTGAACTTCCATTTCACAGACATGGGCTACACGACCGAAGTGGTCACCTATAAAGCTGAGAAAGGCATCGACG
>CAZIVE010000223.1:0-2223 GCA_964542435.1 uncultured Parabacteroides sp.
ATCGGCGAAGTGATGGCCTATGAGATCAGCAAAAGGCTTTCATACTCCACAAAAGAGATCACTACACCTCTCGGAACAGCTCCTATCAATTTATGCGACGACAAGATTGTCCTAAGCACCATCCTTCGCGCAGGACTTCCTTTTCATCAGGGATTCCTCAACTTCATGGACAATGCCGAGAATGCCTTCGTTTCCGCCTATCGCAAATATATCGATGCTGAGAATTTCAAGATCCACATCGAATATATCGCTTCTCCCCGCATCGATGGCAAGACACTCATCATAGCCGACCCGATGCTTGCCACCGGCAGTTCGATGGATCTCGCCTACGAAGCGCTCCGCACCAAAGGACGTCCCAGCCACATCCACATTGCCTCCATCATTGCCACCACGCAAGCCATCGACTTTATCCGCAAAAAACTTCCCGACGAATGTACGACCATTTGGGCCGCAGCCATCGACAATGAGTTGAATGCACATTCCTACATTGTTCCCGGATTGGGTGACGCAGGTGATCTTTGCTACGGCGAGAAAGAATAGAATGTTTTGAGTACAGAAAAAACGCCATTACAAAATGAGATTTAAGTTATTTATTATCGCAGCATGCATACTCTGCATCCAAACCACACTGCTTGCACAATCGGAAGTAGTGAACAAGTATGCAGTGAATTGGGATTCGCCGTCAGCCAATGCTTCGGGAGCCATGCCTATTGGAAATGGCGAAGTAGGTGCCAATGTTTGGATGGAACCCAACGGTAACTTGGTTTTCTATCTTTCGCGCACGGATGCCTGGGCAGAAAACAGCAACCTTTATAAACTGGGCCGTCTGCGTGTCTCTCTCTATCCCTTTCTCAAGGGCAACGATGTCACTTTCCATCAATCGCTCAACCTGGCAGAAGGTAAGATCGAATTTGTGATTAGTAATAAAAGGGATCAGATCAAACTTGACTTTCTCATTGACAGCGATTCGCCCATTGTCTATGTACAAGGCAAATCCTCCTATCCTGTTCAGATTGGCGTTTCATCAGAAATATGGCGCACACAACCGCGTCAGCTGCAATTGGCAGAGACCTATCAAAGCGTCACCCGCTGTCAGAATGATTCGATGTTGATGGAATCGGCGGATGTGGTGAAGGATTTCAACAACCATCTGATGGTCTATCATCGCAACGAACATTCCGTCTATTATCCGGTCACGCTGAAGCTCCAAGAACTTTCCGATGCGTCAATCAATGGCAACGATCCTTACATCAACCGCACAATGGGTTACGATGTTTCTGGAGATGGATTTGTAAAAATAACCCCAACACTTCTCAGCACACCTTCATCTGTCAACAGTTTCTGTCTGAAGATCGCTGCCTACACGAAACAAACGGCAACGGCGCAAGAGTGGATCGATCAGATCGAACAGCTGCTGGAGAATGCTCCTGCTTATGAAGTGGCAGCAAAGCGCACGGCAACTTGGTGGAAAAACTATTGGGACAAGAGTTACGTCATGATCGAAACACCCGATAAAACAACCGGTCATCGGCTGACACAAGCCTACATTCTGCAAAGCTGGATGAACGCATGCGGCGGTCGCGGCAATTACCCGATTAAGTTCAACGGATCAATCTTTACCGTCGATCCGGGCTTTACCGACATCAAACAATCGTATGGCCCGGATTATCGTCGTTGGGGACCCGATTATTGGTGGCAAAACACACGTCTCGTCTATCATCCGATGCTGAAGAGCGGCGATTACGACATGCTGCGTGTACTGTTCCGCCATTATTTCTCCATTCTTCCGATGATGAAACGGAATGCCAAAGTATTCTTCGGCGTTGACGGTGCCTACAGTCCCGAGACTTCGACGATATTCGGCACATTCGACAACAACTGTTACGGTTGGGATCGCAGCAAACTGAAAACAGGGGAAATTGCCAACTCCTATATCCGCAATATCTGGAACCCGGGTTTGGAAATGGCAGCATTGATGGGTGATTACTATCATTATACCAATAACAAACCGTTCGCACGAGACACATTGGTTCCCATGGCGAATGAAGTCCTGAAGTTCTTCGATAACCGTTTCCCTCGCGACGAAAAAGGTCTGTTCAAAATCACACCTACGCATGCTATAGAGACCTATTGGACAGGTGTCGTGAATGATATGCCTTGTGTGGCTGGATTGCACTATGTCCTCAAACAACTTCTGAATCTGCCTGAAGATTGTGCTTCGGC
>CAZIVE010000224.1:0-2203 GCA_964542435.1 uncultured Parabacteroides sp.
GGTACTTTTTGATCGTAAAGTTATAATCCGTGGGTCTTTCTCACTATTCCGGCGCGCCGGGATCCAAATTTAGGGGTCGAGATTGTCATAAAGTGACCGCAGAGTCATGATTTGGCCTTCGAAATCGGAATTTGTTCCTCATAAAGTTGCAATTTATGCCGGATGTTATCAACTCAAGCTGTATAGGATTGAGATTTTTCGATGCGTCTGATAGCTGCTTACACATAGTGAAAACAAAAAGGGTTGAGTGAATTAACACCCAACCCTTTCGAATAGTCTGTTTATACCTGATCAATCAAAGGAATTCCTTCCAGAACTTAGCCATCGACATTCTCAGATGAAGCGTTGTGCCTTCACGTTCGAAAATGCCGTGGGTGCGCATCGGATAACTCAGTTGATAATACATCTTGTGGTATTTGACCAGTTGATTTACCAGCATTTCGGTATTCTGATAATGAACATTGTCGTCTCCTGTGCCGTGGATGATCAGCAGATTGCCTTCCAATCCTGACGCATAAGAAATTGGCGAACCCTTGCGATATCCTTCGGGATTCTCCTGCGGTGTGTTCATGTAACGTTCTTGATAAACGGTGTCGTAGAGACGCTGATCCGCCACAAACGCAATGGCGATGCCGGTCTTGAAGACTTTCGGATAGCGGAACATGCAGTTGAGCGTCTGGCTTCCTCCTCCACTCCATCCGGTGATTCCGATGCGAGCAGGATCGACGAACGAGAACTGCTTGATCATATCCAGTACGCCGTTCGACTGGTCTTCGGATGCAAAGGTCCCGACTTCACCATAGATGCACTTGCGCCACTCACGGCCGCGCGGACAATTGGCACCACGATTGTCGATGCTGACAATGATATAGCCTTGTTGAGCCATGTACTGATCCCAAAGATCTCCACCGCCCCACGAATCCGTGACGGTGCTGCTGGCTGGTTCGCCATAGACATCCACGATGACGGGATATTTCTTGGACGGATCGAAGTTGGTAGGTTTGATCATCCAGGCATCGAGCTGAAGCTTGCCTGACGTAACCTTAAAGAATTCCTTCGGATTGAGTCCGAGGGCCGCATACTGCGATTTAGCCTTCTCGTTCTTCTCGAGCATACGGACAGATTTTCCCTGCGGGAATGAAACCATATCGATGACAGGAGGTGTTGCGGCATTCGCAAAGGAATGGACAGCCCAACGTCCCGACGGAGACATATCATAGGAATGCGTGCCGGCTTCATTGACAGAACTGAGGCGTTTGACGGATCCGTCGCCGAAGAGTTTGGCACTGTAAAGATAACGTTGTGTGAAGTTGTTCGGCGAAGCCATGAAGTACACGATTCCGTTCTTGATGTCCGTGCCGACGTGACTAATGTAGTCAAAATCGCCCTTTGTTATGGGCACGATGGTCTTGCCGTCGCGGCTGACACGATACAGATGACGCCATCCGCTGCGTTCGCTTTCCCATGTAAACCACTGATTGCCCTGAAGCCATTCGATGTCGTCGTTGGTCAGCAGCCAAGCATCGTCCTTATCGGTAAAGATGTTGACAGCATTGGATTCTCCGGCTTTGACAGTCCAGACACGGTTGGTGTTCTGTTGGCGATTGAGCTGTTGGATGAAGAGTTCGTTCGTTCCCGGAATAAAATCCATACGTGGAATATAGTTGTTGCGCGGGTCGCCGGGAATATTGATCCAGGTAGTTGTTCCTCCATCGACAGGAACTGTTCCGACTTTGACAGCCGAGTTCGTCGTTCCAGCTTTCGGATATGGGAAATGGTTGACGAAAGGATAGATGGAATCCACATTGTTGATGATATCGAAGACGCCAGTTCCTTCGGTATCGCTCTGCCAGTAGGCAATGTATTTGCCATCAGCACTCCAGCGGAAACCGTCGCGGCAGTCAAACTCCTCTTCATAAACCCAGTCGAATGTACCGTTGACAATGCGGCTGTTTCCGTCCGTCGTCAGCTGTTTGCGTTCGCCTGTTGCTACATCTTCTACATAGATATTGTTATTGGAGACAAAAGCAACCTTTCTGCCGTCGGGAGAGAACTTGGCAAACATCAGCGTAGCTTCGGGCAGTCCAACTCCAATCTGATGAAGGTTGCCGCTGGTGGGATTCAAAACCCAATAATCTCCGCGTGTATCCTGGCGCCACACTCTGCGCGTGTTGTTGTAGATCAGAATGCGGCTGTTGTCATC
>CAZIVE010000225.1:0-2195 GCA_964542435.1 uncultured Parabacteroides sp.
CGCCGCAAGACCTTCCTGCCTTTGAACGTCTGTTGGGTGACGGTTCCGGTTTCGGAGTGAGATTGGAATATGCGGAGCAACCTTCGCCTGACGGTTTGGCACAAGCATTCATTATTGGTGCTGACTTCGTCGGCGATGACACTGTCTGCCTCGTGCTGGGTGACAATATATTTTACGGTCAGAGCTTCACGAGAATGCTCGATGAAGCTGTTGTCAATGCGGAAAAGGGAAAAGCAACCGTCTTCGGTTACTATGTGAATGATCCGGAACGTTACGGCGTTGCCGAGTTTGATGCAGCAGGAAATGTTCTCAGTATAGAAGAAAAGCCGGTACATCCGCGTTCGAACTATGCTGTCGTCGGACTCTATTTCTATCCGAATAAGGTGCTCGAGGTCGCTAAGAATGTCAAGCCTTCCGCTCGTGGCGAACTGGAGATTACTTCAGTCAACCAGGCTTTTCTGCAGTCAGGTGATCTGAAAGTGCAATTGCTGGGACGAGGTTTCGCCTGGCTTGACACGGGAACCTATGATTCACTTGCTGAGGCTTCAACATTCGTTCAGGTAATAGAGAACCGCCAAGGTCTGAAGTTGGCTTGTCTGGAAGAGATTGCTTATAACCGTCATTGGATTGACAAGGAACGTCTCCTCCAAGAAGCCAAAGTGATGGCTAAGAATCAGTATGGTCAATATCTATTGAACCTTATTAAGGAATAATAGAAAGAAAATAATGGAAAAGAATAGTAAGATATTTGTAGCCGGTCATCGTGGACTTGTAGGTTCTGCCATACTCGGCAATCTGCAGAAGAAGGGTTATTCCAACTTCGTGCTACGTACGCATAAAGAACTTGATCTGACCATTCAGTCTGATGTGGATCGTTTCTTTGAAGAACAACAGCCGGAATATGTCTTTTTGTCTGCTGCTTACGTGGGTGGAATCATGGCCAACAGTCTCTATCGCGCCAATTTCATCTGGAGAAATCTGATGATCCAGAACAATGTGATCCATGCTTCATGGAAGAATGGCGTCAAGAAATTATTGTTCTTGGGCAGCACGTGTATTTATCCTCGTGAGGCTCCACAACCCATGAAAGAGGATTGCTTGCTTACCTCTCCGTTGGAATATACAAATGAACCTTATGCAATTGCTAAAATTGCCGGTATTAAGATGTGTGAGAGTTTCAATCTTCAATATGGCACCAATTACATAGCTGTAATGCCGACCAATCTGTACGGCCCGAATGACAATTTCGATCTGGTCACATCGCATGTCTTGCCTGCTATGATACGTAAGATCCATTTGGCTAAGTGTCTCTTTGAAAAAGATGAAAAGGCCTTGCGCCGTGATATGGATTGTCGTCCTGTTGAAGGTATCGACGGCCATGCATCTATGGAACAAATAGTATCTGTTCTTTGTAAGTATGGCATAGATTTTGAAGCAGTAAGATTGTGGGGTACCGGAAAACCTCTCCGAGAATTCCTTTGGAGCGAGGAGATGGCCGATGCCTCCGTTTACGTTATGGAGCATGTCGATTTCAAAGACCTTTGCCCGAAATCCGGAGATGTGCGTAATACACATATTAATATAGGTACGGGAAAGGAATTGACGATACGTGAAGTAGCGGAACTGATCAAAGAGAAGATTGGATATAAGGGAAAACTCGAGTTCGACTCTTCTCGACCTGACGGGACAATCCGCAAACTGACAGATGTCAGCAAGCTTCATTCTCTCGGATGGCATCACACCATTGAGATTGACGAAGGTGTGGAGAAATTATATAAATGGTATTTAGATAACGAATAAAAGAAATTATATGGGAAAAGTTGCATTGATTACAGGAATCACAGGACAGGACGGAGCTTACCTCTCCGAATATCTGATCAAGAAAGGATATACGGTGCATGGCATCAAACGACGTTCATCGATGTTCAATACGGATAGGATCGATCATCTTTATCAGGATCCTCACGTTGAGAACCGCAATCTGATTCTTCACTATGGCGATTTGACCGACAGTCTGAATCTAACCCGTATCATTGGCGAGGTTCAGCCGGACGAAATCTATAATCTTGCAGCTATGAGCCATGTGAAAGTCAGCTTTGACACGCCGGAATATACCGCCAATGCGGATGGAGTAGGCGTGCTGCGAATCCTGGAAGCGGTTCGTCTTCTCAATTTGGTTTCTAAAGTTCGTTTCT
>CAZIVE010000226.1:0-2181 GCA_964542435.1 uncultured Parabacteroides sp.
AGGTCTGATTCTGTTCATGGTGCCTTCCATCTCGCTTCTCGGACAATCGCTCAACGCCTGGTGCGAGGATGCAGAGAAGCCGATCAAAGCCATCTGCGTCTGCTCAGATATCAAAGCCAGCAAGAAGAATAAAGATTGGGACGACACCTCTTCATCATCTGTCGATCTGGCTTATCCGGCCTCCACAAATGCACAGATCATAGCACGGCAGCTGAAGAAATTCCGCAATTACGACGGATTGACGGTTGTCTTCTCTACATACCAATCGGTTCAGGCAGTTTCGGATGCGCAAAAGGAGATTCTGAAAGAGACAAACAACGAATACGGCGTCTTCGACTTCATTGTATGTGACGAAGCACATCGCACGACGGGCGTAAAACAGGCAAGCGCTGTGGATGAATCGGAGTTCACAAAGATTCATAACAACAGCATCGTTCAGGGTCTCAAACGTATGTACATGACAGCTACACCGAGGCTCTACAAAGAAAATGCCATCGTTAAGGCGCAGCTTAACGACTGCATCCTCTGTTCCATGGACGATGAGAAAATCTATGGTAAGGAGTTTTACCGTGTCAATTTCAGTTATGCCGTGCAGCACGGACTTCTCACCGATTACAAAGTGCTGGTGCTGACGGTCAGTGAGAACGATATGCCGAAAGATATCGAAGCGGATGTGGAAGATGCATCCAAAACGGAAATCAATGCGGACGAGACGACGAAGATGATCGGCGTCATCAATGGCTTGTCAAAAGTGATCCGAGGTGACAACGGAACGACTTGGGAAGCCGATCCGCGGATCATGCATCGCGCGGTGGCTTTCTGTCAACGAATCGGATCTGATGATTTGCCGGGAAGCTCGAAAAACATGGCGAATGTTCTGCCCCAACTGTCCGAAAAATACAATGCGGCCATTCCCGAAGATCGAAGAGACCATCTGGTTCATATCAAGACGCAGCATATCGACGGCTCGATGGATGCCATGCAACGGGATCAGAAACTTTTCTGGCTTAAGGATGATACCGACGATCCGAACGAATGTCGCGTACTTACTAATGTGCGTTGCCTAAGTGAAGGAATTGATGTGCCTGCTTTAGATGCCGTGCTATTCATGTCGCCAAGAAACTCGCAGGTCGATGTGGTTCAGTCGGTCGGACGCGTTATGCGTAACTTTGCCAAAGGCAGGGACGATGAAAAGAAATATGGCTATATTATCATTCCAGTTGTCGTGCCGGCTGATGTAAAACCGGAAGATGCGCTCAATGACAACGAGCGCTTCAAGGTGGTTTGGGAAATCCTCAATGCGCTCCGTTCACACGACGACCATTTTAACGCCGAGGTAAACACTATTGCATTGAACAACAACAAGAGTGCGAAGGTTATTGTCGGCGGTGTTCCACCTTTTGGTGATGAGCCGGGAGCTGAAAACGAACAGGAAGGCGACGAAGCGACAGCCATCAGCGATGCCGAAGTGGCGCATCAGCTGGAGATCCGTTTCGGTGCCTTGCAGGAAGGTATCTATGCTAAACTGGTGGAGAAAGTTGGAGACCGTCTTTACTGGGAAAACTGGGCAAAAGAAATTGGACTGATTGCGCAGAAGTTCATCGAACGTATTGCGCGCGCCATTCATGAGAAACCCGATCATAAGGCGGAGTTCGATGCCTATCTGAAAGGTTTGCAGGAAGATCTGAATCCGGGTGTCGACGAAGGCCAAGCCATTGAAATGCTGGCGCAGCACATCATCACGCGTCCGGTGTTCGATGCGCTCTTCTCGGAATATGAGTTTGTGAAGAACAATTCGGTCAGCCAGTCCATGCAGCGCATGATCGACCTGCTCAAAGATGATGCTTTCGAGAAAGATACCGATGTGCTCGACAAGTTCTACGAGTCCGTTCGCGTCAATGTCGGGAAGATTGATAATCTTGAAGGCAAACAGACGGTCATCAAGAATCTGTATGAGAAGTTCTTCAAAGGTGCTTTCCCGAAAACGGTCGAGAAACTGGGCATCGTTTATACACCGGTGGAATGTGTGGATTTCATCATTCATTCTGTCGATGACGTGCTGAAGAAGGAATTCGGTTGTTGTATCTCTGACGAGAATGTACACGTTTTGGATCCGTTCGTCGGAACGGGCACTTTCGTTACGCGACTGTTGCAAAGCGGACTGATCCGCCCCGAAGATCT
>CAZIVE010000227.1:0-2177 GCA_964542435.1 uncultured Parabacteroides sp.
TATATTTTCTTAAACGTCACCTGATCGCTTGTCCCATTATTGGCTACAACCTTGAAGGTGTCGTTGCTCGTTTGCATCTTTACCGGTTTGAAATTCCAAATGATTCCTGTTTCTTCGTCTGAACCTTTCATGGTCTGTATGGCTTTGCCGTTCTGATAAAGCGTCAGAGATTGAGCATTGCTGTAAACTTTGATGTCGATTGGATTCTCGGATGCGCGTTGCGTCATGCGGCGGCCGGTAATGTAAACAGTGGTGATCTTATGGTTCCACAATGACTTGTAGAGATAGAAGACATCTTTCTTTATCTTGCGGTCGCGAGTGACGATACCTTTGTCATTGGTATATTTTCGGGCATCATTGGCTGTGAAATGGATGCCATCGTTTGAATCCATATATCCTTCTTCACGGTTTGCTACCGGGAAATCAAACATTACCCAAAGAGAGGTGAAGTTGAGGAATGGCATCTTTTGAATCTGTCTGACATAGGATTCGTGATAGAGATTTCCGTATTCCTCGAAATGTTTCTTGCCGTCTTTGTTGTTCATCTGTGCAGTGTCTGTTATATGGCAGAAAGGATTGATTCCGCAGCCATATTCTGATACGTTGCAGATTCCCATCTTCTTATGGATGTTGAGCATATCACGGCCGAACTCTGCAAACTTTCCGTAATACCATCCATTATAACGGTTCTCGGAATAATAGTCGGCTTTTAAGGAGGTATAACCGTCTCGTTCGTAATTGGAGTCGTCACTCAGGCCAACCATTCGGTTCGGATCCAACGACTTTGCATAGTCATAAAGCTTGGCGGTTTCACTGACGACTCTTGGAAAATCGGCTTTTCCTTGCAGTTTGTCTGTGTTTCCCCAGCTATCCAGTTCGTTCCACATACCCCAAAATACAATTGAAGGATGGTTATAGAGATTCGTGATCATCTCTTTCATCTGTTCGTGGATGTTGTCGAAGTAAACCTGTTCAGCTCTTACACCACAATTGTTTACCCAAGGAATCTCTGTCTGTACAATAATCCCCATTTCATCGCATTTTTGGTACTCATAATCGTTGTGCGGATAATGTGCCAATCGTAGGAAGTTGGCTCCAAGTTCTTTGACGATGGCATAGTCCTGATCTGTATTTGCCTTGAGCACAGCTGATGCACGAAGATCCATGTCTTGATGCATTGCAGCTCCGCGAAGAGGATAGGAGTGACCGTTCAGGAAAAATCCCTTATCGCGATCCATCTTATAAAAACGATAGCCGACCTTGGTATTGACTTTGTCGAGTGTCTTTCCGGATGCATCTGCTATGGAAATCTGTACGGTATAAAGATAGGGATCAATGGTTCCGTTCCAGAGATGCGGGTTCTTGAGTGTGAAAGTCTGTTTGTAATTCAGTGAATCACCGGATGCAATGACTACATCTTTTGCATTTTTATAGCAAACAACGCCTTTCTTATCCGTCAAAGTGAGTGTCAGTTTCAACTTGCTGCTCTTCACAGAGGCATTTTTGAGTAGCGTGGCTACTTCTGTTGTAGCTTCCGTTGCGGATACATTCGGCGTCGTCACGTGCATACGATACATACCGTAACTTTCGGGTGAAGCATAGACATCGTTCATCTCAAGCAGATAGACCGGATTGTGCAGTCCGTTGTTCTTATTGAAATCCGAACTTACCGGGATGAGTCGAAGGTTTTCAGCGTTGTCGCACATCACAGTGATTTCGTTCGCTCCTGCTTTCATATCTTTCAAAGGAACGACAAACGGCGTATAACCTCCTTGATGGGCAGCGACCTTTTTTCCATTGATCGTCACCTCTGATGATTGTGCCGCACCACAGAACAGCAGGAACAACGGATGCTTCAGCTGCTCCGCTTGAAGCGTAAGTGTCTTTTTGTAGGATGTCTTACCTCTATAATAGGCTGCCGAATGTCCGTCAATCGCATTGCATGAATGCGGAAGGATCACTTCGCTCCAATTGTTTGAACCCTCTTTGGTGAATTGCCACTTGTCCAGATTCGTGGCTTTCCATCCGAGTGATTGTGCTTCTACAGTGAAGGTAAAAGTCATGAGTGTCATGAGAATCATGCTCCAAACGAGGAGCGTTCCAATGTGCTTTTTCATATTCAATCTGATTTGTGTCACAAAGTTACCCTATTTCTCTTTTATAGGAAAGATGAAGGG
>CAZIVE010000228.1:0-2176 GCA_964542435.1 uncultured Parabacteroides sp.
AATACGTCGACTACACCTTCAATATTTCGTGGTGTCGAAACATATTCAGTTCCTTCAATTCCTAATTTTCGCGCAATTGAAGAGCGTACAAGTTCTGGATTCAGAAATTCACCTTCAATTCTTGACGTATCAACAACATCTAAAATTAAAGATTCTAATGTTGCACGTTCAATTAAGTCGAACCCAAGTCTTTCAATGTGCCCAAGTAATCTACCCTGTAAATGTCGTACTGCGGATAATATTGGCAAAATTTTCTCGTTGTCCCAAACAAAGTTGAACCAGTTATCTCTCTCGTATATATACATAATGGTTTTCACTGCATAATTTGCGGTAAAAATAGAGTTTTTTCACCGCAAAAGCAAATTTTTCATCAAAAGTATTAAAACTCACACATCGCAATTCTTTTTTTTGCACTAGCACCTAACGAGAGTTTGCGCAAAAACCACATAATCTCCCGTTTCAATGCTTTTTATTTGTTTGTACACTTCATCTGTGCCCCTATACGGAACTTTATCTGAAGCTGTTTATATTTTTGTCTGCTTTTTTTGAGGAGCTTATATCGCCTTATAATAAGTCCTTTTTTGCCAAAGCAGAGCCATTATCCCATTAATCAACTCTTTGAGGTTAATTATACCTTCGGTTATCATGGCAAAACGGCTTAGGTTATAGCCAATAAAGACCAGACTAACCTCTCCCAATACATTTTTCTTTCCCCGTGTCAACACATGATCAAATCCACGTTGTCGTTTGAGTGTTCCCCAGGGATGTTCGGCCAGTTGTTGTCGTTGTTTATAGTAAGCTGGATTCTCTTTTACACGCTTGTTGTTCTGTTCCACATCGGCGGCAAATTCACTGCGGTCAATATTTCTCCCATTGGTTTTACTCTTGGTGCATTGGACCTGTAGTTCACAACTTTTGCATTTTTTTGTATTATAACGCTGAAACTTATAAGCCGATTTATATCCTTTGCTGCTATGTGTAAGCCATGTACCATTGGTGGTCAAAATCTCCCCCGCCGGGCAGGTATAGCTATTATTCTCAGCATTGTAAATAAAACTTGTTATCGGAAATATATACGGATCGTTCGAAGCCGGTTCTTTAGGCGATACATAGGTCGTAATTCCGTTTTGCTCACATTGTCGTATCTGTTCACCCGTATGATAACCTTTGTCTGCCAACACATCCATTTCCTCCACGTGTAACCCTTCTTTGGCGGCAATAGCTACAGGAGCCAGGGCATTTGTATCGTTTACTCCACCGGTATCAAAATGAGTGATTAATTTATTTCGGGCATCCACCGATGCCTGTACATTGTAGCCTACCACCGTAATTCCCCGTTGCAACACCACGGCTTGTGCATCTTCATCCGTTGTGCTTATCTGGTCTTTGCCGGTTTCTTTCAGCTCGGCTTCCAAGGTCTGATACTTTTCTTTCCTGCTTTTTTGTGTCTCTATTTTTTCCAGCAACGCGGTTTTTACTTCCTGCGAATCGGCTTTATCCAGGGCATCTTCAAATTCTTTGATGCGCCCATCGATATATTCAAGCTGACGGTCTATCTTTTTCTGATTATAATTGTTTTTTAGCGAGTTCTGTGCTCTGACTTTAAAGGAGTCGATGGCAATAGTTTTGCCTTCAATCAGCCCCAACTCTTTGAGAAGGAATACAAACTTACGAAAGATATTACGAAACGCATCAGCATACTCTTTGCGGAACATACAAATGGTACGTGCAGAGGGTGTTTGCTCACACAACAACCAACGCACCTCCAGATTTAGTTTAGCTTCCCTTTCCAGCTTGCGTGAGGACCGCACACCATAGCGATAACCATAGAAATAGAGTTTGAGTAACACAGCAGGGTGATAAGGCGGACGACCTTCCTCTTTCACTGAAACATGACGGAAACCAAAACTGGCTAAATCAATAGAATCAACAAAGAAATCAATAACCCGAACGAAACTGTCAGCTTCAATCACCTGTTCCAGACAGAACATTTGTAACTGATTTCTCTCTTCTCCCTGTATGTGTTGCATAAATTGTAATTTATTGATTTACACCATAAATATACAAATTTCTTTGCTAACATACAACACATTGGATGTATTTTATCGCTAATAATTCAAATTATACTATTCTTGTCTCTTAAAAACATCCGCTGATGTTTTTGCGCAGTCTGACG
>CAZIVE010000229.1:0-2172 GCA_964542435.1 uncultured Parabacteroides sp.
CTCGGCTTGCACTATCTTTGTCATCACAAAATGCGGAGGAAGATTGTCGTATATTATTTGGTGGCGTTCGCGCTGTTGATCGTGCTGTTCCTGGTTGGACTGGCGTACGGGACGGTGCGCATTCCGCTGGGCGAAGTGAAGAACATCCTGCTGGGATACGGATCGGAAAATATTGCTTGGCAGAACATCGTGCTTCAATCCCGATTGCCACAGGTCATCACGGCACTGCTGGCGGGATCGGCTCTTGCGACAAGCGGACTGCTGCTACAGACGTTGTTCCGGAATCCGCTGGCAGGGCCTTCGATTCTCGGCATCAGCGACGGTGCGAATCTGGGCGTTGCGGCTGTCATGCTCTACTTCGGAGGCACCATGAGCCAGATGACGGATCTGCCCGTGAGCGGATATGTGGCTATCATCATGGCGGCCATGATCGGAGCCGGAGCCATTCTCGGACTGATCATCTATTTCTCTACGAAGGTCAAGAGCAACGTCATGCTGCTCATCATCGGCATCATGATCGGATATCTGGCTTCGTCGCTCATCTCGATCCTCAACTACTACGCTTCGTCGGACAAAGTGCACGCATTCGTCATGTGGGGAATGGGCAGCTTTGCCAGTGTCTCCATGGAACAGATCTCGTGGTTCGCGGGCTTCACGATCTTCGGACTGCTGCTCGCCATCATGCTTATCAAACCGTTGAACGCGCTGCTACTGGGCGAACACTATGCGGCGAATCTCGGCATCCACATCAAAAGGACACGCATCATCATCCTTTTGTGTACGGGAATCCTTACGGCCGTTACCACTGCCTTCTGCGGACCGATCTCATTTATCGGACTGGCGGTTCCGCATGTTGCGCGACTGCTGCTGGGAACGAGCAACCACAAGACGCTGGTTCCCGTTACGATGATGACCGGAGCTGCCGTGGCACTCCTCTGCAATGAACTTATGGTGGTGCCCGGAAGCAACAACATCCTTCCGCTCAATGCCGTCACGCCGATTCTCTGCGCGCCTGTGATCATCTATGTCATCATTAACCGCAAGAATATCCAATACTTCAACTGAGATGGAACGCAGAGCAGCTATAGAAACCCACGACTTGAGCATCGGTTATGTTTCGAAGAAGAAACAGAATTATCTCGTCCATGATCATCTCGATCTGCAGCTCTTTTCAGGTGAGGTGACTTGTCTGCTCGGACTGAACGGTGCAGGAAAATCTACACTGCTGAGGACGCTTTGCGGTTTCCAGCCGGCTTTGTCCGGTACGATTTCCATCCTCGGAAAGCCTCTTGCCGAATATTCACAGACGCAGTTCTCGCTGACGGTCGGTGTGGTTCTGACTGAGAAGACCAATGCAGGCGGCATCACTGTTTACGAGCTGGTCTCCTTGGGACGCCATCCTTACACGGGATTCTTCGGGCAGCTCAAGCCGCACGATCACGAGATCATGAACAATGCACTACAGTCTGTCGGAATTGCCCACAAAGCGACGAGCTACGTTTCCGAGCTGAGCGACGGCGAACGGCAGAAGGCAATGATTGCCAAGACACTTGCCCAGGAATGTCCGATCATCCTGCTGGACGAGCCGACGGCGTTTCTCGACGTCACGAGCAGAATCGAAACGATGGTTCTGCTTCACCGATTGGCTGCAGAACAGAACAAGGCCATTCTCCTCTCGACGCACGATCTCGACCTGGCCATACAGATGGGCGATCGTCTTTGGCTGGAAGAGAAAGGCCGCGCCATGGCCTGCGGATCGCCGGAAGATCTGATCCTCGACGGCACCTTCGAAACCTTCTTCGGCAAAGATGACATTCTCTTCGACAAGACCAACGGCAAGCTCTACACCAAAGCCCCGAAACGCCCCATCGGCATCGACGGCGATCCCATCACTACCTATTGGGCCGGAAACGCCCTCGTCCGCAACGGCTATCTTCCCTCGAAACCCGAAGCTTCGCTCATCAACATCAACTGCGTTACGCAAAATGATATACGAATAACCTTCGCCAACAAGGCCGAAATCCAGGTGAAGAGCATCGGCGAGATGGTGGCGAAGGTCAAAGAAAGGGAGTGAATCCAGCGAGGGGAAAGACGAACAGGCAGATAGTCGCGGGAATGAACCATCCATTCACCATGTAGCCGCTTCGCCGTCAACGTCCACCATGTAGCCGC
>CAZIVE010000230.1:0-2099 GCA_964542435.1 uncultured Parabacteroides sp.
CGATTACAGATCTTATGTGAACGACATACAGCTTTTGCGCATCATTCATCCTTAGCTTGTCCCATGATTCGCTTCGCAGCTCATCATATCTTTTACAAGAAACTCTATGGACTTTCCTACATCGAACTTGACGACGAGGCTCGTTTGGTAGGCGTGTTTCCACTTGAAGACGAAGTGGAAAAGACTGTTTTTGTTGGTGGTACGATTTACCCGATGCCGGAGCATTGTTCTTTGGATCCTCTTCATTATGACGAGGAGCAGGAGGAATGGAAACTCCAGGCAAATAGTATTTCCAAAGGTGATAAGGTGATTTTATTTCGTGTGGGTGTAGTTCCTGCGACGAAACTCCGCACAGACAACGGCCGTAGCAATAGCCACGTTGAGCGACTCTGATGTGACTCGTCCTTCTGGATGGGGAATGTAAAGACGCTCTTTGATAAGCGAACCGACCTCAGGACGAATGCCGTTGCCTTCGTTCCCCATGACAATGATTCCTGTTTTGTTCAGCTCTTTCTCATACATGTTTTGTCCGTCAAGGAAGGTTCCATAAACCGGAATGCCTTGTTCCGTCTGGATTTTTAACCAAGAGAGGAGATCTGTATAACAGATTTGCGTGTGAGCCAGCGCACCCATTGTGGCTTGGACGACTTTCGGAGAAAACACATCCGCCGTGTCGTGACTGCATACGATATGTTCAATGCCGAACCAGTCTGCCAAACGGATAATGGTGCCGAGATTGCCGGGATCTTGAATTCCGTCCAGCGCGAGGATCAGTTCTCGATTGGGATGAATAGCTTCGAGAGAGGAATCCGGAATACGAAAAAGAGCCAGTACATCTTGAGGCGTTTTGAGAAAACTGGCCTTCTGTATATCGTCTCCTTCCGCAACGACAACCTCTTTTGCATCACTCTTGTGTGTCTCCAGCCATTGAGGAGCAGCCACCAGAAGTTCGCAGTCGAAGTAGGGGAGCATGTCAGCGACGATCTTGTTCCCTTCAGCCACAAAAAGGCCCTCTTCGTTCCGAATCTTCTTTACGCTGAGCGAATGAATGTATTTGATTTTGTTCTTGCTTAACATCCGGATTTCTTTATTTTACGGACAAATGTAAGTTGATTTATTCAATTTTCAAGTACTTTTGTAAACCTAAATAGACTCTCTGATGATGAATCGTCACCTATGTGGAATTTTTCTGCTGCTTCTGATGATGCTCAGCTTTGCCTGCAGCACCACAAAGTTTGTGGGTGATAAGGAATATCTCCTTGACAAGGTGTTCATCAAGCCGGATACAAATAACTATAAGACGACGGAACTCAGTGAATACCTGCGCCAAAGACCTAACTTTAAGGTGTTCGGTCTGATGAAATGGCAGCTGTATATTTATGGATGGTCCGGACGCAACGATAAGAACTGGTTCAATAAACAGCTGCGGCGATTGGGAGAGGCGCCGGTTATTCTTGACACCGCTTTGGTGGCATCTTCGTCAGACGAACTGAGACGTTACTATTACAACAAAGGCTTTTTGAACGCACAGGTCACCACAGAGATTGATACGTCGCGAAGAAAACGGGCAAACGTTACCTATAAGATTCATGCCGGTCGTCCATACGTCATTTCCCATTATTCCATGTCGTTGGACGATGCAACGATGGACAGCATTGCAAACTTGAAAGCCCCGCATCAGAGTAAGCTGGCCGCGGCTTTTCATTCATCTGCTGATGAATATATGCCGCTTGTGGGCGATTACAGCCTTTTCGATCGGGATCGTCTGGACAGCGAGCGCCAGCGCATCACCACTTTGCTTCGCCGTAACGGTTACTATGCTTTCAATCGTGACTTTCTGAGTTATACGGCAGACAGTTCTGAGGGCGATCATAAGATTGACATTGCGATGAATCTCCGTCCTTTCCGCATTCAGAATCCCGATGGCACCTATACGACTACGCAGCACAAGCAGTATTTTATAAAGACAGTCTCTATCGTGACGGATTATAATCCGATGCTTCTCAATGGAGATACGGCGGCTTTTGTACCAACCGACACGATCCGGAAGAATGATCTGTGGATTCTCTATGGTCAGAATGGACATAGCATCCGTCCGG
>CAZIVE010000231.1:0-2088 GCA_964542435.1 uncultured Parabacteroides sp.
ATACTTCCGGCATCATCCGCTTTCAGGTTACATTGAACGGCACTGGGACGCGCTTTAGGATCTGTGAGCAGGACGAAGATGCCGCTGTCCGATGCCTTTCCGTTGGGCCAGCGCCATTCTGCATGGACTTTACAATTGCCGAATGTCTCTGTTGTGTACATGTATCCTCGTGGCGTTCCTGTGATGAAGATGTTGCCATCCTTCACAGAAAAGGTCTGTTCAGGAGAGCCGGAGTTGTCTTCAAGGACAAGTTTCCAGTTAGATAGGTCTTTTCCATTGAACAACGATTGCGTCTTCTGCGCAGAAGCTCCCGAAGAGAGGAGCATAGCGGCTGCCATAAGTGTCGCGGAAAGAATGTTAGCTTTCATCTCTATGGTTAATTGATCAGTTTCCGATAATGAATGCGGTGCGGCTCGGTTTTGCCCAGCTGTTTCTGTTTGTATTCCTCATATTCGGAATAGGTGCCTTCGTAGAACACTACTTCCGAATCGCCTTCAAACGAAAGAATATGCGTGCAGATACGGTCGAGGAACCAACGGTCATGAGAAACCACCACTGCACACCCGGCGAAGTTTTCCAAGCCCTCTTCCAAAGCGCGCAACGTGTTGACATCGATATCGTTGGTCGGCTCATCGAGAAGCAGCACATTAGCTCCGGATTTAAGTGTTAGAGCCAAATGAAGACGGTTTCGTTCGCCACCGGAAAGTACGCCGCAAAGCTTTTCCTGATCGGCTCCAGAGAAATTGAAGCGGGAGATATAGGCACGTGAGTTGACCTCTTTTCCTGCCACCTTGATAAACTCTTGTCCGCCGGAGATCACCTGATAGACGCTCTTGTTCGGATCGATGTCTTTGTGTGTCTGATCTGCATAACCGATGGTGACGGTTTCGCCCACTTCGAATGTACCTTTGTCTATGGTCTCCTGTCCGATGATCATCTTAAAGAGTGTAGTCTTTCCTGCGCCGTTCGGCCCTATAACACCAACAATGCCATTGGGCGGAAGCGTGAAGTTCAGATCGTCAAAGAGTAGTTTGTCGCCGAAGGCTTTGGCCACATGATGCGCTTCGATTACCTTATTGCCTAAGCGCGGACCGTTCGGAATGAAAATCTCCAGTTTCGCTTCGCGTTCCTTCTGATCTTCGTTGAGCAGTTTTTCGTAGGAATTGAGTCGGGCTTTCCCTTTTGCCTGACGGGCTTTAGGTGCCATATTGATCCATTCCAGTTCGCGCTCCAACGTCTTGCGGCGTTTACTGGCCTGCTTCTCTTCTTGAGCCATGCGGGTTGTCTTCTGTTGCAGCCATGAAGAATAGTTTCCCTTCCAAGGAATGCCTTCGCCACGGTCCAGTTCGAGTATCCAGCCTGCGACGTGATCCAGGAAGTAGCGGTCATGCGTGATGCAAATCACGGTTCCTTTATATTGCTGCAAATGCTGTTCCAGCCAATCGATGGATTCTGCGTCCAAATGGTTGGTAGGTTCATCGAGCAACAGGACGTCAGGTTCCTGCAGAAGCAGCCTGCACAAAGCTACGCGACGACGTTCACCACCGGAAAGATTATCCACTGTGCGGTCTTCCGGCGGGCAACGGAGCGCATCCATAGCCTGTTCCAGTTTCGTGTCGAGGTTCCACGCATCAGTGGCATCTATTTTGTCCTGCAATTCAGCTTGGCGAGTCATCAGCGAATCCATCTTATCCGGATTATCGAGATATTCTGGTTCGCCGAACTTCTCGTTCACCTCTTCGTATTCTTTCAAAAGGTCTACGATGGGCTGTACACCTTCCTGCACAATTTCCTTCACGGTCTTTCCGGCTTCCAATTTCGGATCCTGTTCCAGATAACCGACGGAATATCCGGGTGCGAAGATGACCTGCCCTTCGTACTCTTTTGTAATGCCTGCGATGATTTTGAGCAGTGTGGACTTTCCTGCGCCGTTGAGACCGATGATGCCGATCTTGGCTCCATAGAAGAAGGAAAGGTAAATGTTTTTGAGTACCTGTTTCTGTGGTGCGAAGGTCTTACTCACGCCCACCATCGAGAAAATGATCTTTTTATCGTCTGCCATAAAAATAGGGATTTGAATGATTTTAC
>CAZIVE010000232.1:0-2078 GCA_964542435.1 uncultured Parabacteroides sp.
TCAGTCACAGCTGCGCTGTGCCAGCTCCCCTAATTTAGGGGAGCAGCTTTTGATGAGGATTGTCACAACTGTATTGGACCAGCACCTGAATTTAGGGGAGCAGCTTTTGAGAGGCTAATAGAATGGGATTGATCCTCCAAAAAGCTCTTCCCCTAGATTAGGGGAAGTACCGATGAGCGGGTAAAACAGAATATTATACGTTGCCGGTGTGCTCATCGGGGATGGAGTAGAATGACTGAGCCTGCTAAAGGCCTGAAAGGATGCTGAAAGCTGGGAATAAAAAAAGTCCCCGAACTTCTTTCGCTCGGGGACTCTTCTATTTGATCTTTTCGATTTCCTCTTTCATGTCAATCTCGTTTTTATCCGGATCAATAAATTTGTATTCCAGAAAGGCGAGACTCTGATCGGGAATGATTTTCATTGCACGAGTGTACTTCATTTTCCATCTCATGCTCATAGGAACGAGTCCTTTGTTTACAAAAGCTGCCACATAGGGATGAATGTGCAGGCTGAATTTCTTCACGTGATGTTTGTTTACCAGACAGTCGATTTTACTTTCCAGATTATCCGTAAACAAGATAGACGGTTTGACGACTCCGGTGCCGAAACAGGAAGGACAAGTCTCTTCTGTTTCCACGTCCATTGCAGGACGTACGCGTTGGCGGGTGATCTGCATCAAGCCGAATTTACTCAATGGCAAGATGTTGTGTTTGGCACGATCGTTCGTCATTGCCTTAACCATGTGCTCGAAAAGTTTCTGTCGGTTTGACGGTTCTGCCATATCGATATAATCGACAACGATGATTCCACCCATATCGCGAAGGCGAAGTTGACGGGCCAATTCATCGGCTGCTGCCATATTCACATCGATTGCAGTCGTTTCCTGTTCTGTGCTTCCTTTTGAACGATTTCCACTATTGACGTCCACGACGTGCATAGCTTCCGTGTGTTCAATGATAAGGTAGGCTCCATTTTTGTAGGTAACGGTACGTCCGAACAACGATTTGATCTGTTTCGTGATGTTGAAATTGTCGAAGATCGGCAATTCGCCCTGGTATTGCTGTACGATGCTCTCGCGTCCTGGAGCAATGAGGCTTACATAATCACGTACGTTGTCGAAGACCTCCTTATCATTCACATAGATATTTTCAAACGAAGGGTTGAAGATGTCGCGCAGGATTGCAACCGTGCGTGCGGTCTCTTCATACACCATTGCGGGTGCCTTCAGTTTGAGGACCTTTGCGATACTGTCTTCCCAACGTTTCTGCAATGTCTTTAATTCATGGTCGAGTTCAGCTACGCGCTTTCCTTCAGACGATGTTCGAACGATGACGCCTGTGTTTTTAGGCTTTATACTTTGAATGAGCTGTCTGAGACGTGCTCTTTCTTCGTTCGATTTGATTTTAGTGGAGACAGAAACTTTGTCGGAGAACGGTATCAAGACGAGAAATCTCCCCGCGAAGGAGAGTTCCGAAGTGAGTCGTGGTCCTTTGGTAGAAATCGGTTCCTTAGCAATCTGGACGAGCACCTCTTGTGCCGGTTTTAAAATATCACTGATACTTCCGTTCTTATCGATTTCAGGAAGGATCTGTGTCTTTGAAAACACGGGCTGTTTCTTGGGGTCTCCCGTTTGAATCTGTCGCAGGAACTTTTGTTGCGTGTTAAAATTCGGACCTAAGTCCAAATAGTGAAGAAATGCATCCTTTTTGTAACCCACATCTACGAAAGCAGCGTTAAGCCCCGGCATAAGTTTTTTGACTTTACCCAGATAAATATCGCCTACTGCAAACGTCACGTTGCGTGCCTCTTTCTGAAGCTCCACAAGGTTCTTGTCTTCTAGTACGGCGATGGTTACCTCTTGAGGCTGCACATCTACTACTAATTCGCTTATCACTATAAAAGGGTGTTTCTGAGACCTTTACTATACACAAAGAACAAACTTAAAAAGGTCTCTAATTAAGTTTGTTCTTTTGTCGTAGAGAATAGGCTACTTATTCTTCTTATGTCTATTCTTCTTCAGTCTTTTTTTACGCTTATGCGTAGACATCTTATGTCTTTTTCTTTTTTTACCGCTTGGC
>CAZIVE010000233.1:0-2032 GCA_964542435.1 uncultured Parabacteroides sp.
ATCAGGATGCCTTCGTCACGCAAGGGCAAAAGTTCTTTGGCAAGTTCGTAATGGAAAGAGGCCGGCTTCGTGTAATCAAGACTCAACTCCACAATCGGAACATCGGCTTTAGGGAATATATATTTCATGACTGACCAGCATCCGTGATCCAATCCCCAGTCATCGTTCAGCTCGATGCGGACCGAATGAACAAGCTGCTGTACTCGTTGAGCCAGTTCGGGACTTCCGGGCGCAGGATACTGCACTTCATAGAGCGCTCTCGGGAATCCTCCAAAATCATGAATTGTCTTCGGATGCGGCATTGCCGTAACAAAAGTGCCACGCGTTTCCCAATGAGCGGAAATAAACAGAACGGCTTTCGGCGTGGGAAGCTGCTTCGCGATGGATTTCATGCCTTCGCTGTAAACAGACTTTTCAATAGCGTTCATAGGACTTCCGTGCCCTATGAACAACAGCGGCATACGTTGACTCGTCATGATCACTCCTCCTATTTATCCGGACTGAATTCGACATTCGCTGCAAGCTTCACCTCATCACTGATCACCATGTTCGGATATTTCGTACCCAAAGCATAGTTGCTACGTTTCACGATGCCTGACACCTGGAATCCTGCGGTGAGCTTGTTATTCATCGGATTGGTTACCTTTCCGAAGAAGGTGACGTTGAGTGCTATCGGCTTCGTGATGCCGTGGAAGGTGAGCTTTCCGTAGAGGATTGCCTTTTTGGCATTGACTTTCTTCAGAGAAGTGCTGGTAAATGTCAGCGTGGGGAATTTCTCGACGTCGAAGAAATCGGCTGTACGGAGATGGTTGTCACGGGCGTCGTTGTCGGTGTCAATACTGGTCACTTTGGCTGTCAGGACAACCTTCGCATCGCTATAGTCGGCTTTCGTGGTCGTGACGACTGCGCTGAAGTCGGAGAAGCGTCCTTCGATTTCGGAGACGGCCAGATGTTTCAATACGAATCCCAAGCGGGAATGTTGCGGATCGCTTGTCCATGTTGTTGTCTGTGCATTGACTGCGAATGATAAAATGGCCACGATGGCCAACAAATAATACTTTTTCATTTTTCCTACGATTTTTATTGTATTAATCACAATGCAAAGTACGGGGAAAAATGAGGCGGCGAGGTAACAGGATTCGGAAGGAAGGTTGTGTTATTCGGAAATGATGCGTTTCATCTCCTTGCGGAAATCGGATGGCGAGAGGCCCGAACGTTTCTTGAAGACATGCGTGAAGTAGGTCTTTTCGTTGAATCCGAGTTCGAAGCCGATCTCGGCAACCGTCTTATCGGTGGTGACGAGCAGATTTTTCGCTTCAATCAGTTTGCGGGTCTCGATGATCTCTGAGACGCTCTGATGAAGAACCTGCTGGCAGATCAGGTTCAAATTCCGGACGGTCATGAAGAGTTTGTCGGCATAAAAATGAACACTTTGCGGTTCACGGAAATGAGCTTCGAGGATCTGCAGGAAGTTCTTGAAGGTCTCGTTGCGCACCATCACGACGTTGTCATTGTCCACATTCTGCTTCCTCCGTTCCGATTCAATGATGGCGAAAAGCGCATTTAGCAATTGACGGATGACGGCCAGATCAGGAGAAGTCTGAAGATATTCCTGGGAGATCAGTTTGCAGAGCGTGTCGAGACGCGTAAAACAGCCATTGAAAGGCATGCAGATGTTCGCTTTGTCGTGAAACTCCGCGTAAAGCTGGAAGATCGTCTCCGCGATGAAGTCACTCTTGAAACGGATCACCCAGATGTTGCATTTTCCGTCCTTCAGCAGCGGTTTGAGCCGATGCACTTTCCCTTCGGTGATGAAGCTGACATACGGTGCATCGACAATCTCGGAGCGGAAATCAATGAAATGTTCCAGCTGTCCTTCCATGCCGATGAGCAGTTCCTCAAAATCATGACAATGCGCCTCATTCTCCGAGTTGAGCACCTCTTTAGCATCCGCCACTCCAAACGTTTCTATACTGAATATCTCCTGCGTTGTCTCCATCCTATAATGAATTAGAGTACAATGATAGGGAAA
>CAZIVE010000234.1:0-2018 GCA_964542435.1 uncultured Parabacteroides sp.
CCGCCAATCCAACAAAGAGGGCTCGTTGAAATCACCTCCGAGAATCACGATCGACCCTCTTGCTCTTTCCTTCTTTGCATCTTCGATAAAATTTCTGATCTCGTCGTCTCTGTATGAGGCTCGGTTGTCAGCCAAAATCGAATCGATGTTAGTGACTGGAGCGGCAATCTGTTGGAAGGTACTGCCGTCATAGCCTCGAGGAAGGAAGCAGGCATAATTCAGATAATCCAGATGAGCCGCATAAAGCGCCACCTCGGCTGATCCGACTTTGATGTTCGCCTTGAGAACCGATCCATGATCATTCTCCAAAGGCGAAACGACAGCCTGCTTTTCGATCGGATAAAGCGAGATGATGCCGGTGCTGACACTTTCTTTCCCATAATACTTCATGCCTTTTTCGCCCAACGCCTTTACAAGTCTGGGAATAAACTTCACATCCTTATAATTGCGCACCTCACAGAAGGTCACCATGTCCGGTTTCAACGACACGATGTTATCGACAATCGCATCGAATCCGCCATTGACAACCGTTCCCTCCTGCCAGATGTTGAACTGCAGCACACGGAGTTCTTTTCCGTGTGCTGACAAATTCAGGACAAATAATAATAACACTACACAAATGAAATTCAATTTTTTCATGTCTGGAATCATTTAAGCAGCCACATCACGTCGTTAGGCGTATCGGAACCACCAAACTGGCTCTGAATAGCGGAAGCGATGTTTGTCTTATTCTGAGAATATTCTTCTTGAGGATACATCCAGCGGATAGGCAGCTGCGTCTTCACTTCGTTCATATTGGTCGTCGGATCGATAGGAATCTCAGGAAGTCCTGTACGACGGTAATCGTAATAGGAATTGAAGGGAAGCTGTACGAACGAACCAATATATTTCTGAATCATGATCTGCTTGAGGCCTTCCGATGCTTTGAATGCAGCGGCACCCTTCAGATAGGAATCGATATAAGCATCGTCGATCGTGACTCCATGACGATATTCTTCAGGCGTATGATTGGCCGTGAATTTCATAGCAGCACGAACACCATTCTCATAATGTTCTTTAGCTGACAGCGGCGTCTTCCAGCCTTTCAAAGCAGCTTCTGCAAGGACGAACTGTGTTTCCGAATAGCAGATAAACTTACGAGGTTCGCCTTGCGGAAGACGATAATAACGTTTGTTCTCGGCAGAATATTTGCCTTCCGTGGCTCCCTGTTGAACCAAACCATATTCGATGTTTGGATCCACACCGTTGTATGCATCAAAAGTATTGGCAGCCTTGTCTGTAATGGCAGTTGCCGGTTCGGCATAGTAGAACAGTCGATAGTCGTTCAGATTCTTCATCATATTAACGAAGAAAGAGGTCATGACTGGATAAGCCCAGAAATTCTGCTTCTCATAATAATACGGGTACCACTGGCTGCTGACCGTTGCACTGAACGTACGGGCGAAACTGTTCTCATCGTCCGTAAGCAAAGGACGCGCTGCCACCTCTTCGAAGAGTGACTGGACCGATTTTCCGTCAACGGTGTTTTTCTTGCTGAGCATCATCAGGACACGCAGTTCGAAACTATTCACGGTGCGCTGCCACATGGCAGGATCACCACTGAAAATAGGATCACCGCCGAAAGTGGATGCACTACCGAATTCATTATAGGCCGACTGCAGATCGTTCAAAATGGTTCCGAACACCTTTTCCTGGCTGTCATAAGCAGGCGAGAAAATAGCGTCAGACTCACCTTTCACAGCTTCTGAACAGGGAATGTCGCCCATCTGCATCGTCAATCCGTAATAGACGTAGGCCTGAATGAAGTGGTCCAAGCCACGATAGGCATTCTTCGTTGCGTCTGAATAGGAAGCATTGGCCTCGGCCAGTTCCACCATCTTCTTCGAATCGGTCAGAATGGTGTAGTTGGAGAAGCTGCCTCTTTCAAACTTATTATAAAGCCACCATTCCATATGCTCCGTGGAAGAGGTGGATTTGACGATCCACGAATCTCCGAACAGCCATTTGCTGGCATCGCT
>CAZIVE010000235.1:0-1992 GCA_964542435.1 uncultured Parabacteroides sp.
TAAAACGTAAAATCACCGAAGCGCTGAAAGAAAATGACCTGACCGTAGCGCAGATTTCTGAAAAGACAGGTTTGTCGGGACCTGACACGCTGTTTTACCTCATGTCACTTGTCAAATACGGCATTGTGAAAGTGGGCGAAATCGACGACATGGATGAATATTTCACTTATAAACTGAATAAATAATGGCAACGATAAATCCTAAATTCGGTAAAGATCTGAAAAAATACGGAGCAGACAGCTTCAATGCCTGCTACAACTGTGGAAACTGTACCGCGGTGTGTTCACTTTCAACCGAAGATACCTCATTTCCGCGTGAACTGGTTCGGATGAGTGTACTGGGACTGGAAGACGAACTGAAAACCTCTACAAAACCCTGGGAATGCTATTATTGCGGCGAATGCAGCACACACTGCCCGCAGGAGGCCAATCCCGGCGAACTGATGATGTCGTTGCGCCGCTGGCTGACCGCCAAATACGACTGGACAGGACTTTCGGGCTTGTTCTACAAGTATCTGCCTGCTACTGTGACTGCCATGCTGCTGGTGCTGGCAGGGGTGATATTCTTCGCCGTCTTCGTAAACTGGGAACTGGAACGAATGCTGCACTTCGGACACCTGTTCGAGATGATAGCCATCGCCACTGTGTTTGTGGTAATATTCATTCCCAATTTACTGCGCATGTGGTATTTCACGGTCATCAAATCCGGAGTGAAAGTGCCCTTCAAAAAGTATTTCACCACGTTGGGCGAACTGTTCGTGCATATGTTTACACAAAAACGGGCCAAAGATTGCGACGACAATCATTTCCGCTGGCTCGAACACCTCATCCTGGTGTTTGCTTATCTGTCCCTGCTGTTCACCACCGTATTCCTCAACTGGTTTGGCACCGAAAATCTGTTTGTAATCATTCTCGGTTATTTCGAAAGTGCCTTTATCTTTATCATCACGGTGGATTTTGTAAAAGACCGCGTGCAAAAGAAGAAAGCGTTGAGCAAAAAATCTCAGCCATCCGACTGGTTCTTTGTCATCTGGCTGCTGTTGATGGGACTTACAGCATTCCTTGTGCGTTTATTTATCGATGTAAATATACTTGAAAGCAATAAATGGATGTACATTTTTCACCTCACCGTACTGGCTCAGTGGGCATTGATCATTGTTCCCTTCGGAAAATGGACACACTTCCTGTACCGCTCGTTTGCCATGTATTTTGTGAAACTGAAAGAGTAAAATCCGGATTATAAATTTCAAAAAAGGAGAAACAAAAGAAGTTTCTCTTTTTTTTTGTTAAAATCAAATTGTTAGTGAACATAAGTTCATTTTATTTGTTTTAAATTTAAGTTTAAGTTCGATAAAATAAATTTGAGATTGATCCAATAAATATAAGTAGGGTCAATTTAGATGTCGATTAAATAGATATGATATAGAAATATTTTAGTTTCAATTTTTGTAAAAAAAAATTCATGAACATAAATTTATAAAATAAATAATAAACAAAAACAATCAAGAAAATGGAAACAAACGAAATTATTTCATTGCCGCGTATTGGCGACAAAGCACCTTCTTTCAAAGCAGTAACCACTCAGGGTAACATTAATTTTCCCGAAGACTATGCAGGCAAGTGGGCTATTCTATTCAGTCATCCGGCCGACTTTACGCCGGTATGTACTTCTGAATTTATGACTTTTGCTTCGATGCAAAAAGATTTCGATGCACTTAATACACAGTTAGTGGGTCTTTCGGTTGATGGATTATACAGCCACATAGCCTGGTTGAGAACCATTAAAGAAAAAATAGAGTACAAAGGAATGAAAAACGTGGAAGTAAATTTCCCGCTTATCGAAGACATTACCATGGAAGTAGCCAAAAAATATGGCATGATACAACCGGGCGAAAGCAATACAAAAGCAGTTCGTGCCGTATTCTTTATCGATCCCAAAGGTATTATCCGCGCCATGATTTACTATCCGCTTTCGATGGGACGTAATTTTGAC
>CAZIVE010000236.1:0-1979 GCA_964542435.1 uncultured Parabacteroides sp.
GCGACATTCTCCATTTTCCATAAAAAGGTTCATACATCTCAAGGCCTTTTAAAAGACAGGCTTTCATAAATAAGCAACGCCCGCAAGAACCTTCTCTTACGGGCGCAACTTATATGAATAGTAGGATCCACTTCTAACCGCAGTGGAAATACTTGGCGAGCAGTTTCTCTTCATCCTGCGAATCAGCGATCAGATTCTCGCGGAGAGAAGCGTCGTCATAACTCTCCAGTTTCTGTATGATTCCGTCGATCATGTCGGGGCTGAAAACACCATACTGTTCGTAGATGTCGCGCTGACGTTTCAGGCACTGAGCCGAAGCATAGCAACTGTCGGGCAGTTCGCCCAAAGATTCGAGGCGGGCTTTGTTTTCCTCCTTATGAATATCGACATTGACATACGTCTTTTCAGCCACATCCAATGCATTCTTCATCTCAAATCCATGGCGGCAAGCCACAGCCAGTCCTGCCAGCAGCTGATAGATGTCGGCTGAACCATCCGGCGAGCGCATTTCCACCGTCTGCTTCTGCGTCGTATCGTATCCATCGGTCGAATCGAAAGGATTGGCCTGGATGCACATATCTTTCTTTGCTGTCCAACCCAATGGCACGCGAACGAGCACCGAGCGATTGCGATCGCCCCAGCAGATGTTGGTAGGTGCTTCCTGATGCGGAACGAGACGGAAATAAGAAATCGGATTGGTGTTGCCGAAGGCAGTGATAGAGGAAGCAAGATCCATCATTCCGGCTATTGCCGTGCGGGCCGTGTCAGAAAGAACGCCGTTGTGAAGCATCTGGTTCTTTCCGTCTTTCATGATGCGCATGTGGATATGCAGTCCGGATCCGGCTTTGCCGGTCACAAGTTTCGGAGCGAACGTAATATTATAATGGTACGAATAAGCGAGATTTCGAATCACCCATTTGGCAATCATCAGATTCTCGGCAGCATTCTCAACGGGCACGGGAAGGAATTCAATTTCGTTCTGCTCGTAGTTCTTTCCGTTGACGGTGAAGTTGCCCACTTCCGAATGTCCGTATTTGATTTGTCCTCCTGCTTCGGCAATGTAGCGCATACACTGAGCACGGAAGAGATTGAACTTGCCATAAGGACCGGATTCATGATAGCCATGCTGATCGGTGGCAGGGAAAAGCTCTTCGGCGTCGGAGATGACGTAATATTCCAATTCGCCCATCGCTTCGAAAGTCATTCCTGTGACTTTGGTAAAAGCCTGGCTGGCCTTATGGAGCGTATGCTCCGGAGCGCTTTCCAACGGTTCTCCGTCTTTATTGAAGAAGGAACAGAGCATCGTGAGCGTAGGTATTTCCGCAAATGGATCAACGAAAGCCGTGCGATAGCGAGGAATCACATAGAGGTCGCTGCTGCTGGCTGCGATGAAAGGGAACAGACTGGAACCGTCCACACGTTCGCCGCAAGTCAGGATTGCATCCAGATAAGCCGCATTCGTAATAACGAAGTTGAGCGTCTTCAGTCGGCCATCACCGCCGGGATACATGAAGTTGACCATTTGAATATTGTTTGCCTTGATAAAGGAGACGATATCCTCTTTTGTAAATAAGGAAGCGTCTTTCTTAAGGAATGAAACGACCTGGTTGGCGTTCATTTCGAGTTGTTTTTCATTGTTGTCCATGATCTTATTGGTATTATCGATTAACGTTCGCAAATGTATAAAACAAACATCAGATTCATGGAAAATGTTTACGAAATAATATTGACATCGGCATCGGGCAGGATTTTCCTTCTCCTCGGAACGATGCGAAAAAGGAATGCTATCGTTAAATAAAAATAAATCGTCTTTTTTGAATTCTCTCATTCTCAACATTAGTAACATCGCGGTAACTGAGTTACAAACAAGTTAGTTCTTGTGAAGGCATTTTGCTATATCTACTTTTGTAGCAGAATAAAATAAAGGATTTTACAATAGACAGTCATAACAAATTTAGTAAGTAGAAATCATGAAAAAG
>CAZIVE010000237.1:0-1962 GCA_964542435.1 uncultured Parabacteroides sp.
TGCGGACATAGAATGCGATCATCTGGTCGAACAGGATGCGAGGGTCACGCTCGGGGACAAAAAGCATCAACGCGCCCTGGCGCTTGGTTACCGGCAGATACTTCAAGTGGGTTCGGACAAAATCCCACACGCCTTCCTCGGTTTGTGCTTCCTTTTTAAAGCGCTCTTCAAAGCCGCCGTTGGGTTTGTAGGCTGAGATTACGAGATCTTGTTTAACAGAGGTGGCGTTGGTAACCGCGTTGAAGCTACCTTTCTTCTTATCCAATGAAGAGACATTCGCAACTATAAATCCTGCTTCGGTCAGAGCAGCTTGTATGCTGTTCCAAACGGCAGCGTTCGTATTCGAGAACTCAACAGTCATCCAACGACCGGGTTTTAGAATCCTGTGAGCTTCTCGAAAGCATTGGCTCATAAGCTGGCGATACTCATGACTGCTCTTTTTTTGGGACTTGTTTTCCACGGCCTCTTCTTGATTGTTTGTAAGCAGGCCTAACCAAGACTCCATAAAAAAGTTGAGTTCAGAGTACTGTAAGTTTGCTCCAAATGGAGGATCCAAAAAGATATAATCAACGGAGTTATTAGCTGTAGTCACATTTGTGGTACTAACGCACTCAATTGAAACGTTGCCATCACTTAGGTTCTGCCGAAATCCAAGCCATCTTGTTCGTAAGGTCAGCCGCTCAATTGCATTTGTTTCAACGGAAAGAGATGCAATGTAAATTGCACCTCTTAGACTAGTAATTACACCGCCGCCACCGTTGAAGTAGTTTCCAAGATGGAGCCGCATTTCTCTACCTGTCCAACTTAGAGCAGATGTGAACCAGCTGAGATAGCGATTTGATGTTGCGAGGATCTTTGATTTGAATGCGGCGAGCGTGATTAAATTACGCTTGGTATAAAAGTGATGGGCGTTCGTGATACCAATTCTCAAAGGTTCACTTGTCTTATCCCCCTTTGGGATACTTTCTGTAGGGAACCAATATTGACTTTCCGCATTTTGAATTCTTTTGATTAGCTCAATATCATTCTCGTCT
The DNA here is from genome assembly GCA_964542435.1 of uncultured Parabacteroides sp. Lineage (GTDB taxonomy): Bacteria > Bacteroidota > Bacteroidia > Bacteroidales > Tannerellaceae > CAZIVE01. Next base: position 1,035 of record CAZIVE010000237.1, read on the forward strand.
GGACGTTTCTCTATACGCTTTCTGTTATATGAGTAATTTATCAAAACTGGAACTTGTTTCGACTGCCTTACAGCCTCATTTATCGCAGGGTCAAAAGTATTTTCCCAAGCTCGCTCCATATTTCTTTTAGTTAACGATGCAGCACAATGAGGACACGGGAATTCATCTCTTACTCCACCTTCTTGCTTATCTACAGCCTCGTCCCAAAAAACCACTTCGCCTGCACATTCAGGGCAGATGAAAACATCCGACCAAACTGCATAGTTAATCTTGCCTTTAGTTTTGCCGTCTGTGTGTAAAGTCTCATACATCCAACCGCACTCTTTTTCGACTTCCTTGAGAATGCGCTTGGCCTCCTTTTGGAACCCTGCCACATCAATAGGTGTGTTGTAGTTGTATGCAATAAATGCAGCCGCTGGTGAAAGGTCGTTCAGTACAGCTCTGCGGATGCCCAGTTTTGAAAACGGCCGCCAAACCTTTTTGCCATCTTCATCCGTCTCTTCCTGAAAAATGGTGCCGTCCGGCTTCACTTGGTAGCCAAGCGACATGACGGTTTCACGGTCACCACACATCTGAGCCGCTACTCCGGTCATCCCGGTCCCGCAGAACCCATCGAAAACGATATCCCCCGGTTCCGTGTAATGCAGGATGTATCGCATGATAGCTTTGTGCGGCACCTTGGTGTGGTAGGAGTGGGCGTTGTAGATCGGGTCGTTCTTGCCCTCGCTCACATCCGCGGCAAACGGCTCGCGGCTATATGGCTTGCTCGGATCGTGTGACTTGCCGTAATGCTGGATGAAGTCGGCAATAAACGGGTTCGGGCAGGCGGTGTAGTAGGGCGGATCGGAGAGCGCCAGGATGTCTTCATCTGAGCCGATGGGGAATCCCTCGATCTTGCGGAACTCGGGGTCGCGCAACCGCTCGCGTA
>CAZIVE010000238.1:0-1948 GCA_964542435.1 uncultured Parabacteroides sp.
GCATCCGCTCCGCCGTGACGGTCATAGTCTGCACCTTGCAGCTGCTCCGGCTTCGGCTTGGAGGCCGACGATCCGGGAATCGCTTTTCGGTTCAAATCCGAGCATCCGCAAGCCAGGATCAGGACTGCGAACAGGAAAAAGAAAGACTGGAAATTATGCCTATTCATCGAAATCATTCCCTTTAAAAATTATTAGGAGTTCATTTGATTACAAAAATAGAATAATAATTCTATATTTGCGACTCACTAAATCTCTTATAATATATGAACGACGAGAGATGCCGCGAGTTAGAAAAAAAGCTAACCGAAAAAGAGAACGAGATTCGAATACTACGTAGAAAGTTCGGATGCGTCACCGGAACGGATCAGACTTTTATTGTAGAATATGACGTCCCCAAAAGAACGTTCATATATATGAATGAGGCTACCGGAAAAGCGATCAACGTTTTCGACGATGAAGGCTATCTCCAACATATTATTCCGGACGACCAAGACAAAGGAGAAGCCGTGCTTCGCCACATGCACAGTCAGCAGGACGAACTGCTTACGATGGAATACAGATGGGTCTTCACCAACACTACAGAATATTCCTGGCAGTTTAACGAGATATTTCCCTTCGAACGCAACGCAGAGGGAAAGGTCGTCCGCTATCTGGCCGTCTGCCACCGCAACAACATCTGGCATCGCCTGGATGAAAACCTGAAGAACTATCGCAGAAGAGTTTCCTTCATTTCCCAAACCAACGGACTTGTCTTTGTTGAATTCAATGTGGAAGCCAATACCTATTGTGTGCTCGACAGCGGAGGGGAACGTCCTGATCACATCATCGATCTGGACGTATGGCGGAGTTTGATCCATCCGGACGATCTTCCGATTGGAGAAAGACTGCTTCATCATATTCAGCAACGCAATCCGGAAGAATACCATACGGAATATCGGTATAAACTGCCTGGAGCAAAAGACTTCACTTGGTTCACGATTGATGTTTCATCTTACACAACCGATAGAGACGGACAGACCATAAGTTATCTGATACTGGTAAAGCCAAATGATGCCTGGCACAAAACGCATGAAGAGATTAAACGGCTCTCGGGCAAGGCAGAGCTACTGAAAATGATGTCGCGCTTCCTTGAAAACATGGGGCGCAAAGTCCGTACGCCGCTCAACGCCGTCATGGGCTTCTCAGACGTGATGTCGGAAGAGGAATCGGAAGAGGAACGCCGTGCCTATCGCAAGATCATCGACGAGAACAGTGCGTTGATGATCCGTATGGCTGACGACATGCTGACACTCGCGCAGCTGGAATCGGGAGATTATGTCTTCAACCGTGAAAACTTCAAGGTTTCGGAATCCTTGGAAGAGGTCAAGAAATCTTTCCTCAAGAAAAGACCGGATGTCAACATCATCATCCATCCAATTAACGGCGACTTCTCCGTCACGCTCGACCGTGCCCGTGCCAGTGATGTGATCAACACGGTGCTGAATTACTACGAAATTTACACCAAAGGAGGAACCATCACGATCGACTACGAAATCAAAGACAATGGTTACAGCGTCTCCCTTTCCGATCCGAGCCTCTTCATCGAAGAGGAGATCGCTAAACATCTCTTTGAACGCTTCGAGAATTTCGACAAGTCGTCGAAGTACATTCCAGGTCTGGGACTGCCCATCTGCAAAGCCATCCTATCCAACGATAACGGCCGCATGGTCGTCGATTCCACTCCTGAAAAAGGTACCACGTTCCAATTCTGGATTCCCTGCGAAACGAAAAGATGACGGAGAAGATGTGAGTTATCCAACGAGAAGTTGGATTAAATATAACCTCTTCTATATCTGCACAATCCTTTTTGTACAATTATTATAGATGTCAGGATTATTCATGTCATAAATGTTTTCTATATTTGCTAAAGAAAGCATTACTTCAAGTTATTCTGCGCGAAAGCACACAA
>CAZIVE010000239.1:0-1927 GCA_964542435.1 uncultured Parabacteroides sp.
CCATTGATTAATTGAAAAACCGCGTTCGGAACTTCCGGACGCGGTTTGATATTTTGGTAAACGCTCAATCGCGGTGAAGACGGATTTCTATTTCCCTTCGAGGAAGCCTTTCGTTGGTCAGCATGAGCCGAGAAAGCTTTTCCTTATAAACTTCGATCGATAGGATATGCTCCTCCAGCAAGGCATCCATAACAAACAAAACGCCTGAAACATCAAGCCCGTTCACCTCCGCATGCTTTTTGAGCTTCCGATCACCTGTCAACAGCTTGAAGCCGTTATCCTGCGCATAGGTAAGCACCGAACAATCCGTTAATGAAAGATTGCATCTTTCTTTTATCGACGCATAATAGCCCGCCAGCTTCATCAATTCGTTTCCATCGTACACCTTCAAATGGATCTTGTGAGCGGAGACCAATCTCTCCACTTTATCGCGTAATATGCCTTTTGTCAACTCTGCAAGCACAAAATCGACGGTGTGAATATCGCATGACAGTTCGCAGAATGCCTCCAGCAATCCGATTTGGTCCAGGTCGATAAAAATATTTGTATCGCTGACTACGACATTCATCACTTACGCCAATACAAAAGAGTTTGCGACTTCTTCCACCGGCTTGTTCAGCAACGCAGCGGCCTTCGACATTGTGATAAGCTCCTTGGAAAGGGCCATAAAGACCATATTCTCGAACCTGTCAGACTTTTCTTCAGCGTAAATGGAGAGATCAACGGCTCGCTTCAAACGTTCGTCAGCATTTTTCTTGATGCAAAAAGTCTTGTAACGTCTTTCACTGATTACCCCGAGATATTTTGCCTTGTACATGAGAGCATCAATCGAAATACCATATTGACGCTGTAAGGAGCTTAGCTCATTGATCGAGATATCGTGACGATGATCGCCGATCAACCTTTTGAATTCATAACAAGGAATCAGCACTTCACTCGCAAACAGATGGCAGAAATGTTCTTTCTCTGAAAAGGTCAGCTCTTCGGCAAAACGCATCACAATATGCCCCACTTCATGCAAAGCAGTGAACCGCTTTCTCTCTGCAGACATATTCTTATTCAGAACAATGACTGGCTGGTCGCCGTCAATCCATCCGCTGAAGCCATCAAAGCCCAAAGAGGCGTCAATCTCAACCACCTTGATGTCGTTATCCTCAAGCAGGTTGATGATATTGCCAATTGCATCGTTGCCCAAATGCCAACGGTCGCGCAACTTCCCGGCCAACAAGTAAACATCAGCCTCCGCAGTGACGATAACATCCGGAAACGAAGTATCGAAATGCTGCTCGTTGCCGCAGATCGTCTCAATCTCATTATATCGCTCCACATCATCCTTTACGATCTCGCGAATGGATTTTTCCTCCTTCTTGGGAAGCTTCGAAAGTTTCCGAAAAGAAACATGAACGATTTGAGGCGGCTGTTGGAAGAAATAATCAGGTTTTACATCCAATGCATCACAAAGAGCCATAAGGATCGTACTGTTCGGGACACTTGCACCGCTTTCATACTTCGAAATGGACTGTTTCGACACGATGCCACCCATCTTTATGCAAAGATGATCCATCGACAAATTGCGCATGATCCGAGCACTACGCAAGCGCTGTGAGAATAGTTCGTTCATTGGTTGACTCCTTCCTTATAGTTTACAAAAGTACGAACTTTTATTCAATTTGTCAACCTCTCACAGACTAAGATTTCACTTTATTGGATACGTAATAATAAAAAACCCCGGCAGATTCTACCGAGGATTCTATGATAAGTTTGATATTTTCTTACAGCGGGATCTTCTTCAAAATCCGATCGGTGGCTCCGGCATTGCCGTTCACAAAACGACCGGCTGCATCGCCTGCTGCGGAGAGCTTGTCCGGCAAAGTAAGAAGTTCATCCATCTTGCTGCGGAAAGCCTGCTCACTGGAGATGGAGAATC
>CAZIVE010000240.1:0-1789 GCA_964542435.1 uncultured Parabacteroides sp.
AAAAAACGGAAGATAAAACCGCAAGGTTTCGTTACCATCTTTGCTGTTAGCATCCTTTTAGACTGCAACTAACATCTACTCATGCGCTGATTAGCCTATATAATTCATACCCTTCACTTTAGGGGATAAAAAAAGAGAAGGAATTTTTGCCATGTCGACAAAAAGTTGTACCTTTGAAATGCTTATAATCAAAGAATTACATTACCTTCTCATGTGCAAAGATACAACATTATTCCCAGAGTTTAGCAAAGAAAAAGAATTTTCTTTTGGAAAAGCTTCCTGCGGCAAGAAAATCCGCATAGATTTCAACGCCCCCGATCTTTCTTCAAACGGAGGCTTGGTATTGCTTCAGTGCATGGATTGTGGCCTGCTGGATAAAATAGCTGATTGCATACCCGATTGGCGTACACCCGAGCTCATTCATCACACGATTCGCGACATGGTTCGTCAGCGCGTGGGTCAGATTGCCTGCGGCTACGAGGATGCCAATGACTGCGACGCCCTCAGACACGACAGTGCCCTGAAGATGCTGGCTGGCCGCAAGCCTTCAGACGACGATCTCTGCTCACAGCCAACGATGACACGTCTGGAAAACCATGTGAGCAACCGTAACCTGTATACAATGGGATGCCTGTTCGTGGAGAATTTCATCAAATCATTCAAGAAGGCTCCGAAGAGAATCATTCTTGATGCCGATGACACAAACGCCAACACATACGGAGCCCAGCAACTGACGTTGTTCAACGATTACTACGGCGAGTACTGCTATATGCCGCTGCTTATATATGAAGGATTGAGCGGCAAGATGATACTTCCGATTCTGCGTCCAGGCCGGCACAACAAGTCACTCAACGTTTCGAAGATTCTAATACGCATTATCAAGAGGCTTCAGCAGGCATGGCCTCAATGCAGGATAGAACTTCGCGGTGACAGCCATTTCTGTTCCCATGAACTCATGGACTGGGTTTGGAATCAGCACAACATATTTCTCGGATTTACCACAGGGCTCTCTTCCAACGAGGTACTGCGCAAAAAGATAGACAAGCCCCTGCGCAGATGGAGAAAGTACTATGACAAGGAGAAGAAGGACGTTCGTCGTTTCTATTCCTTCCGATACAAAGCCAAGTCGTGGAAACATGAGCAGCGTGTGATAGCTAAGATAGAGATAAATTCCATGGGTGAGAACATACGTTTCGTGGTGACGTCAAATCATGCCAACAAGCCGGAAACCGTTTACCGTCACTATGCCGGAAGAGGCGAAATGGAACTGTGGATAAAGGATCTGAAGTCCATCCGCGGAGACCGCATGTCGTGCAAGGCCTTCATGGCAAATCAGTTCCGCCTATTTCTCTATGCCACCGCAGACACCATGTTGTACAATCTGAAGCACGAAGGATTCGAAGGCACGGATGTGGAGGCATTCACCATCGGCACCTTCATCAAACGCATAATGCTCAGCGCCGTCATGATTAAGGAACAGAAGTGTGCCGTCAGAATCAGTTTCGTCCCACACCACCGACATCGATCGGATATAGAAAAATTCCTTGGCAGGATTGCTGCATAACTCAAACAATTAAGCGTCTCTCTCCAAACTCTTCCTTAGGGAAGAGAGATGACTCATGCCTGTATCTAACCGAAGTACGACTTCCTAGTCTATATTCTACCATCAACATGGTTTTATTTGGTATGCTTTCCTCGAAAAAATTGCATAACCATATCAGGGAAGAGGTAATGCGAAAGTATGACTCGATGAAACTGACATTATGGCCAAAGGTATGAATTATATAGG
>CAZIVE010000241.1:0-1756 GCA_964542435.1 uncultured Parabacteroides sp.
CAAAGTGGTGGTTGGTTTCTGGAAAGATAAATCAACTCACGATAAAATCTCTGGATGGATGCGCGTTTGTGCTGCATGGGCTGATGCTCAGGGCATGCAAATTATCCGTTTCGGTGATAACATGAACAATGTGGCTGTAACCGATGGCGACAAAGTAGAAGCTGAAATCCGTTTGGGCTACCACGTGGATAATGCTCCTATCGCTAAATTGGTACCTTATGTAAATGCAGTTACCGAGGCTGAAATCGATGAATTGATCTCTGAATACGAAAAACTATACGACTTTGCTGATGATTGTAAGAAAGGTGCCGAAAAACACATTTCTGTACGTCAGGCAGCAGCTCAGGAAATTGGTCTTCGTCGTTTCTTGCAAGATAATAACGCAACTGCTTTCACTACCAGCTTTAACGAATTGGAAGGAATGTCTCAATTGATGGGATTTGCTTCTCAGCGTTTGATGGCTGAAGGTTATGGTTTTGGTGCAGAAGGTGACTGGAAAACAGCTGCTCTTACCCGTACTATGTGGGTTATGGCTCAGGGCTTACCAGGTGGTTGTTCATTCCTCGAAGATTATGTGTTAAACTTTGATGGTGCTAATAGCTCTATTCTTCAATCACACATGTTGGAAATCAATCCTGAAATTGCAAAAGCAAAACCACGTATCGAAGTTCATTTCTTAGGAATTGGTGATGCAGGTGTTTGTGCACGTTTGGTATTCCAGGCTCACGAAGGTGAAGGTGTTGCTGCAACTATTGTGGATATGGGCAACCGTTTCCGCATGATTGTAAACGAAGTAAAAGTGATTGAACCTAAGGCATTGCCTAAATTGCCAGTTGCTTGTGCATTGTGGATTCCACAACCAAACCTCGAAGTGGGTGCAGGTGCATGGATTATTGCCGGTGGAACTCACCATTCAAGCTTCTCATTCTCTATCACTACAGAGATGTTGGAAGACTATGCAGAAATCGCCGATTTGGAAATGTTGATTATCGACAAAGACACTAACATCCGCAATTTCAAACAGGATCTTCGGAATAACGAAGTATATTATATGCTTAACAGAGCATTGAGATAAATAATAAATGATCCGATGTGCTAATGTTCCAATTCTGGATACATTAGCACATTGACATATTTAAAATCAGCACATTTATATTATGAAATACGTTATTGGATTAGACTATGGAAGCGACTCGGCACGTGCTGTGATCGTTAATGCCGAAACCGGTGAAGAGCTGGCATCTTCAGTAAAATATTATCCGCGCTGGATGGAAGGAAAGTACTGTGTACCAACAGCCAACCAGTACCGTCAGCATCCGCAGGATTACATTGACGCCCTTGAATATACAGTAAAGGATGCCTTGTCGAAATGTCCTGCCGGAACGGCCGAGAACGTGGTAGGAATGGCATTTGACACCACCGGAAGTACACCGGTATTCACTGACAAAAACGGAACTCCGCTTGCGATGCTTCCCGAATTTGCAGAAAATCCGAACGCCATGTTCGTATTGTGGAAAGATCATACTGCCATTAAAGAAGCTCAGGAAATCAACGACCTTTGCGCTAAATGGGATATTGATTACACTTCGTACGAAGGTGGCATTTATTCATCGGAATGGTTCTGGGCAAAAGCGTTGCACGTGTTGCGTGCCGACGAAAAAGTGCGTAGTGCTGCCTATTCGCTGGTAGAGCACTGCGACTGGTTGCCTGGCCTTCTGGTTGGTAAAACCAAACCGGAAGAAATCTGCCGCAGCCG
>CAZIVE010000242.1:0-1733 GCA_964542435.1 uncultured Parabacteroides sp.
GGGATTGGAAGGATATTCAATCCCTAATATCTGATAGTAGTCTTTAAACATAGGGTCAATTATTGAGCTTTCGTGATGTCGTTTGGCTTGTCGTCACTTTTCTTTCCGCTTTTCCAGATCGCTGTGATAGCACCTAAGAATCCAAAACCTACAGCCAGTCCTATTAATCCAGGACCATGTCCGCCGTTCGCTTCGACAAAGGCTGCATTTACAATCATACCGATTATAACGAGAACAATAGTGAGAAGAATTTTTACAAATTTATTCATGGCATTTTTTAGTGATGATTTGTTTATGATAGTATTTTATTTTTCCTGTAAAGATTCGTAAATAGATAGCGCTAAATCTTTATCCATAGAAGGTGCAGATGCTTCAATGAAGTAATCGTATTTAGCTCCTTTTTTCCACATGATGAACTGGTGCATAATAAATAGGCCCGAGGTGATTCTGTACTCGGCCAATGAGTCGTTCTCTTCAATCAGATTATAGTGGTATCTATCAGGCATTGTGCTGGGCGTTTCTTTTACATAAGCATGAAAAGCTTCAGCTGTCGCATCTCCATACATTTTGGTAAGGATAACGCCGTTGTCTTGATTTTGGAAAAGCAAATTACCTACATTATTGGTGTTTTTTTGCTCGTATTCGTTAGGGACGCTAATTGAGTAGAGGGAATTGGGACTATCATAAGTCGTCATTTGTGGCGTACTCTCTTCTGTCGTTTCTGCTGTATTATTCTGTTCGTTAGTGCCACCGCCGCAGCTGATGAGCATTGCTATCATTGCAAAACTCGTGATTTTCCATTTCGTTTTCATTTTCATATCCTATGATTATTTGTTGTACATGCGAAAGTAAACAACATCCATCACTCCATGGATATTTCTGCAAGGCTTGCAGAAAAGACAGGAATTGAAATTATTTATCTTGCCATTCAACGAGGTTGCGCGGCAGAATAATCGTTTTGGCTTCCCCTCGATTTCCGGTGACGTAGTAGTTCTGTGCCAGATGATCGTCGAAATTACGGACAAAAGCTTCGCGAATGCGGGCACATTTCTCGTTGATGCTGTTCTGTGTCGGATCGGTAATGTCGCAGATGCTCTTTTTCACCGCTTTCATATCTTGCCGTCCCGTCAGATGGCCATAGATTCGGGTCAGTTCGTCACGATAATCCACGAGATTCTTGAAAAGGATTCCTTCGGGATGGCGCAGGAAGAGGAAGAATACGGCTTTGGGCAGCGGCGTCATCTGAATCTCCATATTGTTGTAGTCAGGAAGGAAAATCTGACTGCTTTTCGTAATTACAAGGCGGCTGAGCTTCTTTTCCGGCTGTAAAAGATTTTTCAGTACCAACTCACTCACACCGTGTAACCGAAGTTTCTCCACACGTTCGCTAACCTCATCCATCAGTTGCTTTATATCGGACGAGAAATCATTATCGGCTTTCTCATCCGGCGAATTAGGTTTAAGACAGTACATTTCACGGGTGCCGTGAAATCCGATAAGGCTTATATAGGTTGTTATCTGCTGTTCCATGGAAACTTCCGACGGCGGCAGAAAGGTGAAGTAGCTGAATCTGAAGGTATCTTTGTCGGGACTATCTCCTTCCTCTTTCCTTAAATAGCGAATAAGACCGGGCTTAATTTCAGGAGCATCTACCAGGTAAGGAATGAGCAGATCGCTCTTCATATTGCTGGAATCATTCGAAACAGTTCCGTCAAACGTGGGGCTGTAATAGT
>CAZIVE010000243.1:0-1733 GCA_964542435.1 uncultured Parabacteroides sp.
GCCGCATTACAACCTGTGGGGTGGCGCATGGGACGGCCCGATCGGCGCAATCACGCTGATGCACGACGATGAAAACGGCACGCCCACCCATACCGACATCCCGCTGGAACAGGAAGGCAAGCAGAACCTCTTCGAGCGCAAGGTGCGTTCGTTCGTCGACGCGATTAAGACCGGCGGACCCGCTCCCATTCCCACCAACCAGATAATATACAACCAGGCGATCATTGACGGCATTATCCGTTCCTCGGCCGAACACGAGGAGGTCAAAGTAGAAATCCCCGTCATCTAAATAAAATCATATTGAGGTGATAAGATGCCCGCCAAAAAGCCAAACATTTTGTTTTTCGGAATTGACAGTCTGCGCCGCGACCATATGAGCCTGTACGGCTATCCGAAGCTCACCACACCCCATATCGATCGCTATCTGTCAACCGACAGCGCCATTTTCAAGATGTTCAGCCCGTCGATCCCCACGACTCCTGGATATGCCTCGATGCTGACCGGTCTCGACTGCTTTTCCACCGACGTTGTGGCGCTCCGCCATCAGGGAAAGGTAGCCGAAGGCTGCAAACCGCTGCAGCAGGTGCTCCTTGAAAACGGCTATAACACCACGGCGATAAGCTATAACCAGATACCCTTCGAGCGCATGCTCGACGTTAAGGTTACCTGGGGCGGCTGGGAGCAGGGACGCTCGCGCAAGGCTGAGAGCATGAACGAGGTCGCCATCCCCGAGCTGGAAAGACTCGCAGCCGAGGACAAGCCCTTTTTCCTGTTCATGCGCCACATGGACCCGCATTCGCCTTATCTCGCACCCGAGCCTTTCGAGCGCATGTTCTATTCGGGCGATGAGTTCGATCCCGACAACCACACGCTCGACCCGGTTTACAATTTCAAACCGTTCTGCGATTATTTCCGCACGTGGTTCCCGCCCGGATGCACCGACGCGGACTACATAACCGCGCAGTATGATTCCGCGGTTGCGTATATGGACGCGTCGATTTCGATAATACTCAACAAGCTGGAATATCTGGGCATCGCTGAAGACACTATAGTAGTATTCACCTCCGACCACGGCGAAACGCTTTACGAGCACGACTGCTATTTCGACCACCACGGTCTCTACGAATGCACGCTTAAGGTGCCGTTCGCAATCAAATACCAGCGCAAACTCAAGGGTTTGACGAACCGTTACGAAGATGTATGCCAGCTCAAGGACGTAATGCCCACGCTGCTCGATCTTATCGGCATCGAGACCGACATCAGGTTCGACGGACGCAACCTGTTTGACGTAGTCGCGGGCAAAGCGCCTCAGGAACCTGAGATGTACATCACAGAGGCGACATGGATGCGCAAGCACGGCTGGCGTACTCCCGAGTGGAAGCTGATTTTGGCGCTTGAGCCCGACTTCCATTACAAACCTTCCGTAGAGCTTTATAACCTCATCATGGATCCCGGCGAAAACCACAATGTGGCCGACCGGTATCCCGATATCGTAAAGCTTTATACGGACAAGATCAACGCTCACATCGCAAAGCGCACGGCAGAGACGGGCAGAGAGGCTCCCATCTATTCCAACGCGACAAAGTGGAACGGGTTCGGACGCCCCTTCACCAGCTCCGACGATGCGTATAACTCCATGCATATCGGCGACCCCGAAACGGCGCGCCGTCTGCAGGAGCTGGGCGAGAAGCGCAAGGGTTGATTTATCGCGTACGGCGGTAAATAACCGCGTG
>CAZIVE010000244.1:0-1664 GCA_964542435.1 uncultured Parabacteroides sp.
ATGCACATCTCGCTGTCATGTACAATCGTTTGAACGCATCGCTACAGTAAAGGCGGTTTCTTTCATCCATATATCGGAGAGGCGCATCGCACGTGTCTCCCATTCTGTCGTGCATTTTCCTGCAAATAATGCGTTTCTCCCTTCTTGTGACCTTCAGAAGGCAATAATTCCCTATATTTGTACAGACAATGGATGCGCGGGCATTCTTGCAAAGGTTCTATGGATAAATAACGGAATAGATTATGAAAATATTTGCTGTGGGCATGAACTATGCCTCTCACAATAAAGAGATGTTCCATTCGTTACAATTAACGGACCCTGTCATTTTCACCAAGGCAGACTCGGCATTGCTGAAGGACGGAAAACCGTTTTTCATCCCGGATTTCTCCGAGGATGTGCAATACGAGACGGAGATCGTGGTGAAGATCTGCAAGCTGGGGAAGAATATCGCCGAACGATTTGCATCGCGTTATTACGACGAAGTGACGGTCGGCATTGATTTCACAGCTCGCGACTTGCAGAAGAAGCTTCGCGAACAAGGATTGCCTTGGGAGATTTGCAAAGGCTTCGACAATTCTGCAGCGGTCGGGACATTCGTGCCGCTCGCACAGTTTTGCAATGTACAGTCGCTTCCTTTCCGTCTCGAGATCAACGGAGCGAAGGTGCAGGAAGGCAATTCGGCGGAGATGATTCATACGGTGGATCAGATTGTGGCTTACATCAGCCGCTTTTTTACGCTCAAGACGGGCGATCTGGTCTATACGGGAACGCCGGCCGGAGTGGGACAGGTCCATATAGATGATCATCTGGAAGGATTCATCGGCGAACAGAAGCTCTTGGATTTCCGGGTGAAATAAAGAATAGGACATGCGTAAGTTTATAACGATATGGTTTCTGTCACTCTGCTGCGTCGTTTCGGTGCTTGCCGACGGCAGTATCTATGCCTCTTCGTCACTCCTCGCGAGCGGGAAGTGGGTGAAAGTGCGCGTGGCTGAGACCGGCGTTTACAAACTTACCTATGCGGCTCTGAAACAGATGGGCTTCAGTGATCCTTCGAAAGTCTCCGTGCACGGTTACGGCGGACAGATGCTTTCCGAGAATTTCTCCACTACCTATATCGACGATCTGCCATCGACAGCCGTTTTCCGCGGTTCCGATTATCTGCTGTTTTACGGACGCGGTCCTGTGACGTGGAACTACACGGCTTCAACCGGTCTCTTTTCCCATGTCAACAATCCCTATTCCTCATACGGCTATTATTTCCTCACCGATTCCACGGAGACGCGTGATGTCCCTACAGTCGCACAGACGGAAGGTGCTTCGTTGGCCATCAACACGTACGACGATTATGTCCTGCATGAAAAGGAACTGGCGTCGCCCAATGCTTCGGGACGTGAACTGTATGGCGAGTCGTTTGCCTCCACGCTCACGCAGAATATCACCGATCTGCCGGCTTTGACGGGAATCACTACCGACGATGCGAAGGTGACGATGCGTTTCATAGCTCGTGCCGCCTCTTCGTCTTATACAACACTTTCCATCGACGGATCGCAGTTGGTGGCTGTCACTTTTCCCTCTACCTCTTATACTTATACCAAAGCCGTGGTTCGTGAATCCACGGGAACCTGGAGCGGAACGAAGAGCGAATCGCCCAAGATCACGAT
>CAZIVE010000245.1:0-1661 GCA_964542435.1 uncultured Parabacteroides sp.
CGGCCTGCACGCTCTTGATGGTGCGTGAGCGCAATTCAGCCGTTCCGACGCTACTGCTGGTCGGGATGGTTATCGCGACCGATATCGGAGCCTATTTCGCAGGCCGGACATTCGGCGGGCCAAAGATCGCGCCCAGGATCAGCCCGAGCAAGACTTGGGCTGGACTTGTCGGAGGGATGTTGGGAGCGGGCCTTCTTCTGGGTGGATACCTGGTTTGTGGCCTCTATCATCTTGATTCGCCTAGTTATGAAGACGTTCCTGACTGGGCTGCAATGATTATGGGCATGGTCATCGGTGCCCTCGCAGCCATCATAGCCCAGACCGGCGACTTCTTCGAAAGTTGGATGAAACGCCGCGCTGGGGTGAAAGATTCCGGCAACCTCATCCCCGGCCACGGCGGGTTGTTTGACCGCGTCGACGGTCTGCTGGCGGTGTGCTTTGTGCTGGGACTGTTTACGTTGCCGAGTCTGCTGACCAGCCAATGACCCGCACAATCTCCATCCTCGGCGCCACAGGCTCGATCGGCGCTTCGACGCTTGACCTGATCCGGCGTGAGCGCGGCAAGTGGCGGGTGGTGGCGCTGACGGCCAACGGCAATGCCGCTGACCTTGCCCGCCTGGCCCGCGAGTTTTCAGCCGAGGTCGCGGTGGTGGCAGACGAAACCGCGCTGCCCGCGCTGCGCGAGGCGCTGGCCGGTAGCGGAATCGCGGCGGCGGGCGGGGCAGGGGCGCTGGTCGATGCGGCGACGCGTCCTGCTGACATTACCGTGGCCGCGATTGTCGGTTGCGCCGGGCTGGCGCCGACGATGGCGGCGATCGAGCAGGGCAAGACCGTGGCGCTCGCCAACAAGGAAGCGCTGGTTTCCGCGGGCGACGTGATGATCGAGGCGGTGCGCCGGCATGGCGCCACGCTGCTGCCCGTCGACAGCGAGCACAACGCGATTTTCCAGTGCCTGGCGGGCAACGATCCCGCGCATGTCCGCTCGATCACGCTGACCGCCAGCGGCGGGCCGTTTCGCGACTGGAGCGCCCAGCAGCTTGCCGGGGCCACTCCGGCGCAGGCGGTGAAGCATCCCAACTGGGACATGGGCGCCAAGATCAGCGTCGATTCCGCGACCATGTTCAACAAGGGCCTCGAACTGATCGAGGCGCACCACCTGTTCCCGGTGGGGCTGGCGAAGCTGCGGATCGTGGTCCACCCGCAGTCGGTGGTCCATTCGATGGTCGAATACCGCGATGGATCGACTCTGGCGCAGCTTGGCCCCTCGGACATGCGGGTGCCGATTGCCTCGTGCCTGGCCTGGCCGCAGCGGATGGATACGCCGTGCGATCCGCTCGATCTCGCGGCGCTGGGCGAACTGACCTTCCGCGCGCCCGACGAGGTGCGTTTCCCCGCAACCCGGCTGTGCCGCCAGGCGGCCGAGGCCGGCGGGGCGATGCCCGCGGTGCTCAATGCCGCCAACGAGGTGGCGGTTGCCGCCTTCCTGGCCGGACAGATTGCGTTCACCCGGATTGCGGTAATGGTCGAAACGATGATGACGCGCTATAACCCGTCTGCACCGGCCACGCTGGCCGAAGTGATCGGCATCGATGCCGAAGCGCGGGTGCATGCGCGCGAATTGCTGGAGCTTGCCTGACTTGGCCCATTCCCCGTCGATCTGG
>CAZIVE010000246.1:0-1637 GCA_964542435.1 uncultured Parabacteroides sp.
ATTTGCCTTTTGGTGCGTTCCAGTTGAGGTTGCCGTTGGCATCCATCTTGTCGGTGATGTTGACCACTTCGGTCAAGCCGTTGTCCTCGGGAGTCGGGAACGCTTCTGTATCGTAGTCGGGATAGAAGGCAGCCTTCTCTTCACCGTGGTTGATATAAGGCGATGTGTGCAGAATCAGTTCGGATACTTTGGTGATGATCGGTTTGTTGCTGTTGTTCCCGCCGCCCATGAATGCAGCCAAAGCATTTCCGCCCGGATTATGAAAGATGACACGGAAATATCTGGCCGTGACAGCTGGGAAAGCGATGGTCTGCTGGTTGACGCCGCCGTCGGTAATATCCGTCACCTTTCGGTAGTTCACTCCGTCGTCACTTGCTTCAAGAACACGGTGTATGTTAGCGGGTGTCGAAGCCCAGTAGGCACGTGTGTTGTCGCAGGTGATAGAGATGGCTTTGATCGTCTCCGCCTTCGGAAACTCGAAGTTGATGTAGGCGACGTTGGTTGTCTTGTCTATCTCGATCGGCGCATAATCACTGTAATCGTTGTTGCTCAGTTGTTCGATCGTAAACGTGCCGTTCGAAGAGGTGATCTTTGGATTCATTTCCTGCATTGAGAGATCGTTGTCGGCCAGCTTGCAAGCCAGTACGTAGATATCCTCATAGTATTCGGGGGCTTTCGGAGCAGCTCCGCTGAGCGAGATTCCGCCACCTGTGGCAGAATTTTGGAACTCGCACGACTTTGAGAACGGTGCCGGCAGGGTCATCTTGACCGCTTTACCGCCATCTACGCGAACTTCGCGCCAAACGAGTTTCTTCATTCCGTCCTTCGGTTTTACCCACGGCCCGCCGCTTTGACTCCAACCCGGAGAAGCCGCTGTGGCTAGTTCCATGCCGAGCGAGTCGGTGAGATGTGTGGCATATTGGAAGGCATCCTTCCATTCGGGCGTCATATAGATGAGACGGTTCTCAACGATCTTCGGCGTGGTCAGTCCGGCGTCGAAGCTATGTGCACCGCCAACTCCTGAGTTGTGCATCCACATCAGGTCTTTATAAATTCCGTCTTTCGTTATGTTCCCATTCATCCAGTGCCACCAGACGCGTGGTCGCACTTCATTGGCTGTAGGATTCTTGAATCCTTCGTACATTTGAGCCTGCGCCGTTCCGATGCCGGACATTGCGATCAGACAAGCCAAAGAAAGTTTTAAAATACTGTTTCTATTCATGATAATGATATGATGGTGTTTTCAAGCTATTTTACTTCCTGTGACAAATGTAGATGGAAAGGATTGAAAGGCATCTTCCAAAAATGATAAATAACCTTTCTGTTTTGACACAGCTCAATTGCATTGGACTAGAAGTTCAGATAGATGAACAAAAAGAATAGAATCAGAAAGGTTGGCAATGGGATGATAGAAAAGGCGGTTGCCATTTCCATTGAAAGTGTTCGACTATTCATAAAAAAGGACGAGATATTTTGTCCCGTCCTTTTTCGATTATCTGATTAACATCTTTATTTTTCAGAGATGACTTTTACCGGGCCTAAGAGACCGGAAGGAAGAAGTGGCGTGTCAGGACGATAAAATGGCATCGTCGTGTAGGTGATCTTTTCCTTCACGTTGGGCTGTGCATCGCCGATCA
>CAZIVE010000247.1:0-1617 GCA_964542435.1 uncultured Parabacteroides sp.
GTGCGCTGGCGGATAAGCCGGAAGAAGACGAAGAGGAAAATGGCAATGCCAAAGATAAAGCAGATGCCGAGAATGTAGTTGAGGGTGGCGCGGTTTGCAGCCTTTATCTCCAGAGCCTTCTTCTCGTTGACCAGTTTGTTGACATTTTTCTGAATGTCGAGCGATTGGACCTTTGCATTCATTTCAGCCACCTGGTTTGAATCAAGCGCTGCCGAATATTGTTCATAGCTCTCCAAGGCCTCTTTGTAACGCCCCAAACTTTTTAGAATGCCGATCTTGGCATTCATATACATGATACGCTGGTCAGCCATTTTCGATCCTTCCAATAGCTTTATGAATTTGTCTATAAAAGGAAGAATCTTTTCATCTTCCCCCAAG
This sequence comes from uncultured Parabacteroides sp., assembly GCA_964542435.1. Taxonomy (GTDB): domain Bacteria; phylum Bacteroidota; class Bacteroidia; order Bacteroidales; family Tannerellaceae; genus CAZIVE01. Next base: position 379 of record CAZIVE010000247.1, read on the forward strand.
GTCCCATAATAGTTGATGGAGGTTAAAAGGTATTCATATTCGGGTGAGAAATAGCAGTCTTCAGGATATTTTCGGATCAGCTCTTTGGTCTTTTCATAATATTCAGCAGCCGTCTTCTTACCATATACGCTGGAAGTTGTTGACATATCTGAGGCTGCATGGATCAGATGTTCCTTTGAAAAGTAGGGACGTCTCTTCATCTCCGGCGTATTGAGCCAGTCGATCATCGTTTGATAATATAACTTGCTGAATTCCGCCTGGGTTTTGGGCAAAGCCGAAGTCGTTGCAATGCTCATATATAATATGTAGGGCATCATCAACCCTCTCTCCCGTATATTCAGATTTTTGCCCAGTGAAAGTGCTTTTTGAAAATACCCTCTCGCCTCTTGTGTCTTTTTACCGTTGACCTCAAGTTCAGGGACCTTAGTTAAGGACATGCCTATCGTGTGGTTAATGGCAATGCGTTCCGGAATGGACATGCTCTTATCGGTCTCCAGCCTGAAGTAAGCATCCTCAAGAATCTTTTTCTGTTCTTTGCTGTTGGAATAAATGATGATTCGAGAATCATACAGCATCTTCGCATAGCTCAACAAGGCTTGCTTGTAGCTGCTTTCAGTCAGTCTCTTCTCAGCCTCTTTACGGTAGAAAAGAATGCTGTCTAATGTGTTTTCTCTGAAGGAATAGTAGATGAGTTCCGTGTAGGCTATCTCTTTATAATAATCATTTCGGTTCTTGTCAGCCTCTGCGAGTAGCATCTTGGCATAAGTGGCCTTCTGTTTATCATGTGAGATATCGCTCAGATTGGTCAGCAACTCCATCCTGCGAACGACATTTGTGGTACTTTTAAGAACATATAGCAGCGAATCTCTCGTTGTCTTCTGTGGATAGACCGACAACGGAAACAAGAGGATTAAGAATGTAACTATAAGCCTTTTCATTCGTAAAGTTGCAAGATTGAACATATTAAAAAATAATCCTTTATCTGTTTGTGCTTTGTTTTTGTTTTTGTTACCAATTGATTAAGTCAGACGCGTTGTTTTGTTTTTACAAAGATATAGAATATCTAGCAACTTTATGGCTTCTATGAAGTTTATTTTACGATGAATTCTGTTTGAATAATAAGAACCCTCTCCTGTTAGGATGCTCTTTCGGGCGTTGAAGGATGCTGCTTCGTAGGCAGTGTAATGACGAGGCGTGTTCCACCTGTATAATTCGGATCGACAGAGATGATACCGTTCA
>CAZIVE010000248.1:0-1596 GCA_964542435.1 uncultured Parabacteroides sp.
GTATATCGAGTCGTTGATGACGGTGCAGTATTTGGGAATCTTATTTCTCTGTATGCCCCATTGTTTGGCAGCCTGCCAGTCGATCATACAGCTTTTGGGCGAAATGTAATAACCCATCGTGTCGATCTTCACGTTCCCCTTCAGGATGTCGGATGCACTCTTCACGGCCAGCCGTCGTTCCGTGGCGTGCGTGGTGATATGTCCGCCCACATATCCTTCTCCTCCGTCGAATCCTCGGTTGAGGACAGTGAAGGCTTCCGTGTCGAGATGAGGACCTAAGGAGCGTGTCGTATAGGAACGCGAAATCTGTAGGATAGTCTTGTATTTTCTCGGATAGGTAAGACGCATGAAGAGATTGTCGATGGAGTTTGTGCGGGTGCCGAGCGAATTATACATCATTGAGTCGGGTGCTTTATACCTCATGGCTACGTTGGCAAAAAACTCCTCGTTTCTTTGCTTCATGGTCTGCGTGACGTAGGGCCTTTTGTCCGCAAGGAAGTGATAGTCTTGATAAGAGAGTCCGATGCCGGCTCGTTGCATCTCTTTGAAGGTGTAGTACAGTGCCATGTTTCCCAGTATCGATTCATTCTGCCAGAAGCAGATGTCGCGCATTCCGTGGATATCCTTGATCATCTTGATGGTACCGAGAATATCCGGCTTGTCCCAATATCCCTTTACGTTCGGATAGCGTCGCAGCAGCGGCCAGTTGGGATAGCTCACGCCGGCAAAGATGACCGGCGTCTGGTGCGCATACGGCAGGCCGGTCTTCATCAGTGAGTAGGTGGCTTGATCTCCGAAAACGATGATTACGTCCGTCTTCCAGCGTTGTGCCGTGTCGAGGAACGCTTTCATCTGATTCACTTCGGCATTGCTGAATAGGAACTCGCATCCGAGATAGACGGTGTGCATTTCCGGTTCGATGCCTTGTTGACGGAAGTCGTCAGCGATCTCCTTCTCTGCACCGATATAATCCTTGCAAGAGCGTTCGTCGGACTGGATGACGAAGATTTTCTTATGGACTCGCAAGGGCTCCTCTTTCTTGCAAGCGTTGAACAACATAGCCATAAACCCTCCAATGGCAATCAGAAGGAGCAGCTGCAAGATGACCCTTTCTTGCGCTTGTTTCATAATGAGATGCGTGTACTTCATTGTTTCTATTGCAAACATACTTAAAATCTTTCGATTAAAGTAGATAGCCGTTAAAATCGTTTCGTTTTATTGTCTCATTTTGCACCTCTTCAAAAGTTCATTGTCACGACAGGCGGCTATTCACCCTGTGAGTATGCATGAAATTTAATCAATTAATCCGCTTCCTTGTCGTCAGACTCTTCTGACGTCACGTGATTGGGAATGGTGATGATGAAACGGGTCCCTTTTCCCATTTCAGACGACAGTTTGATGTCGCCATTCATAACCTGAATGATTCCCTGACAGATGGACAGGCCGAGACCAGCGCCCTGGACGAAAGCGTCGAGTTTGCGGAAACGTTCGAAGACGGCCTGCTGCTGTTCTTTTGGAATGCCGCGTCCCGTGTCTTCGATCGTGATCCTGACTCCTTTGTCGCCGTCCGGTTCGTAGCCGAATGCGATGTATCCG
>CAZIVE010000249.1:0-1595 GCA_964542435.1 uncultured Parabacteroides sp.
GGAGGCCGTTTCGAGGATCATCTTGTCGCAGGGAACGCCCCGGTGCATAAAGAGCATGTCAGCGATCACGTCGGCCTCCGCCCGGCCGCCTGTGGGGACGTCCGGATAGCGTTTTGCCACCGAGTCCCGAAGGGCCTGGGTGGTGTGGCCCTCGCCGCCGACGATCATCAGCCCCGTCGCGACGCCGGACAGGTACGCGTCCGCCGCCGCCTCGCAGCCCGAGCCGATGCTGCCGCCCATCAGGATGATGAGGTCCGCCGGCCTTCCGAGTGCCTTGACCACGGCCTCTTTTGCAAGTATCGGGAAGTCCCGCTCGGCAAGAAAGGCCGACACGAGGTTGACATCCCGCGCCGTCCGATCCGCGTCACGTAAAGACTTTTCCATTTTCTTCGCCTCCCGCCCCATTATAGCGGCGCGGACCTCCCCTGTAAACGTCCGCCTGACGCGCACGCCTCCAGCTGTGTGCTTAAGCTGCGCAATTTGAACTGATGGACGGAAAATCCTGCACAAAGCGCCGAAAAGGCGTGCAGAAAAACGTAAATTTGCAGTTATTTTGAAATCAATCTTCATTATCCGGTTGACAGAGGGGGGAGGGGCGTGCTATACTCTGAGAACCGTCAAAGGCGATGGAGCTTGCGAAAGCATGCTCCATTTTTTGTAGCCTTTCGTCAAGGGCGGCGAATAACGGGTAAAGGATGAACGGCATGGGGCAGCGGGAGCGGTATGAAGGCCAGGACGGCCGGAAAGATCGACAGCAAGGATCAGGCCTTTACGACGCGCGGTTTGAGCACGACGCCTGCGGCATCGGCGCGGTGGTCAACATCAGCGGCGTCAAGACCCACGAAACCGTGGACAATGCGCTGAAAATTGTAGAGCGGCTCTCCCACCGGGCCGGACGGGATGCGCAAGGCGATACCGGGGACGGCGTTGGCATACTTTTACAGATTCCTCACGACCTGTTTCGCGCGGAGCAGCTTGGCTTTGAGCTTGGCGACGCGCGCGATTACGGGGTGGGGATGATTTTTTTTCCGCAGGACGCGGTCAAGCGCGGCCAGTTGATGCGGCTGATGGAGATCATCGTCGAGAAGGAGGGCATGCGCTTCCTCGGCTGGCGCAAGGTGCCCGTCCGGGAGGAGGTGCTCGGCCGCAGGGCCTTTGAGCGCAGGCCCTCCATCTGGCAGGCCTTCGTGAAGCGCCCTGAGGGCGCGGCCCGGGGCCTCGAATTCGACCGGCGGCTCTATGTGGCCCGCCGCGTGTTTGAGCAGTCCTCCAGCGGCGCGTACGTCTGCTCCTTCTCCAGCCGCACCGTGGTCTACAAGGGCATGATGCTGGTGGAGCAGCTGCGCACCTTCTTCCCGGACCTAGAAAGCCCGCTGACAAAAAGCGCGATGGCCACCGTCCACTCCCGCTTCTCCACCAACACCAACCCCAGCTGGGAGCGCGCGCACCCCAACCGGCTGATCCTGCACAACGGCGAGATCAACACCATCCGGGGAAACGTGGACCGGATGATCGCCCGGGAGGAGACTGTGGACTCGGCGCTTCTCGAGGCGGACCGCGACAAGGTGATGCCCATCGTGGACCAGTCCGGCTCG